>NZ_AQGQ01000213.1 GCF_000388115.1 Aeromonas molluscorum 848
TGCCAGCAGCAACAAGGGCAGCAGCAGCCAGGGGCCCAGATCTTGCCGGTGCGCAGGGTCCGGCGCCAGACCGGTGGGCAGGGGGGCGAATAGAGGCAGGCGAGTACCCAGGGGGTGCAGCTCACCGCCGAGGCGAGTGGCCAAATCCGTCATCTGGTTGATATCAGGGGCTGGCAGGCTGCGTCTGCCCAGCGCTTGAGCCAGTTCGGGAGAGAGTTGAACCGGCTGCGCCGTGGCCGCGAGCAGTATATCAAGGCGAGGGGCGCTTGCCTGGCGCAGGCACTGCCAACGTCCCTGGCAGGGCCAAAGATCGGTTATGCGCCGGATCTTATCCGGGGTCAGGCCATCGGTTATCAGCAGCAGACGGGCAGTTTGGCCCGCCGGGATCTGCGCCAATCCCAGCGCCAGGGCTCGCTCGGGGTTGTCGCCTTGCGACGGCATGATACTGGGTCGCAAGTCCGGCAGCAGGCGGGCGATCGCCTCATGATCCCGGGTGGCTGGCATGGCCAGATAGGCATCGGCGGCAAACAGGATCAGGGCTATCCGCTGCCCCTGGCTTTGAGCCAGCAGATCTTGCAGTTGCAGGCGCACCCGAGTGGCGCGATCCGGTGCCAGGTCCTGGGCCTCCATGGAGCCCGCAAGACTCAGCAGCCAGATGTCCAGAGGAGGGGCTGTCTGCTCGGTTTGGCCCCGAACCAGAGCCGGGCCGCACAGAGCCAGGATCGCGGGTAGCGCTGCCCACCAGCGCCAGGGGATCGCAGGCTTGGAGCCGGGCAACAGATAGCGACGCATCAGGGGACTAAGCAGCGGTGACTGACGACGCAGGCGCCAACCGAGCCAGAGCCAGGGGAGCAAGGCCAGCAACCACCAGGGACGCAGCAGGATTAGTTCCATGGCTGGCCTCCGCTCGAAATAACTGGCCAAGTGTGCACTGCCTTTATCCTCATCCTGGCCTCCTTAGCCCCGGCAGCAGAAGCAGGGTGAACAGGAATAGTGGCCATGGATAGAGTTCGGTCAGGGGGCGGTAGCTGTGACCTGCCCTGGCACCCGGTTCCAGCTGGTCGAAGCGCTGATTCATGGCAAGGAGATCTCCTTGGGTGCGAGCGCGAAAATAGTGACCCTGTCCCAGAGTGGCCAACTCGGTGAGCAGAGGTTCATCCAGCTCTGTACTGGGATCTGGCTGGGCCGGGGTCAGCGCTTGGCTGTCTGGATCCGCACCAACCCCCAGGGTGTAGATCTTGAGTCCAGCGGCGACGGCCTGACGAGCCTGAACCAAGGGATCGGCAGTGCCCGCCGTGTTGCGACCATCGGTGATCAGCAGCAGCGCCGCCTCGCGATCAGCTTCTTTATGGGTGTTGGCGAGGGCGATGGCCTCACCGAGCGCCGTGGTACGTCCGACCAGATCAAAATCCAGCTCATCGGCCAGGGTCAACAGCGCTTGGGTCTCTTCTGTCAGCGGGCTGAGCAGGTAGGCGTGGTCGGCGAAGACGATGAGGGCGATCCTGTCACCTTGCCTGGCCAGGATCAGCTGCTTTATCTGTTTGCGCACCGCACTCAGCCTGTCTTGCTGCTGACTGCCGTCAAACATATCCGGGGTGCGCATGCTGTCGGAGAGATCCACGGCCAGCAGCAGATCCCGGCTGTCTTGATACTGGACGATGGGCTCACCGATCAGTTGAGGACGGCACAAGGCCAATACCAGTGCTCCCCACAACAGGGCGCCATACCAGAGTGGCAGACCGCCCTGTGAGCCTTGCAACGCAAAGCCGTCATGGTGCAAACGAGGGCGATGCAAGGGGGGCAGGGAGCGTACCAGCAGGGGCAGCACCAGGGCGAGGGCGAACCAGGGCCAGGCCAATATCATCCGGCCCCCCCTTGGAGATAGCATCGGCCGAGCAGCAGTTGGCGACCCAGGCGCAGGTAGTCGGCATGGATCGCCAGGCATTGGGACTGACTCGGTGATCGGCCGCCATAGAGCCACTCATCCCACTGGTGTTGCCAGCGCAGGAAATCAGTCGGGCCCTGGCTGTCGAGCCAGGCGAGCCAGTCGGCACCTTGCAAGGTACGGCTTATTGGCCAGCGGCGCAGCCCTTCCTGGCGCAACCTCTCGTGCAACCCGACGAACCAGAGACGCTGATCGCCTGCTGGTGGCACTCCGGTGGCCTGGCGCCAGCACCAGTACAGCCAGATCCGGTGGCCAAGCCAGGCGAAAGCGCCGAGCAGCACCAGGAGCAGGGCCAGCAGGAGCAGGGCGCCGAGGCGCGGGTCCAGCCAGCCCGCATCAAGGGGCGGGCCTGGGTGAATATCCCGGATCTGCTCGGCTATCTGTCGTGTGACAATGGTGGCGGCATCCATGGTCATAGGGATTGCCACTGGGTTTGCAGGCTCTGGCCGCTATCGAGCAAGGTCAGGCGCTGCACCAGGGGCAGCAGTCGGGCCTGGCTCAGGGCCAGGTGCTGCTCCGCCTGGATCCGGTAACGGCGCACGAACTGAGGGCTGGAGCCATCGAGCCAGCCCGGGCCGAGTGGACCCGTCACCGGCAGTCGTTCGGTTGCATCGAGGTCGGCTTCCAGG
The DNA here is from genome assembly GCF_000388115.1 of Aeromonas molluscorum 848. Lineage (GTDB taxonomy): Bacteria > Pseudomonadota > Gammaproteobacteria > Enterobacterales > Aeromonadaceae > Aeromonas > Aeromonas molluscorum. The sequence continues at coordinate 2,575 of NZ_AQGQ01000213.1, forward strand.
GGATCGCGGAGTTGCCAGTAATGGATGTCGTGGCGCCGGGCGATGAGCCTGAGTTGCCGCTCTTGCGCGGGGGGCGGTGGCATGTGGTCGCTGATGATGGTCAGGCGCGCCCCGTGGGGCAGCCGGGGGCGCAACCGCTCAAGCGTCTGCGCCAGGGGAGTCGGCAAGGGACGGCGCTCGAGTCCGGTCAGGTAATGGCGGCAGATGGCTGGCAACAGCGGCAGAGGAGAGCCCTTGCAGGTGAGGGTTTGAGGGCTTGCGCTGTGAATATGCAATGTCTGGGGATGACGCTCGCCTCGCCAGAGCAGGGCCGCGGCCAGCTCGCACGCCAGCTGGGCCTTGAGGCGCTGTTTCGAACCGAAATAGAGGCCAGGTGAGAGGTCGAGCAACAACCAGTGATGCTGCTCCTGCTCCTCTTCATAGAGGCGGGTGAAGGGGCGGCCGAGCCGGGCCGTGACCCGCCAGTCTATGTGGCGCACCTCATCTCCAGCCTGATAGGGGCGCAGCTCGCGAAAGCTCAGACCGGGCTGGCGGCGCTGGGCACCGCGCTGGGATGGACTCTTGCGCCGCGTGACCTGGGGCCCTCGGGTCAGCAATCGGGTGGCGAGCAGACAGGCAAGGGGCAGTTGCAACTCGGGAGGCCAGCGGTTGGACGCCGGATCTTGGCTGGGCGAGGCGCCATGGCTCAGGGGCATGGCACCCAGTCCAACAGGCGGCGAATGATCTCTTCGGCATCGACACCTTCTGCCTGGGCCTGATAGCTTGGCAGCAGGCGATGGCGCAGCACGGCCGGAGCCAACTGCTGTATGTCTTCGGGCAGCACATAGTCCCGTCCAGCCAGCCAGGCGCGGGCGCGGGCGGCGCGGGCCAAGCCCAGACTGGCTCTGGGGCTGGCACCAAAATCGATCAGGGTGCCCAGCTCGGGGGCTATGCCGCTGCACGGCCGGGTGGCACAGATCAGCTGCACCAGATAGTGGGCTAGCCTGGGCTGCATCATGACATCCAGTACGGCATCGCGAGCCGCTTGCAAGGCATCTGGGCTGATGAGGCAGGGTGAGGGGGGCAATGTCTCCCCCCGTTCATTGAGCTGCAGTATGGCGAGCTCCAGCGCCGGGCTCGGGTAATCGACATTGAGCTTGAACAAGAAGCGATCGAGCTGGGCCTCGGGCAGGGGGTAGGTCCCCTCCTGCTCGATGGGGTTCTGGGTTGCGGCCACCATAAAGAGGCCCGGCAGGCGCCAGCTCTTCTTGCCTACCGTGATCTGACGCTCGGCCATGGCTTCGAGCAGGGTGGATTGCACCTTGGCTGGCGCCCGGTTTATCTCGTCGGCCAACACCAGATGATTGAACAAAGGGCCTGGCTGGAACTGAAAGCTGGCATCCTGAGGGTGAAATACCTCGCTGCCGGTGAGATCGGCCGGCAGCAGATCCGGGGTGAACTGAATGCGGGCAAAACGCCCCTCGATGGCCGTCGCCAGCACCTTGACTGCCCGGGTCTTGGCCAGACCCGGCGCCCCTTCGATCAACACATGCCCTTCACATAACAGGGCGATGAGCAGGCCGTCGATGAGTTCGCCCTGCCCCAGGATCTGGCTGGCAATATGCTCGCGTACTTGTCGAAATTCGGCCAGAGCCATGAGATAAACCTATTGTTTTAATAGAAGTTGATCTTTTTATACTCCAGATACCCTCAGGGTGCGAGAACCGAGTCCCTCCCGGTACAGATTTAGTTTCAATCAGCCGTATGAAACTTGTGAGCGGATTGTTAAGATGTGGCGCAATGAGGTCTGACCTCTACCTGATTAACCCAAGGAGCCAGGATGAAACAGCCTTTACAACTGACGACTCGCCAGGGCGAACGGATTGCCGTCGTGGCGGGTCTGCGTACGCCCTTCGCCAAGCAGGCCACCGCCTTTCATGGGGTGCCGGCGGTGGATCTCGGCAAGTTGGTGGTGAGCGAGTTGCTCGCCCGTACCAGCCTTGATCCCGCCCTCATCGATCAACTGGTGTTCGGCCAGGTAGTACAGATGCCGGAAGCGCCCAATATCGCCCGCGAGATAGTGCTGGGTACTGGCATGAGCGTCAGCACTGATGCCTATAGCGTGTCGCGCGCCTGCGCGACCAGCTTCCAGGCCGTGGCCAATGTCACCGAGTCCATCATGGCCGGTACGGTCGACATCGCCATCGCCGGCGGTGCCGACTCCTCCTCTGTGTTGCCCATCGGCGTCAGCAAGCGGCTGGCCCGCGCCTTGGTCGATCTCAACAAGGCGCGCACTTTCGCACAAAAGTTTGCCATCCTGCGCCGACTCGGCATCAAGGATCTGCTGCCGGTACCGCCAGCCGTGGCCGAATACTCCACTGGCCTCTCCATGGGTCAGACCGCTGAACAGATGGCCAAGAGCCACGGTATCAGCCGCGAGGCGCAAGACGCCCTGGCGCACCGCTCACATAGTTTGGCCGCCCAGGCCTGGGCCGAGGGCAAGCTGGCTCAGGAGGTGTTTGCCGCCCATGTGGCGCCTTATAAGGCGGCCCTTGAGCGCGACAACAACATACGCGAGAGTTCGGACTTGGCCAGTTACGCCAAGCTCAAGCCGGTGTTTGATCGGATGCATGGCTCTGTCACCGCCGCCAATGCCACCCCGCTCACCGATGGCGCCGCCGCCGTGCTGCTGATGCGTGAAGGGCGTGCCAAGGAGCTTGGCCTGGAGCCGCTCGGCTTTATTCGCAGCTTCGCCTTTTCCGCCATCGATGTCTGGCAGGACATGTTGATGGGGCCCTCCTACGCGACCCCCATCGCTCTGGACAGGGCAGGCATCACCCTCAGCGATCTCACTCTCATCGACATGCATGAGGCATTTGCCGCCCAGACCCTGGCCAACGTCAAGATGTTCGCCAGTCGCGATTTTGCCCGGGACAAGCTGGGCCGCGACAGCGCCATTGGCGAGATCGACATGGATAAATTCAACGTGCTGGGGGGCTCATTGGCCTATGGTCACCCCTTCGCCGCGACCGGAGCGCGCATGATCACCCAGACGCTCCATGAGCTGCGCCGTCGTGGCGGTGGATTGGGACTCAACACCGCCTGTGCGGCGGGTGGGTTGGGTGTGGCCATGGTGCTGGAGGTGGAATGATGAGCGAACAAACTTTTCCCTGGATATTCGTAAAGACGGCATCGGCAT
>NZ_AQGQ01000214.1 GCF_000388115.1 Aeromonas molluscorum 848
TTTAGCCCGGCACAGCTCCATCGGCACATGCTGTCGCAGCAAAGACCCGCCCTGCTGCTGTGCATCATGCTGGCCCTCATGACGGGGCTGGGCATCTACCGCTGGTGGTGGCATATCTCAACCCCGACCCAGGAGCTCAGACGCGCCCTCGGCAATGAAGAGTTCATCCCCTATCTGCAACCCATCATCGACAGTCGAAACCAGGCCTATCACGGCTGCGAGGTACTGATGCGCTGGCAGCACAGACGTCAGGGGTTGATCCGCCGGATCTCTTCATTCCCCCTGGCCGAGGAGAGCGGCCTCATCGTGCCCATGACCCGCAGCCTGATGCAGCAGGTCAGCGGCACCCTCGCTCCCCACGTCCGACACACTGCCCACCGGTTTTCACTTCGGCTTCAACATCTGCGCCCGCCACTGCCAGGATCTCAGCCTGATCGATGATTGCCGCGACTTCCTGGCCGCCTTTGCACGGCCTGATCTGGTGCTGGTACTGGAGCTGACCGAGCGCGAGCTCATCGTCCCGACCGGCATCACCGAGCAGCTGTTTGACGCGCTGCGCGAACTGGGCGTCAAGATAGCGCTGGATGATTTCGGTACAGGCAACTCCAGTCTCCGCTACCTGCAAAAATTCCACATAGACCTGCTCAAGGTGGACAAGAGCTTCGTCGACATGATTGGCACAGATGCCCTCTCCCGCCACATTCTCGACAACACCATCAATCTGGCGACCCGCCTGGGGCTGGATACGGTCGCAGAAGGGGTCGAGACCCAGGAGCAGGCCGATTATCTGAGCCGGCGCCAGGTGCACTTCCAGCAGGGTTACCTCTATGCCCGTCCTCAGCCCCAGCTCCAGTTTTTACAGCAGTTGATCGAGTCATCGTCGGCGCTTTCCCTGCACCAGACGGAATACGCAACGCGGCCCCCCTCCTCCGCCTGATCACCAGAGCTATCAGGCGCGGTGTCGGGCCGCCAGCTGGTACTCAACAAGGCAGGGCACTCAAGGCCCCTGACATCCAGATAAAAAAAGAGCCCAAATGGGCTCTTTTTCATAGCACAGGCCAAATGGGCCAGCTCATTGAGCCGACCTCTGGCGCGCATTAAAGGATAAAGGTCGATACCTGCTTGCTCAGATCCGTGGCCCGGCTCTTGAGACCGTGGGCCTGATCCAGATCACGCATGGCGGCGGCGGTGATCTCGTCACTCACATCCTTGATGGCGGTGGTGTTCTGGGTGATTTCGCCGGTCACCTGGGTCTGCTCCTCGGCGGCAGTGGCAATCTGACCCGCCATGTCCGAGATGAGCGAGACGGCCTGGGTTATCTCCTCAAGCGCTGCGGCGGCGGCATCGGCATCCTGTACGCTGTTGTCGGCCAGCCCCTGGCTGGTTTGCATCAGGCTCACCGCGCGGGCCGTAGTCTTTTGCAGCGTCTCTATGGTGGACTGGATCTCCTGGGTGGAATCCTGGGTACGGCGAGACAACACCCGCACCTCGTCGGCCACCACGGCAAAGCCACGGCCCTGTTCACCGGCGCGGGCCGCTTCGATGGCCGCGTTCAGCGCCAGCAGGTTGGTCTGCTCGGCAATGCCCTGGATGGTGGAGAGAATGCCGGAGATGGCCTGGGCATGGCGGCTCAGCTCGCCGATCACCTCGGTTGCCTGCCCCACCTCGTCGGCCAGGCCGTTGATGGATTGACGGGTCTTGTTGACCAGCATCTTGCCCTGCTCGCTGCTCTGGGCCGATTGCTGAGCCGCGGCGGCCGTGTTCTCGGCGTTGCCGGCGATCTCCATGGTGGCACTCGCCATCTCGGTGACGGCAGTGGCGACCATGGTCACCTCCTGCTGTTGACGCTGCAGCTCTTCCACCGCGGCCTGGTTGGTCACCAGACTGCGCTCGGCATCGGCATTCAGCTCCTGGGCCAGGTTGCGGATGTGGCCGATCAACTGATGCTGACTGCCGACGAAGCGGTTGAAGCTGTTGGCTAGCTGACCCACTTCATCATTGGCATCTATCTTGATGCGCTGGGTCAGATCGCCATTACCGTCGGCGATCCGGGCCAGGGCCTGGGAGACCTTGGCCAAGGGGCCAAGCAGCAGACTGACCAGCCAGGAGATGGCGAGTATGCTGCCCACCAGCACGACCAGCGCCATGGCAAGCTGGGTCATCAGCAAGGAGGAGAGCGGTGCTTCCAGGGTTGCCTTGTCCAGTACCAGCACCAGCTCCCAATCGGTATCAGGTACGTCGACCGCCAGCAGCAACTTGTCACGCCCTTCGTTATCGAAGTAGGCGGGTACCAGGTTCTGGCTCGCCTTGCTCTGATCGATCAGTGCATTGGTGAGATCGTTGTCGATCTCGGTGGCCGGCTTCATTGCCTTGGCGGCATCCTTGTAGGCGATGACGGTGCCGTCCTTGTGCATCATGATGGCAAAACCATCTGCCGGCAGCTTCATCTTGGTGATGTCGTCGACCAGGGAGGCGATGGAGAGATCCCCCCCCACGACGCCACCCTGGGCGGGTTGCGCCAGAGTGACCACCAGAATGTTGTAGGCCACATCCAGATAAGGCTTGGTGACGATGAGGCCGCCCTTGCTCATGGCCTCCTGATACCAGCCACGGGAACGCGGGTCATAACCGTCACGGTTGATGGAGGGATCGGAGTCATTCATCTTGCCGCTGCCTTCACCAAAATAGGTGAGCTGGAAGCGGCCGGAGACCTGAGCCTGCTGCAGGGCATTGAGGGGCTCGGCGCTCGCCTTGTTGCCCAGCGCCTGGATCACGTCGCGGCGGGCACTCAGCCAGTCGCTGACACTCTGTGCTTGCTGGTTACCCAAGCGCTGCACCTGTTCCTGACTGCTCTGAAGCAACAGGTTTTTCTGGCTGGTATAGCTCTGCCAGGAGAGCAGCAGGATCACCAAGGAGAGAGCGATCACCACAGATAACAGTATCTTCTGCTTGAGTGAGAGGTTTTTCATCATGTGTGCTTCTTATGTCAGGAAGAGAGAGTGCCCGGTCATGCTGTCGACAACTTTGTCTTGCAGACGTTAATAGCGGCGGGCCGAGGAAAATCTGAACCTCAATCTGCCCCTGTCGGCAAAATTTTCACCCACATGGGCAAAAAGTCGCCACTAATTACCCCGTCAAGTCCCACAAGGGGCGGGCAACCCTGTTTATTCCTTCCACAATTGGCTAGAATATCCCGTTTTTAAATCACATCGACCCCGAGAGTTTTCACGATGTTTGAAGTCAATCCTGTATTAAACAAGCTTAAGGAGCTGTCTGAAAGGACCGAGCTTCTTAGGGGGTACCTTTGACTATGACGCCAAGAAAGAGCGTCTAGAAGAGGTCAACGCCGAGCTGGAACAGCCGGACGTCTGGAATGAGCCGGAGCGCGCACAGGCGCTGGGCAAAGAGCGCGTGTCGCTCGAAAATGTGGTCGGCACCATAGATACCCTGACCCAGGGCGCCGAGGACGTAGAGATGCTGGTCAGCCTGGCCGTCGAAGGAGAAGATGAAGAGACCTTCAACGAAGCCGTGGCCGAAGCCGATGTGCTGGAAGGCAAGCTGGTGGATCTCGAATTCCGCCGCATGTTCTCCGGTCAGCACGACGGCTCCGACTGCTACATCGACATCCAGTCAGGCTCGGGCGGTACAGAGGCTCAGGATTGGGCCAACATGGTACTGCGCATGTACTTGCGCTGGGGCGATGCCCACGGCTACAAGCCGGAGTTGATCGAGCTCTCTGACGGCGACGTGGCCGGCATCAAATCCGCCACCGTCAAATTCACCGGCGAGTATGCCTTCGGCTGGCTGCGCACCGAAACCGGCGTTCACCGTCTGGTTCGCAAGTCCCCGTTCGATTCCGGTGGCCGTCGCCACACCTCCTTCTGTTCCGTGTTCGTCTACCCCGAGATCGATGACGACATCGAAATCGACATCAACCCGGCGGATCTTCGCATCGACGTCTATCGCGCCTCCGGTGCCGGTGGTCAGCACGTCAACCGGACCGAGTCTGCGGTGCGGATCACCCACATCCCGACCGGGGTGGTGGTGCAGTGCCAGAACGACCGTTCCCAGCACAAGAACAAAGATCAGTGCATGAAGCAGCTGAAAGCCAAGCTCTACGAGCTGGAAATTCAGAAGCAGAATGCCGAGAAACAAGCCCTGGAAGAGACCAAGTCCGACATCGGCTGGGGCAGCCAGATCCGCTCTTACGTGCTCGATGATGCCCGTATCAAGGATCTGCGCACCGGCGTCGAAACCCGTAACACCCAAGCGGTGCTCGACGGCGACCTGGACAAGTTTATCGAAGCCAGCCTGAAATCAGGTCTGTAACACGCAGCAGGAATCACCATGTCTGAACAAACCACTACTCCGGCAGTCGACCACAGCCTCGAACTGAACAACGAGATGACGGAGCGTCGCTCCAAGCTGGCCGCCCTGCGCGCCCAGGGCAACCCCTTCCCCAACGATTTTCGTCGTGACAGCCTCTCCGGCGATCTGCATGCCGAATTCGACGACAAGAGCAGCGATGAGCTGACCGCCCTGGGTAAACGGGTGTCGATCGCTGGCCGCATCATGACCCGCCGCATCATGGGCAAGGCGTCCTTCGCCACCCTGCAGGACATGGCTGGCAAGATCCAGATCTACGTGACCCGTGATGATCTGCCGGAAGGCTTCTACAACGAACAGTTCAAGAAGTGGGATCTGGGCGACATCGTCGGCGTGGAAGGGACTCTGTTCAAGACCCAGACTGGCGAGCTGTCGGTTCATGTCTCCACCATTCGTCTGCTGACCAAGGCGCTGCGTCCGCTGCCCGAGAAGCACAAGGGTCTGACCGATCAGGAGGCGCGCTGCCGCCAGCGTTATCTGGATCTGATCGCCAACGAAGAGTCCCGCAAGACCTTCATGATCCGCACCCAGGTCGTCTCAGGCATCCGCAAGTTCTTCAACGAGAAGCGCTTCATGGAAGTGGAAACGCCCATGATGCAGGTGATCCCCGGTGGCGCATCCGCGCGTCCGTTCGTCACTCACCACAACGCGCTGGACATCGACATGTACCTGCGTATCGCACCGGAGCTTTATCTGAAGCGTCTGGTAGTGGGTGGCTTCGAGCGAGTGTACGAGATCAACCGCAACTTCCGTAACGAAGGCATCTCGGTGCGTCACAACCCCGAGTTCACCATGATCGAGTTCTACATGGCCTATGCCGATTACATCGATCTGATGGACCTGACCGAAGAGCTGCTGCGCACCCTGGCGCAAGACATTCTGGGTGACACCAAGATCCGTTACGCCAAAGAGGGCGAAGAGGGCCTGACCATCGATTTCGGTCAGCCGTTCCAGCGCCTCACCATGGTCGACTCCATCCTGAAGTACGCCGAGGGCGTGACTCTGGAAGATCTGGCTACCCTGGAGAGCGCCAAGGCCGTTGCCCAGCGTCTGCACATCGATCTGATGAAAGGCTGGGAGCTGGGCCATGTGATCACCGCCATCTTCGAAGAGACGGTCGAGCACATGCTGCTGCAACCGACCTTCATAACCGAGTACCCGGCAGCTGTCTCGCCGCTGGCGCGCCGCAACGACAACAACCCGGACGTGACCGATCGCTTCGAGTTCTTCATCGGTGGCCGCGAGCTGGCCAACGGCTTCTCCGAGCTCAACGATGCAGAAGATCAGGCCAAGCGCTTCCAGGATCAGGTGAACCAGAAAGAAGCCGGTGACGAC
>NZ_AQGQ01000215.1 GCF_000388115.1 Aeromonas molluscorum 848
CACTGGTGCGTGGCAAATGGCAGTCTCATGTCAAGGTGGTCAATGCGCCGCTGCGCAAAAACGACCTGCAATCTGGCGAACGGGTAGTGCGAGTCACGGCCGATGGCAAGCCATCGGAGACACGCTTTAGGATCGCGCGCCAATTTGCCGAGGCAACTCTGATCGAGTGCAGCCCGATCACCGGCCGAACTCACCAGATCCGGGTGCATACCCAGCATGCGGGCCACCCCATCGCGTGCGATGACAAATATGGTGAAGCGGCCTTTGACGAGAAAATGCGCAGCCAAGGGCTAAAACGTCTGTTCTTGCATGCCTGGAAGCTCACCTTTACCCATCCGGTCGATGGCCGTGAGGTATTGATCGAGGCGCCGCTGGCGCCTGAGCTCGACAGCTTCCTCAACAAGCTGGCACGCTGATGGCTATCCGGCTCGCAATCTTTGACTGGGATGGCACCCTGATGGACTCCATCGGGCGTATCGTCACCTGCGTCGAGCTGGCTGCCAGCGACTGCGGCCTGCCGATGCCGACGCAGCAGCAAACTCAGCAGATCATTGGCTTGAGTCTGGGCGTTGGGCTGGCGGGGCTGTTTGGGCTGGAGGAGGGGAGTGAATCCTGCGATCGCCTGGTTGATCGTTATCGGTACCATTACCTCCATGATAATACCCCCAGCCCCTTGTTTGATGGCGTCACCGAATTGCTCCATGACTGGCATGGGCGTGGCGTATTGCTGGCGGTGGCCACAGGCAAGTCACGGCGAGGTCTGGACAGAGTGCTGGACGAGACAGGATTGAGACCCTTGTTTGCTGCCAGTCGCGGCGCAGACGAGGCGAACTCCAAACCCGATCCCCTGATGCTCAGGCAGTTGCTCGATGAGCTCAAGGTGCCCGTCAACGAGGCGGTGATGATAGGGGACTCGATCCACGATCTCGGCATGGCAAAGGCGCTTGGTATGGCGAGTATCGGAGTGACCTGGGGTGTCCATGACAAGGCACGTCTGGCCGAGTTCGAGCCAGTACTGATGGCCGACACCATGGCGCAGCTGCGCGGGGCCTTCGATTAGGTTTATCCCGTGATGTTTCACGCAAGGGTGATGCGTCTGTAATAACACCTGACAAGAGAGCGCTTTGGCGCTCTTTTGTCATTTACACCGCCTTGTCTCTGCTGATAACGCAGTTTGGGTCAATGTCGGTCGACATGATCAAGGTTGGGATGTCTCGGTGATCAAGCAACTGAAAATACCTGATCAGGGCTGCCGTGATGATGGATCAGGGAAGAGAGTGACCATGGCAGGCCAGCATCTCAACCAGACCGATCAACGGCAAGCCGATCAGCGAATTGGGATCGCGTCCCTCTAACGCCTTGAACAGCACTATGCCGAGCCCTTCACACTTGAAGCTTCCGGCGCAATCCAGTGGCTGTTCAGCCTCGACGTAACGGCGGATTGCCGCCTCATCCAGAGAGCGAAAATGCACGGTGAAGGGTTCAACTAGGCTGTGGCACTGGCCGGTGGCCGCATCGACTACCGCCAGGCCCGTATAGAAGGTCACGCTTTGACCCTGGGCTGCCAGCAGTTGCGCCACGGCACGCTCGACTGTGCCGGGCTTACCGAGGATCTCATTCTGGCAGACGCACACTTGATCCGAACCTATGATCAGACCCTGATCATGTTGATTGGCAACTGTCCGGGCCTTAGCGATGGCCAGGCGCAGCACCAGTTGCCTGGCCGATTCCCCGGGGAGAGGAGTCTCATCGACCTCGGGGGCCTGGCAGTCGAAAGGGAGGCCTAGCTTGGCGAGCAGGGCCTGCCGATAGCGAGAAGTAGAGGCGAGTATCAGCTTTTGTGTCATAATCCGCAGCCGGTGGGGATGAGTTCTGCCATGTTAAGGACTTCTGTCGTTAAAATCATCGGTGGTAAGGACTTTTTCCTTTGACTATCCCTTGTTGGACCTATAATATTCGCGCCCTATGCAAAAGGTGAAGTTGCCCGTTAAGGTTGATCCAGTCCGTAATGCCTTGAAGCTACTCGACTATGTCGGAATAGTGGAAAAGTCGCAGATGCCCAGATTGGAAGCATCAACCGCAGGCTTGCGAAGTGATGTGAATGTAACACTGCACTTTGGCAAAGATGTCCAGAAGTTGACCGTTATGGAAGGCACTGCCCATGCCGAGGTTGACCTGGTTTGCCAGCGTTGTGGAGATACATTTCAACACCTTTGTGAAGCTGAATTTATCTACACTCCGCTGTTTGAAAAAACAAACGAGGAAGAACTGCCGGAAGCTTATGAGCCCATTGAGTTGGACGAAAACGGCGAGATAGATCTTCATAAAATCCTTGAGGATGAACTTATCCTCTCGTTGCCTCAGGTCGCCATGCATCCGATGGATGCTTGTCCCAGAGGGAACATGGACATGACATGGGGTGATATCGAACCTGCTGATGAGCGGCCAAATCCCTTTGCAGTTCTTGAAGAGCTTAAACGTAAGTGAATCTAGGAGTTAGCCTACCATGGCCGTACAACAGAACCGTAAAACCCGTTCCCGTCGTGGCATGCGTCGTTCCCACGATGCATTGACCAGCGCAGCACTGACTGTTGATCAGACCAGTGGTGAAATTCATCGTCGTCACCACGTGACTGCCGATGGTTTCTACCGCGGTAAAAAGGTAATCGCTTAAGGATTGCCTTTGTCTACGCTCAATGTCGCGCTAGACATAATGGGGGGAGATTTTGGCCCCTCTGAAACAGTGCCTGCCGCCGTGCAGGCACTGTCTCTTCTGCCACAGCTCAATCTGATCCTGGTTGGCAATCAGACCTGCGTTACTCCGCTCCTACGCCAACATGGCCTGCTTAATCATCCTCGCGCTCGTTTCGTGCATGCCTCCCAAGTCGTTGGGATGGGCGATAAACCGATCGTGGCGTTGCGTACCCTCAAAGATTCTTCCATGCGGGTCGTGCTGGATCTGGTCAAGAGTGGCGCCGCCGATGCCTGCGTCAGTGCCGGTAATACCGGCGCCCTCATGGCCATGGCCAAGTGTGTGCTCAAATCCCTACCCGGGGTGGATAGACCGGCACTGATCAAGGCGTTGCCAACCGTGGCGGGCAAGCGCACCGTCATGCTGGATCTGGGAGCCAATGTGAGCTGCGATGCAGATACCTTGCTGCAGTTTGCGGTCATGGGGTCCGTGGTGGCTGAATTGGTGGAGGGCATAGCGACGCCTCGTGTCGCGCTGCTCAACGTGGGGGAGGAGGAGATCAAAGGTAACGATCTGGTTCGTCACAGTGCCGAATTGCTGCGTCAGTGTCCGGCCATCAACTTTACCGGCTTTATCGAGGGCGACTGCCTGTTCACCGGCCAGGCGGACGTCATCGTCTGCGATGGTTTCGTGGGCAATGTAGCGCTCAAGACGGCGGAGGGGGTGGTACGCATGATGGGGCAATTGGCCGGGTATCCACGTAAAAAGCGCTCTTTTCTTGGCTTGATAGCTGGCTTTATGCTCAAACGGCGTTTTTCTTACCTGAACCCCGACCAGTATAACGGCGCAAGTCTGTTAGGATTGCGCGGCATTGTGGTAAAAAGTCATGGGCGGGCCGAACGTCGCGCCCTCTGTACTGCGATCCTGCTGGCCGCACAAGAGGCCAAGCATCAACTTCCATTGCAAATAGCAGATCGCCTTGAATCTGTCTTTTCCGACAGGGATCTATAAGAACTCTATGCATAGCAAAATTCTGGGTACTGGCAGCTATCTGCCAAGTTCAGTGCGTACCAACGCCGATCTTGAGCAGATGGTTGAGACCAGTGATGAGTGGATCGTGGCACGCACTGGCATCCATGAGCGTCGTATCGCGGGTGAAGGCGAAACGGTCGCGACCCTCTCACATCAAGCAGCGCTGCGCGCACTGGAAGCCGCAGGCATTCAGGCCGCGGATCTGGACATGATAGTGCTGGCCACTACCAGTGCCGAAAACGCCTTCCCGGCCGCCGCGTGCGAGCTGCAAAATCTGTTGGACGTCCCGGGGATCCCGGCGTTTGACATCGCTGCTGCCTGCGCAGGCTTTACCTATGCCCTGGCGGTCGCCGATCAGTTCATCAAGTCAGGGGCGGCTCGTCATGTGCTGGTCGTGGGCGCCGATGTGCTGTCGCGCATGTGCGATCCGCAAGATCGCGGCACCATCATCCTCTTTGGGGATGGGGCAGGGGCCGTGGTGGTAGGAGCGAGCGAGTCTCCTGGCATTCTCTCCACCCATCTTCATGCCGATGGCCGTTACGGTGATCTGCTCAAGCTGCCGCACCCCCGCCGTGGCCTGACGGGCGCAGAGCTCGAAGCCTACATGTACATGAAGGGCAATGATGTCTTCAAGGTGGCCGTCACTCGCCTGAGCGAGATCGTGACCGAGACCTTGGCGGCCAACGACATTGAGCCCAGCAAGCTGGACTGGCTGGTGCCTCATCAAGCCAACTTCCGCATCATCAGCGCCACCGCCAAAAAGCTTGGAATGGGGCTGGACAAAGTCATACTGACCCTGGATCGCCACGGTAATACCTCGGCCGCTTCTGTGCCTATCGCCTTCGATGAAGGGGTGAGAGACGGCCGCATTCAACGTGGTCAGCTGGTACTGCTCGAAGCCTTTGGTGGCGGTTTTGCCTGGGGTTCGGCGCTGGTCCGTTTCTAATTTTTCTTGCAAGAGCAGGGCGCGATACCGGCTTATGAACGGATCGCGCCCGATTGATGTTTTCGCGTTAAGGAATTCATGATGACCCAATTTGCCATCGCTTTCCCGGGACAAGGCTCCCAGACCGTCGGCATGCTGGCCGAGCTGGCCGAGCAACATGCCGTCATTAAAGAGACCTTCGCCGAGGCGAGTCAGGTACTCGGTTATGACTTGCTCGAGCTGGTTCTGCAGGGACCGGTCGAAGAGCTGGGCAAAACCTGGAAGACACAGCCCGCTCTGTTGACGGCGTCAGTCGCGCTGTGGCGTCTGTGGCAGCAACAGGGTGGGGCGACCCCCTCCGTCATGGCCGGTCACAGCCTGGGGGAGTATTCCGCCCTGGTGTGCAGCGGAGCCTTGGGTTTCAAGGATGCGGTCAAGCTGGTTGAACTGCGCGGCCTGGCCATGCAGGAGGCCGTGCCGGAAGGTACGGGCGCCATGGCGGCCATCATAGGTCTGGATAACGAGGCCATTGCCGCCAACTGCGAACTGGCCGCTCAAGGCCAGGTGGTCTCACCGGTCAACTTCAACTCCCCGGGCCAGGTAGTGATCGCCGGCCACAAAGAGGCGGTTGAACGCGCCAATATTTTGATGAAAGAGTCCGGTGCCAAGCGAGCACTGCCGCTGCCCGTTTCTGTACCTTCACACTGCGCCTTGATGAAACCGGCTGCCGAGAAGCTGGCCACTGCGCTGGATGGGATCGAGATCAAGGTTCCAAGTATCGCCGTCATTAATAATGTCGACGTTACCTGTGAACAGGATCCGGCGGCCATCAAGCAGGCGCTGGTGCGTCAGCTGTTCAGCCCGGTACGTTGGAGCGAGACAGTAGAGCGGATGGCCAACGATGGCGTTACCCTCGAGATCGAAATGGGTCCAGGCAAAGTGCTGACCGGCCTTGCCAAGCGTATCGACAAGCGCGTAGAAGGCATTCATGCCAATGATGCTGCCTCATTCGAGCAGGCGCTGGCCCAGTCCAAGTAAA
>NZ_AQGQ01000216.1 GCF_000388115.1 Aeromonas molluscorum 848
CATCGAGCATGGCCTCCGGCCAGTCCGCCGAGGATCTGGACTTTGCCTCGGTACAGCGCGACAACCCCGAGATGGAGCGTCGTTGCCAGGAAGTGATCGATCGCTGCTGGCAGCTGGGGGATGAGAACCCCATCGCCTTCATTCACGATGTGGGTGCCGGTGGCCTCTCCAACGCCATGCCCGAATTGGTCAATGACGGTGAGCGAGGTGGTCGTTTCGATTTGCGTGCCATCCAGAGCGACGAGCCGGGCATGAGCCCGCTGGAGATCTGGTGCAACGAATCCCAGGAACGCTACGTACTGGCGGTTCCTCAGGAGAAGCTTGCGCTGTTCCAGGCACTGTGCGAGCGCGAGCGCGCCCCTTATGCCGTGATAGGTACCGCCACCGCCGAGCCGCATCTCACGCTGTCCGACAGCCACTTCGACAACCAGCCCATCGACCTGCCCCTGGACGTCCTGCTCGGCAAGGCGCCCAAGATGCACCGCGATGTGCAGAGCCTGCCTGCCCAAGGCAAGGCCCTGATGCTGGATGGCGTGACGCTGTCTGATGCCGCCGAGCGGGTACTGCGCCTGCCGACGGTCGCGGAGAAATCTTTCCTCATCACCATTGGCGATCGCACAGTGACCGGTCTGGTCAATCGCGACCAGATGGTCGGCCCCTGGCAGATCCCGGTGGCCGATTGCGCCGTCACCGCCGCCACCTATGACAGCTATCACGGCGAAGCCATGTCCCTGGGTGAGCGCACCCCGGTGGCACTGCTCTCCCACGCAGCCTCTGCCCGCATGGCGGTCGCCGAGGCGCTTACCAACCTGGCACCGGCTCACATCGGCTCCTTGAAGCGGGTCAAACTCTCTGCCAACTGGATGTCTGCCGCCGGTCACCCTGGCGAAGACGCTGGCCTCTATGAGGCGGTCAAGGCGGTGGGTGAAGAGCTCTGCCCGGCCCTTGGCATCACCATTCCGGTCGGCAAGGACTCCATGTCCATGAAGACCCGCTGGCAGCAAGATGGCGAGGAGCGCAGCGTCACCTCGCCGCTCTCCCTGCTCATCACCGCCTTCGCGCGGGTCGAGGATGTGCGCAACACCGTCACGCCGCAGCTGCGTACCGACTTGGGCGAAACCGATCTTATCCTGATTGACCTTGGCAACGGCAAACAGCGTCTGGGTGCCTCCGCCCTGGCTCAGGTCTATCGTCAACTGGGCGACAGCGCGCCGGATCTTGACAATCCGACTCAGCTCAAGGGCTTCTTCAACGCCATCCAGGCGCTGGTGGCCGATCGCAAGATAGTGGCCTACCACGACAGATCCGACGGTGGTCTCTTCGTCACCTTGACCGAAATGGCTTTCGCCGGTCACTGCGGCCTCGACATCCAGCTCGATCGCGTCGGTGGTGAGCTGCTGCCAGCCCTGTTCAACGAAGAGCTGGGCGCTGTCATCCAGGTGCGCCGAGCCGACAAAGAAGCCGTCATGACACTGCTGGCGGGTCACGGTCTGGCCGCCTGCGCCCATGTCATCGGCAGCGTCGACGACCAGGACAGCCTGCGGTTCAGTCGCGCCGGGCAAGAGGTCTATCGTGCCAGCCGCACCGCCCTGCGCACCCTCTGGGGTGAAACCAGCTGGCAGATGCAGCGCCTGCGTGACAACCCCGAGTGTGCCGATCAAGAGCATGCCGCCCGTCAGGATGCGACCGACCCGGGTTTGCAGGCTCGCTTGAGCTTCAACCCCGCCGAGGATGTGGCCGCGCCCTATATCGCCCGCGGGGCTTCTCCCCGTCTGGCGGTGCTGCGCGAGCAGGGGGTCAACTCCCATGTGGAGATGGCCGCCGCCTTCGACCGTGCCGGTTTCACCGCCGTCGATGTGCACATGAGCGACATCCTCGAGGGACGCATTGAACTGGACCAGTTCCAGACTCTGGTCGCCTGTGGCGGTTTCTCCTACGGTGACGTGCTGGGCGCCGGTGAAGGCTGGGCCAAGTCCATCCTGTTCAATGAAGGGGCCCGCGAGCAGTTCCAGCGCTTTTTCGAACGCGCCGACACCCTGTCCCTCGGCGTGTGCAACGGTTGCCAGATGATGTCCAATCTGCGCGAGCTTATCCCGGGGGCCGACTTGTGGCCGCGCTTCGTGCGCAACCGCTCCGAGCGCTTCGAAGCCCGCTTCAGTTTGGTGGAAGTGCAGGATTCACCCTCTGCCTTCTTCGCGGGCATGACCGGTTCCGTGATGCCCATCGCCGTCTCCCACGGGGAGGGACGAGTGGAGCTGCGTGATGCCGCGCATCTGAGTGCACTTCAGGCCAGCGGCCTGGTGGGGCTGCGTTTCGTGGATAACCGGGGCATTGTCACCGAACAGTATCCGGCCAATCCGAACGGCTCGCCAGATGGCATCAGCGCCGTGACCACGACTGACGGTCGCGCAACTATCATGATGCCGCACCCTGAGCGGGTGTTCCGCACCGTGGCGAACTCCTGGCACCCGGACAACTGGGGTGAGGATGGCGCCTGGATGCGGATGTTCAGAAACGCTCGCGTGCGTCTGGGTTAATCCCGGCCAAGTGCGCAGCACCCAGTCAAAAACCGGCCATGATGGCCGGTTTTTTATGCTCGCTCGGAGGGTGCTAGTGCAGCACCAGCTTCTCGAAGCCCTGCACCAGGCTGATGACGGGTTGGGGGTAGATGCCCATGGCCAAGACGATGATGGCGGAGAGCAGCACCACCAGCCCCCCGGAAGAGAAGGCCCAGTCGGCCTTGGCATCGCGCACAGGCATGCCGGGTTCGCGCAGGTAGAGGGTGACCATGACGCGCAAGTAGTAGTAGAGCCCCAGGGCGCTGCCAAGCACGATGGCGCCACAGAGCCACCACAGCTGGGCATCGACCGTCACCCCGATGAGATAGAACTTGCCGATAAAGCCCAGGGTCATGGGGATACCCGCGAGGGAGAGCATCATCACCGTCATGACGGCGGTCAGGTAGGGGCGATGCCAGAACAGGCCCCGATAGCTGTGCAGGGAGTCCGCATCCTTGCCGCGATAGGGGCTGGACATCATGCTGATGACCCCAAACGCCCCCAGGCTGGTGAACAGATACATCAGCAGGTAGACGCCGGCGGCCTCCACCGGGATCTGGCCGAGGCGGCTTGCGACCACCACCGCCAGCAGGTAGCCGAAGTGGGCGATGGAGGAGTAACCCATCATCCGCTTGATGTTGGTCTGGATCAGCGCCAACAGGTTTCCTACCACGATGGAGAGCACCGCCATGGCCGCCAGCAGCCAGTGGATCATGGGATCCGAGGTGGCCGGCACCGCCAGGTAGAAGCGCAGCAAGACGCAGAACACGGCAATCTTGCTGACGGTGGCAAGGAAGGTCGCCACCGGGGCCGGTGCGCCTTCATAGACATCCGGGGTCCAGAGGTGGAAGGGGGCGAGCGACAACTTGAACGCGAAGCCGACCAGCATCATTCCCAGGCCGCCCATCAATAGCGGCTGGTGAGCTGGGCTGGTGGCGAGCGTCTGCCCGAGATCATTGAAACTCAGGCTGCCCGCCTGGGCATAGAGCAGCGCCATGCCGAACAGCAGGAAGGCGGTGGCGGCGGCGGAGAGCACCATGTACTTGATGCTCGCCTCCAGGGAGTGGCGCTCGCGATAGGCGTAGCCGACCAGGCCGAACATGGGCAGGGTCAGCATCTCGATCCCGATAAACAGCGACGCGAGATGGCGGGAACCCGCCAGCACCAGGCCACCGGCGGTGGCGATCAAGAGCAGCAGGTAGAACTCTTCCCGGTTGTCCGGGTAGCCCTTGAGCCAGGAGCGACCGAAGGTACAGGTCGCCAGGGCGCCGATGAGCACCAGCCCCATGTAGAAGACCGCATAGCTGTCCACTTGCAGCAGGGGAGTGACCCCCTGATCCCCCTGAGCCATGACGATGGGCAGGGAGAAGAGGGCCAGGTTCAGACCCGTGATGGTCACCACGAAGGCGGTGTCATCGCAGCGCTTCCAGGCGATGGCGAGCATCAGGGCGACCATGGCCCCGGTGGTCAGCAACAGGGGCAGCAGGGCGAGCAGCTGGGAAGCGGTGAAGGTCATAACAGTGCTCCTGTCGTGGACAAGGGAGGCAACAGGGCCAGTCGTTGAAAAACAGCGGCGATCATTACGCGGCTCCCATCATGAGCAAGGCAGAGAAGAGGGCCGGTTGAGGTGTCGAGGCCATCATTGGGCGACTCCAGTGTCGGACTGCACATACCAATGCAACACGTTCAGCAGGCTGCTGCTGGCGGTGTCGAGCACGGGTTGCGGGTAGAGACCGAGCAGCACCAGCAGACCGGCGATGGTCAGCATCATGGCCAGCTCCCGTCTGTCCAGGCCCTTGAGGACGCTCTCGTCCTTGGGAGCACCGAAGCAGGCGCGCTGCAGCATGATGAGGGAGTAGACCGAGGCCAGCACCAGGCCGAAGGTGGCGATGATGGTGATGATGGGGGCCACCTGGAAGCTGCCGATGAGGATCAGGAACTCGCCGACGAAGTTGCCGGTACCCGGCATGCCAAGGGAGGCCACCGAGAAGAACAGCATGACGCCGGGCAGGTAGCGCAGCCGACCCCAGAGGCCGCCCATCAGGCGCAGGTCCCGGGTGTGCAGCCGCTCGTAGAGCTGACCGCACAGGATGAAGAGACCGGCGGCGGAGAGGCCGTGGGCGATCATCTGCACCACTGCCCCTTGCAGGGCCAGCTCGCTGCCCGAATAGATGGCGATCATCACGAAGCCCATGTGGGAGATGCTGGTGTAGGCCACCAGACGCTTGATGTCGGTCTGGGCGAACGCCAGCAGGGCGCCGTAGACGATGCCGAAGAGGCCAAGGAGCATGGCGTAGGGGGCGAACTCGGCGGAGGCCTCCGGGAACAGCGGCAGGGTGAAGCGCAGCAGGCCGTAGGCGGCGGTTTTGAGCAGGATGCCCGCCAAGTCCACAGAACCCGCGGTCGGTGCCTGGCTGTGGGCGTCCGGCAACCAGCCATGGAGCGGTACCAGCGGCATCTTGACCGCGAAGGCGATGAAGAAGCCCAGCATCAGCAGCCACTGCACGCCCTTGCTCATCGGGGTGTTGAGCAGGTCGAGGTAGTTGAAGGTGAAGACGCCGGTGCTGGCGTGGTGGGTCAGCACCAGCCCGAGGATGGCCACCAGCATGATGAGGCCGCTTGCCTGGGTGTAGATGAAGAACTTGGTGGCCGCGTTGATCCGGGACTTGCCATTGACCCCTGAGTGGCCCCAGAGCGCGATCAGGAAGTACATGGGAACCAGCATCATCTCCCAGAAGAAGAAGAAGAGGAACAGGTCCACCGCCATGAAGACGCCGAGCACCCCCCCCGAGGATCCAGAGCAGATTCAGGTGAAAGAAGCCGATGCGCTGCACGATTTCCTTCCAGGAACAGAGGATGGCCAGCACGCCGATAAAGCTGGTGAGCATCACCATCAAAAGCGACAGACCATCCACCGCCAGGTGCAGGGAGATGCCAAAGCGGGGGATCCAGGGCAGCTGCAACTCGGCAACCCAGACGGGCGTCCCCTGAGTTAGCATGGAGAAGTCACCACCGAGCCAGATGGCGCCCGAGATCAGCAGACAGGCACTCATCGACAACAGGGCGACCCAACGGACGAATTGCCCGCCGAGTCGCTCCATCTGCCAGCAGA
>NZ_AQGQ01000217.1 GCF_000388115.1 Aeromonas molluscorum 848
CCTTCCACAAGAACCCCAGCCACCAGCGCGGCATGCTGGCCAAGTTGGCCAGTACCTACTCGCACCCAGATCCAGCTCGGCGGGCGCACCTTCTCTCTGGTCGCCAACCCAGTATTCAGCGATGCGGGCGAGCGGCTCGGTTCCGTGGTTGAGTGGGACGATCGCACCAAGGAGGTCGCGGTCGAACGGGAGGTATCCGAAATCGTGCAAGCCGTGATAGATGGCGAGCTGAGCAAACGCATGGCCCTCGGTGACAAGGCTGGCTTCTTCAAGAATCTGGGCGAGGGCATCAACAAGATTGCCGAGGTGATAGACACCAGTCTCAAGGACGTGATCCGGGTGGTTCAGGCCCTGGCCGAAGGGGATCTGACCCAAAAGGTAGAGGCAAACTATCCCGGGGTCTTTGGCACCACCAAGGATGCCCTGAATCAGACCATCACGGCCCTCACCACCATAGTCACAGAGGTGCGCAGCGCCTCGGACAATCTATCCAGTGCCTCAGAGCAGGTCAGTGCCACCGCCCAGAGCATCAGCCAGTCGAGCAGTGAACAGGCCTCGAGCATGGAGGAGACCAGCGCCTCCATCGAGCAGATGAGCGCCAGCATCAACCAGAATACCGAGAACGCCCAGGTCACGGACGGCATGGCAAGCAAGGCAGCCAAGGAGGCGATAGAAGGAGGCGGTGCGGTCAAGCAGACGGTGGATGCCATGAAGCAGATAGCCAAACGCATCAGCATCATAGATGACATCGCCTACCAGACGAACCTGCTGGCACTCAACGCGGCCATAGAGGCAGCCCGTGCTGGCGATCATGGCAAGGGATTTGCCGTGGTGGCGGCCGAGGTACGCAAACTGGCCGAACGCAGCCAAGTCGCGGCTCAGGAGATTGGCGAGCTGGCCTCCAGCAGCGTCGACATGGCAGAGCGAGCGGGTGAATTGCTCGATCAGATAGTGCCCTCCATCAACCGAACCTCGGATCTGGTGCAGGAGATCAGTGCCGCCTCGGCAGAACAATCCACCGGGGTCAGCCAGATCAACAAAGCCATGAGCCAGCTCAGCCAGGTGACCCAGCAGAATGCCTCCAGTAGTGAAGAGCTGGCCGCCACCGCGGAGGAGATGAGCGGCCAGGCCGAACAGCTGCAACAATCCATGGGCTTCTTCACCTTGGCACAGCACAAGACGATGGCCGAACTCAAGGTCGCGCCCCACAAAGGCAACGGCCGTGGCCGCTTCCTCAATCAAGAGGGATCGCCCCAAGATATCTTTGCCGCTCACGGCAAAGGCCAGAGCGAGGGAGATTTTGTGCGCTTCTGATGCGCAGTTGAGCCAAGAGGGCGGGGAGCCAAGGCTTCCCGTTCGCCCCGGCCGGCTACCGGATACACCACACAAGGAAAGCACGCTTGTTGGAACATGCCACCCTGAGCGATCAGGAATTCAGTCAATTTCAGCGCTGGCTGCATCAGGCCGCCGGCATCGATCTCTCCCCTGCCAAGAAGACGCTGGTCAGCAGTCGGCTGGCCAAACGGCTTTCCCATTACCAGCTGCCAAGTTTTGGGGATTACTTTCACCTTATCATGCACGACTCTGCCAAGCTGGAGCTGCAACTGGCCCTGGACTTGCTGACCACCAATGAGACCTACTTCTTTCGCGAACCCAAACATTTCGAGTTCCTGAGCCAGCAGATAGTACCCAACTTCCCGCGCGAGCGTGCGCTGCGGATCTGGAGTGCGGCCAGCTCCTCCGGTGAAGAGGCTTACAGCCTCGCCATGATCCTGGCAGAGCACCGCGCCGCAGCCCCTTGGGAGATCATCGCCTCTGATATCAGCTCCCGGGTACTGACCCAGGCCAAGGCAGGCCTCTATGCCATAGAGCGTTCCCATAACATACCGACCGCCTACCTGATGAAGTACTGCCTCAAGGGCATAGGTCAGCAAGAGGGGACTTTTCTCATCGACCGCAAGATCAAGGAGCGAGTGCATTTTAGCCAAATCAATCTTAACAAGCCGCTGCCGGATCTCGGCCTGTTCGACCTTATCTTCATCCGTAACGTGATGATCTACTTCAACCGGGAGACCAAAGAGCAAGTACTCGCCCGCCTGCTTCCCCTGTTGCGCCAGGGAGGCTATCTCATCATCAGTCACGCCGAGAGTCTGCATGGCCTCCAGACTGGTCTGCAGCTGCTCTCCCCTTCTATCTATCGCAAAGCCTGAATCCCATGAGAGAGGTCCTATTGCAACCCGGCGAGGCTCTGTTTAGCCAGGAGGCCATGGTGATGCGCACCCAGCTCGGCTCCTGCGTCAGCCTGACCCTCTGGCACCCACGCCACCACTGGGGCGGCATGTGCCACTTCATGCTGCCGAGTCGACGTCATCGCGAGCGGCAGATGGCAGTGCAGCTGCCTGACTCGCTCAATGGAAAGTATGCGGATGAGGCTCTGGCCATCTTGCTGCAAGGGGTTGCCAAAGCGGGGGCGGCCCCGCGGGAATATGTGGTCAAGCTGTTTGGCGGCGGCAACATGTTCCCCCAGCTGGGGGAACGTCATACCCAGGATATCGCCAGTCAGAATGTGGCGGCAGCCTGGGCTCTGGTCAGGGCTCAAGGCCTGGATGTGAGTGCCCACGACCTGGGCGGCACAGGCCACAGAGCGCTTGTCTTCGACCTCAATACCGGTCATGTCTGGGTCAGACACAGCCCGCTGATACTGGAACCGGGCCAAGTCGATGAGCACCGCCGCACCGGCCAATAGGGCCACAACAGTGCTGAGCCTGCGGAAGCCGCCCCGCTAGCGGCCGCGTTATGCGAACGAGGAGAGATAGATGAAGCAGATCACCGTCATGCTGGTCGATGATTCCGCCGTGGTCAGGCAGGTATTGCAGAGCGTGCTGGAACGTGAACCGGACATCAGTGTCATCGCTACCGCCTCGGATCCCCTGTTTGCCATGGAGAAGCTCAAACGAGCCTGGCCTGATGTGATAGTGCTCGATGTGGAGATGCCGCGCATGGACGGCATCACCTTTTTGCAGAAGATAATGAGCGAGCGGCCGACCCCGGTCGTTATCTGCTCCTCCCTCACCGCGCGGGGCGCCGAGACCACCTTGCAGGCCATGGCGGCCGGTGCGGTCGACATCATTACCAAGCCAACCATAGGCCTCAAAGACTTTCTGCAAGAATCCGCCCACGACCTCGCCATGGCGGTACGGGGCGCGGCCATGGCCAATGTCAAACAGCTGTGCAAGGCACCACTGGCCGTGCCCGCCAAGATCAGCGTCGATGCCTGGCTGCCCGCCAGCGGTCAGGCCATGGCCCAGACGACGGAGCGGATTGTCGCCATCGGCACCTCCACCGGCGGCACTCAGGCCCTTGAGCTGGTCCTCACCGCCTTGCCCAGGGTCAGTCCAGGCATCGTCATCGTTCAGCACATGCCGGAGAAATTCACAGCCTCCTTCGCCGAACGGCTCAACGGCCTGTGCCAGATAGAAGTGCGTGAGGCCAGACACAATGACAGGGTGATCCCGGGTCTGGCCCTGATAGCACCGGGTGGCAAGCACATGCTGCTCAAGCGCAGCGGGGCCTACTACCATGTGGACGTCATGGATGGCCCGCTGATCAACCGTCATCGCCCTTCGGTCGATGTGCTGTTTCGCTCCGTTGCCAAATACGCGGGCAAGAATGCCACCGGTATCATCATGACCGGCATGGGGGATGATGGTGCCCGTGGTCTCAAGGAGATGCAGGAGGCGGGTGCTATTACCTATGCCCAGGATGAAGCCTCCTGCGTGGTATTTGGCATGCCCAAGGAGGCGATCAAGCTCGGTGCCGCCCGCCACATAGTCCCCCTCGATCAGATCCACCACATCATTGCCAAATGAGAGACCCCGCTGCGGTAAACCGGCAGCGGGGTCTGATGAGGTGGCATCGATTATGGTCGTGCTAGCCCGTCGGCATGGCATCGAGCAGACTGAACAACCTGTCTATCTCGGTATGGGTGTTGTAGTGCATGCAGCCGATGCGCAGTACCCCTCCTTCACCGACCCCAAGAGCCGCAATCAATCCCAGGGCATAGAAGTGACCCGCCCAACTGCATACTTGATGCTCCCCAAGGTAGACCGCCATCTGGGCCGGGGTGTGCCGCAGCGAGGTGAGGGCGAAGGTGGGCGTTCGCCCCGCCGTGCCCCGGATGCCATGCAGGGTGAGCCAAGGACGCTCCGCCAGCTTGGCCAGCAGATGCGCGCTCAGCAGCTGCTCATGGGCATGACTGCGGGCGAAACCGATATCGAGCCGCTCCTCCAGGGAAGCCTCGTCTGCCGCAAGACCAGAGAGAGAGGCCAGATAGGCGATGGTCGCCTCCAACCCGGCCAGGGCCTCCCAGCTCTGGGTGCCCGTCTCCCACTTGTAGGGAGAGACGTTCTTGGCTGGCTCCACCTTGTAGGGGGTCAGCCGTTCCAGATGCGCCAGTTTGCCATAGAGGATCCCCAGGTGCGGACCGAAGAACTTGTAGGCTGAGCAGCCCAGGAAGTCGCAATCCCAGGCCTGCACATCGATGCGCTCATGAGGGGCAAAGTGAACTGCATCCACATAGAGCAGGGCACCGACGCCATGCACCGCATCGGCGATGGCGGGAATGTCCACCAGGGTGCCCGTGGTATTGGAAGCGGCTGTCACTGCCACCAGCCGGGTGCGCGGGCCAAGCAAGCTGAGCAAATGCTCCATGTCGAGACCACCGCTGGCGGCATCGACCCGCACCTGATGGACGATGGCGCCGCGATCCGCCGCCGCCTGTTGCCAGCTGGATACATTGGAGTAGTGATCCAGCGCGCTGACGACTATCTCATCCCCCGCCTGCCATTCCCGCGCCAAGGCACGGCTGAAAGCGAAGGTGAGGCTGGTGAAATTGGCACCAAATACAATCTCCTGCCAGTGCTCGGCACCGAGCAAGGTGGCCGCAACCTGACGAGCACGCAGCGCCTGCTGCTCCGTCTCCCGGCCAGAAAAGAAGGGGCCGCCCAGATTCGCATTGAAACGGCCCAGATAATCCGTCATTGCCCCCAAGACGCTCTGGGGGACCTGGGCGCCCCCCGGGCCGTCGAAGAAGAGTGGGGATTTTCCATCAATCAATTGATTGAGGGCAGGAAACTGGCCGCGCAGAACGGCAACATCGAGAGGCTGCATAGGATCACATTCCATGTTAACAGTTAGATAACATGGCGAGATTAAGATCAGGCAGCAGCAAAGTCCACACCCAAACAAATCCGCCATCACATTTACAGAACAAAGGCGGCAATCCAGCATAAAACACTGGCAGCATAGCGGCACCACCTATGATGACAGGGCGACAAACCAGCTTTCCGGCTCGGTTAGCTGTCTTATTTTTGTTCTGAACCCTATGAAAAGATTGAATTTTGAACGGTCAATGTCAAAAAATGAGCGACTCGCATATTTTTCTACATTGATTGCAAATTTGGGGTTCACAAAGCCGTGGGATCTGTTAGTATGCGCCTCGCACTTGAGGAGGGGTTCCCGAGTGGCCAAAGGGATCAGACTGTAAATCTGACGGCTCTGCCTTCGAAGGTTCGAATCCTTCTCCCTCCACCATTCAAGTGTGATGAGTTAGTACAAT
>NZ_AQGQ01000218.1 GCF_000388115.1 Aeromonas molluscorum 848
TTATTGCTGGACGTTTTATTGCCCGGCTGGGGCAATAAAACCACTCAAGAGGCCTGGTCACTCAGACCTTCGCCACTCTTAAGTGAGTCACCCTGCGAGCAATTAATTGCCCAGGGTGGCGAACAGACCCTGCTCCAGGGTACCGCGCGAGACGCAGACCGGGGTAATGGAGGGAGCGGCAACCCGCTCACCAGAGCCTTCGACGAAGAAGAGCTCGGTATTGCCCTTGACGTTGACGGTGGCCACGCTGTTGGTGCCGCTCTGGGTGACGATCAGGTTGATCTGCAAGTTGGGGTTACCCAGTGCAACTTTGGATCCCATGGTGCCGCAATCGAGCCACTCCAGGCCGTCGGCCGCATTCTCGACATTGGCCGTCATCAGGCCGGTGGCGCGCTGGCTGGTCTCTATCTTGAGGCCATGATCGGCAAACCACTTCTCGGCGCGAGCCCAGACCAGATCGACCGGGATCTGCATCTCCTGGGTGTTGTTGGTCGCCTTGGCGATCGGCGGATTGTAACGGTACTGCTCACCACCATTGTTGTCCGCTGCACAGCCTGCCAGCAGCAGCGCCAGGGCGCTCCCCATTATCTTTTTCATCTGTCTCTTCTCGTCTCATCATGAGGCCATAGGCCAACCGGCGGCTATTATGGCGCCAGCGTCAACGGCTGTCAGCAGGACAATAAAGAAATGATCAAGGCCCGTGCGGGCTTTACAAAAAGGGTGTCCTATCATAGATTTGCTCGAAACTTGCCCTTTGAGCCCACCTTCACACCTTGTTCACCCCAGATCAGTTGCAAGCCATCATAGATCAACTCCCCATCAGCATTTTCTGCCGGGGTGCCGATGGCCGCTACCTGCTGGTCAATCGTCATTTTGCCGAGCACGCCGGTGCCACTCATCCGGGCGATCTCCTCGGAAAAACGGACGCCCAGCTCCCCTGGGGAGACGTGTTTCGGGAAGAGGATAACCAGATCCTGACCCGCGGCGAACCTCTGTTGCACCAGCAGCAACTCTGCCTGCGTGACGACAGCGAGTTCTGGATAGAGACCCATAAAGTCCCCCTCTATGACGAGGAGGGGGCCCCGCTCGCCCTGTTTGGCGTCGTGAGCGAGATTGGTCAGCACAAGGAGCTGGAGCAGACCTTCAAGCAGCAGCAGCTGTTGCAGCGCCGCCTGCTCGACGCCATACCGGATCCTATCCGGTTCGAGGATCACGATGGTCGGGTGCTCGACTGCAACCAGGCCTTCCTCGATTTCATGGGGTTGCAGGCAAGCGAAGTGCTGGGCCAGAACGTCCGTCAACACCTGCCCCCCCAGATGCCCATGGGCCGCGGTGAATACTGCCTGCTCGATGCCAAGGGGCAGGGTCGCCATCTGGAGATCATCAGAGTCGAGGTGCCAGACGACAACGGCCTCTCCCTCGGGATTCTCACCCTGAGTCGCGACATCACCGGGCTGCGCACCACTCAGGCCCAGTTGCAGCAGGAGCAGCATTACGACAGCCTCACCGGGCTGCTCAAGCTCTCCCATTTCCTGCAGACCAGCCGCCATCTCGGCGGACGCCAGGCCAGCCTGCTGCTCATCGATCTGCAGCATTTTCGCGAGATCAACGACAGATTCGGCATCCGCATCGCCGATCGCCTGCTCAGCCAGGTCGCTCAGCGCTTGCAGCGCCTCACGCCAGCCAACGCCCTGTTGTGCCGGGTCGCCGCCAATGATTTCGCCCTGTTATTGCCCGAGCTGAATCAACCCCTGGCCGAATGGAGCCAGCGCCTGCAAGGGGAGCTGATGGCCCCCTATCAGGTCGAAGAGCATCGCATCCAGATCACCAGCTTCCTCGGTATCGCCCAGGGGCGAGCCAATGACGCCGAGCGTCTGCTGGGCCATGCCGAAGCAGCCCTGGCCGAAGGCAAACGCCTGCAGCAACACTGCACCCTGTTCGATCCCGAGCTCTACCAGCAGTTGCAGCGCCGCAAACAGCTCAGTGCCGACTTGCCCAAGGCTATCCGCTCGGCCGAACTCATTGCCGTCTACCAACCCATTATCTGCGCCCGGCAAGACAAGCTGCATGGCGCCGAACTGCTCTGCCGATGGCCTCACCCGACTCTTGGCATGGTGGCGCCGGACGAGTTCATCCCCCTGGCCGAAGAGCTGGGACTCATCGGCCGACTCGGCGAACTGATGCTCGAGCAAGGCTGTGGCCAGCTTGCGCTCTGGCAGCAGGTGTGGCCGCACCTCATGCTGTCGGTCAATCTCTCGCCACTCCAGTTTCGCGACCCCGAACTGTGCGAGCGCATCCAGGCCTGCGCCCTGCGCCACGGCATTTCACCCACGACCCTGGAACTGGAGATCACAGAAGGGGTATTGATGGAGAACGCCGACGAAATAGAGCAGAACCTCTCCAGCCTGATCCAGGCCGGTTTCCAGCTCGCCATCGATGATTTTGGTACCGGCTACTGCTCCCTGGCTTATTTGCCGCGCCTCGAAGTGGCCACCCTCAAGCTGGATCGCAGCTTCACCCGGGATCTGATCAGCAATGCCGCGACCACTGCCATAGTGCGCTCCGTCATCGGCCTGGGTCATGAACTCGGCATCCAGATCACCGCCGAAGGGGTCGAGACCCAGGAGCAGCGCCGTTGGTTGACCGAGGCGGGCTGCGATCGCCTGCAGGGCTACCTGTTCAGCCGCCCCTTGCCTCCCCAGGAGTTCGGGCGCAGCTATGGCCTGAGCGATACTTAAGCCCGGGGGCTCAACCTGCGCCTTCAGCGGCTGCAAAAAAGAGAGGCCACCCTGGGGTGGCCTCTCTTTTTTGTGTTGTGCTCCCGGCGCCCTCCATGGCGGCGGTTTGGTCTTCCCTCACCACCCATATGGCGGCGCCGGCCCCGGGAGATACGGCATTACTCCTGGAAGTAAGTGCCCCAACCATCGTAATCCACACCGTATTTCTCGAGTATGGGGCGCATCTTCTCGATATCGGCGAGAATGAGCTCCACATTCAATGCACACTCGGCAGTGGCATCGAAACAGAAGATAGTGGCACCGTCATCCAGCTCCATCTCTTCGGCATCAGTCACTTCAAAGCCAGCCTTGAACAAATCCACCGCAGCTTTCTCCAGCAGATCGAAATCCTGACAGGCGAAGTGGTGCTCTATCTCGTAATCGAGCTCAGGGTTGCTGCCGTCGGCCAGCAGTTCGGTAACGATGGCGGTCGTTTCGTCGCGCCACTCTTGCATATCCAGACTCATGTTGCCTCCCAGGCGGTATGGTTGCGCAAAGCATACCTGTCCGGCGCGCCGTGCTCAACGAGTGTCGGTGTCCATCTTGCCCCTTGTTCAGGCTGTCGCCCCTCCCCCAAATGGGGATATGCCCATTTTGGGGGGTAATCCGCACTATCTTCCATCCATTGTGTCATGTGCCGCAGATCTAACAGACAAGATCATTCACGTCAGAATGAACCAGACGTCCAGCACTGCCGGTCCAGCATATCAGCACAACGGGAGCGCCATGACAAAAGGGGCGACTCGGGTTATCAAGGGTCGGCAAGCCGAGCTTGCAAACGAGAGAGGAGCCCCTGCGGGCTCCTTTTTTTCACGTGATGGAGCACGTTAATAATGACTAAAAACACCATACTGAGCCTGCTGATCGGCTCGACCCTTATGATTGGAAATCAAACCAGTGCTGCCCCTGCCCATGGCCCTTTCGATGCCCCTCTGGCCGATGAGGCCAAGGTGCTGGAGATGCTCAGGAAGAGTGGCAAGATTGCCACCCTGGCGTCACCCGAGATGGAGCAGGCCGCCCTGGCCCGCTTCTACCGCCAGAAGTCCCGCTCCCATCAGAGCCATGGGGCTCTGGCGGTGCAGGAGGGAAAAGTGCGCGAGCGCATCCTCAAGAAGATCCGCTTGAACGGCACAGCCCGCCCCGGTGATCGCATCCCCACCCTGTTGCTCAAATCCATCGAGAAGGAGACCTACCACGGCACCATGCGGCAGGACAAGATCCTCGCCATTCTGGTCGACTTTCCCGATTACCCGAAAAACAGTGTGCGTCCCGAGCTCACCAGGATGTACTACCCGGACTATACCCCGGCGCACTACAACGATCTGCTGTTCTCCGCCAAGGGTTACCAGGGCCCGAATGGCGAGACATTCATCTCTATGCGCCAGTTCTACGAGCAGCAGTCCGGCCAGAGCTACAGCGTGCGTGGCCAGGTCGCGGGCTGGTACACCGCCAGCAAGAATGCCGCCGATTATGGCAATAACCAGAACGAAACGGCGGTGCGCGACCTGGTGAAAGAGGCGCTGATCCAGGTAGCCAACGACCCCAGCATCGATCTCGCCGAGTTTGATCAGGAGGATCGCTACGACCTGAACGGCAACGGCAATCGTAACGAGCCCGATGGGCTGATCGACCACCTGATGATCTTCCATGCCAGTGTGGGGGAAGAGGCCGGGGGCGGCGATCTGGGCGAGAATGCCATCTGGGCCCATCGCTGGAACCTGGGCAACCCCTACCCCATTCCCGGCACCAGCAGCCCGGTCGGCAACTTCAACGGCCAATACGCCGCCTACGACTACACCATACAGCCCATCGATGCGGCGGCCGGGGTTTGCGCCCACGAATATGGTCACGATCTCGGCCTGCCGGACGAATACGATACCAAATACAGTGGCAAGGGAGAGCCCGTCGCCACCTGGTCCATCATGTCCTCTGGCTCCTGGGCTGGCGTGATTGGCGGTACCGAACCGACCGGTTTTTCCGCCTGGGCCAAGGAGTTCCTGCAAGCCTCCCTCGGCGGAAACTGGCTGCACGGCAGCAACGTGCATGTCGATGACCTCAGCCGACGCGGCAATGTCTATATGCTGGACCAGGCCAATGACAAGGGGCGCAACGATGATGTGGTGCGCATCAACCTGCCCGCCAAGCAGGTGCCCCTCAATCCCCCCTACGCCGGCCAGTTTGAATACCATGGCGGCAAGGGGAACGATCTGGACAACCGCATGGTTCTCAACCTGGACTTGACCGGCACGCAGAGCGCCAGCCTGGGCTTCAAGGCCTGGTATCAGATAGAAGATGGCTTCGACTATGCCCGGGTACTGGTCAATGGCCAGCCTATCTCCGGCAACCTGACCACCTCGGACGATCCGAACGGCATCGGCTTTGGTATCGGCATCACCGGCAACTCGGGGGGCTGGGTCGATGCCGACTTCGACTTGAGCCCCTGGGCCGGTCAGCAGATCCAGCTCAGCTTGCAGTATCTGAGCGATGGTGGCGTGGCCGAGCAGGGCCTGTTCGTGGACGAGATCCTGCTCATCGCCGATGGTGAGACCCTGGTCAGCGATGGGGCCGAGACAGACTCGGCCTTCGACCTGGCAGGCTTCGTTCAGAGCAACGGCAATGAGGCCAAGGATCACTACTACCTGGCCGAGTGGCGCAGCCACGCGGGTGTCGACCAGGGACTGGCTCACATCAATGTCTCGGATCAGCTGATGCGCTACGAGCCGGGTCTGCTGCTCTGGTATGTGGACAACAGTCAGAGCAACAACTGGGTCGGCCAACACCCTGGGGAGGGTTTCCTCGGGGTGGTGGATGCGGATCAGCGCCCCCGTCACGT
>NZ_AQGQ01000219.1 GCF_000388115.1 Aeromonas molluscorum 848
GGATGCCGATCTCGGTATCTTCGAACACCAGGCAGCGATGGGGATCGACCCCCAGCAGCTCGGCACTTTGAGGAAGGTATCGGGGTTGGGCGTTATGGTTTTGCACATCATCGGCGCTGACCAGGACAGGGATAAAGGCAGCCAGTCCGGTAGTGTGCAATATCTGCTGCGCCTGGTCCCGGGGGGCCCCCGTTCCTATGCCCATGGGGATCTTGCCATATTGCGCCTTGACCAGCTCCGCCATCGTGGGGAAGACGCTGACCTCGCTTATGTGCTGCAAATAGAGTGCTATCTTGCGGCGGGTGAAGGCTTCGACATCGATGGTCACTCCCTGCTGCTCGGCCAGCATGGCGACTATCTTGCGGGTGGGAATGCCGCCATAGCTGTTCACCAGCTCGCGATCGAAGGCGAGCTGGAATTCATCGCTGGTAATCTGCCAGGCATCCAGGTGCAGGGGCATGGAGTCGACTAGGGTGCCGTCCATGTCGAAGATCAGGGCATCGTATTGTTCAAACAAGGGGTTAGCTCCGCGCGGGGGAAAAGCCCAGCCTAACATGAGGCACGCAGGCTATGCTGGGATCCGTCTCATGCTCTGTGCCTGAGTGTTAAATGGGAGCCGATATGGCCTAGGCCCCATCAGGCGATAGCGGGGACCAGGTTGGAGTGGGAGGCGGGGGGCCATGAGGCATGGAGGCAGCCGTCCTCATAATATGGCACCATGTGAAACACCGAGCCCGTCGCGGCCTATCCCTTTGCGAGCCCCCTGATGTCTATTTCGCCAAAAACAGTGTTCTCTAGCGTGGCCCTGGTCATTGCCTTGGGGTCACTGGAGAAGAGCATTGTCACCACGCCCCTGCCCATGATCGGCGCCGAGCTGAATGCCGGCTCGGCCCTGACCTGGGTAGTTACCGCCTACTTGCTGGCTGCGACAGCCGCGCTGCCGGTCTATGGCAAGTTGAGCGACCTGTTCGGCCGCCTGCGGATGCTTAACATCGGCATAGTACTCTTTCTGGCGGGTTCCCTTGCCTGCGGCTTGGCCCAGGATCTGCCTACTCTGCTCGCGGCTCGGGTGCTGCAAGGATTGGGGGGAGGTGGCCTCATCGCCCTTGCCTTCACTGTGATTGCCGACAGCATACCGCCGCGGGAGGTGGGCAAATATCAGGGCTATATCTCCATTGTCTATGCGGTCTCCAGCATAGCGGGCCCTCTGCTCGGAGGTTACTTTACCGAACAACTGAACTGGCGCTGGATCTTCTGGATCAATCTGCCGCTCGGCGCCTTGGCACTGTGGCTGGTCAATCGCAATCTGCGTCATCTCAACCTGCGTCGTCAGAGTCGCTTCGACTGGAAGGGGGCCGGGCTGCTGATTACTGTGACCACCTTGTCGCTCTTGCTGCTCTCTCCGGATACCCCGCTGCCGAGCCTCTGGCTGGTCATTGCGCTCGGGACGGCACTGTTACTGCTCATCTTCATCGAACGGCGTGCCCATGACCCCATATTGCCTGCCCATCTGGTGCGATTGCCCGGTTATCTGGTCGCGGTGCTGCTCTCTTTGATTGCCCAATTGCTGATGTTTGCCGTGCTGGTCTATCTGCCCTTGCAGATGCAATGGCAGAAGGGGATGAGCGCGAGCGAGAGCGGCCAGGACATGGTGATCTTCATGGTATTCATCACCCTTGGGGCCTTCGTGGGTGGCAAGTTCATCGCCCGCACCGGCAAATACAAGCGGTTCGTGGTGATGGGGTTCGCCTTGGCGGCGCTGGCCCTGTGGCAGCTGCACTTCGATGTCTGGGTGAGGCTGGCGCTGCTGTTTGCCGGGTTGGGGCTCGGACTGACCCTGCCTGCGCTCGCAGTGGTGGTGCAAAGCGCGTTGCCCGCCCAGGATCGCGGCATCGGCATGTCGCTATTCAACTTCGGTCGCGAGCTGGGCGGCGCCGTCGGTGTTGCCGTCTGCTCGGTATTGTTCCACGCCTCCCTGTCCACCACGGCGGATGGTCCATTGGACCACCTCAGCCCGGCCGAGCTGGCGCCGGGCTTTAGCGGGACTTATATCGGCATGGCGGCCATCGCTAGCGGCGCCCTGCTGCTCACTCTGGTGGCACTCAAACGCCATGAGCTGTCGAACCGTACCCATTGAGTTGAGCGGGCGCGGGATCGCTTCGGTACGCGAGCGGGTCAGAGTGCCAGGTAGTGACGCAGCCTGGTCACGTCGGCTATCTGCGGGCCATCCTCCCCGTCCTGCACTATGCCCTGATCGATCAGCTCCTTGAGCGCGCGGCGATAGACGCGCTCTGTGGTGCCAAAGCGCGCCGCCTCGTGCGCACGCTTGCGTGACCCCAGCATGGGAGTGCGCTGGCGCTCGCGCCACAGTTCATAGGCGATGTTGTAGGCGATGGGGTGCAGCAGGCGGCTGGTGGTGATGTCCAGGGTATCCAGATAGTCGCTGGCAAGCGCCGCGGCGAAGAAGAGGGTGAGCTCGGGTGCTGCCAGCAGCCGTTGGGCTAGCTTGTGAGCGCAGATGACGCTGGCGTCCAGTTCGGTCTGCGCCACCACGTTCCACTGCACCGGGGTGGCACTGAAGAACTCCATCTCGCCGAAGATCTGCCGCTGGCAGGCTATCTCCCCCAATTGGAACAGGCGCCCGGAGTGGACGGCGCTGCTGAGGGAGACCCGTCCCGTTGCCACCAGATAGAGGTGCTCGCTCTGCTCCCCCTGGCGCATGATGAATTCCCCGGGCAGGTAGCGGCGATCAAATAGCGAACAAGCTTGAAGGGCTTGGGAAAATTTGGGGGCCAGCCGGCTCAGCTCGGCATGAAAGCGACCCAGGGGATAGGGTTCTTGCTGCACCTTGAAAGGGCCTTGCATAGAGGGAAGAGGAGGGAGGCTAACAAGCACGCCGACCCTATGCCAGCGCGAATGAGGGTGAGTGTGCGGGACTTAACGCTTTGACCCTGTCACTGACCCAGGGCGTGCAATGCGGCGGCGATGGCCAGCTGTTCCCCTTTCATCATGGCGGCCTCTGCACTGGCGTAATCACTCACGCCCTGCTGCGCGTCCTGCTCGAACGCCACCACAGTGCAGAGCACGGCGGCGACCCGCACCTTGCGCAGTCGCCCCACGACGAGCAGAGCGGCGGTTTCCATGTCTGCCCCCAGCACACCGCGCTCATGCCAGT
Organism: Aeromonas molluscorum 848; assembly: GCF_000388115.1. GTDB lineage: Bacteria > Pseudomonadota > Gammaproteobacteria > Enterobacterales > Aeromonadaceae > Aeromonas > Aeromonas molluscorum. The sequence goes on from NZ_AQGQ01000219.1 coordinate 3,176, forward strand.
AGCGGCACACTTTCTGCTCGTCATCCCGATAGAAGCTGTCATGGGAGCGCACCAGCCCGTGCCAGTGAGGCAGGCCACTGGTGGCGATATGGTCGAGCAGGGCGGCTTGCAGCAGGATATCTGCGCAGGCCGGGTACTCGGCAGGCAGATAGGCCTGGGAGGCGCCATCGTGGCGCACGGCCCCCTCCACGACGATGAGATCCCCGAGTCCGATCTCATGCTGCAAGGCCCCCGCAGAACCGACTCGCACCAGCACCCGGGCGCCAGCCTGCACCAACTCCTCCAGCGCTATGATGGCGGAGGCGCCCCCTATGCCGGTGCTGCACACAGTGATGGGCAGGCCCTGATGACGGCCGTTGATGAGGCGAAACTCCCGGTTCTGGCCGAGCGACTCGCACTGTTCGAGCTGGCTGGCGATGCGATCGACCCGAGCCGGATCACCGCACAGCACCACATGCTCGGCAACCTGATCCGGGCGGCATTGCAGGTGGGGCAGCAGGCTCATACGATCACCTGCTGCGGGCGTTTGGCGGCCAGCATCCAGAGGCGTGTGCCGTTGGCGGCGATGAACAGCAGGATCAGGTATTCGAGCGACATGGCATAGACGCCTTGGGCGGCATAGACGCCGATGCTGATAAGGTTGATGACCACCCAGAGGATCCAGTTCTCCACGTACTTGCGGGTCATCAGGATCTGGGCCACCACCGAGAGCACCGTCATGGTGGCATCCCAGAACGGGAAGGCGTCGGGGGAGGGCTCAGGCATGGCAAGATCGGCCCCGAACAGGTTGAGCAGGGAGACGGAGGTACGTGCCAGGGTGGCGAATACGGGGTCTATGTAGCGGGTCAGCAGGGCGATGGCCAGCACGCTGATGGCGGCGGTCATCAGCAGCTTGGACTTGCTGAGCCAACGGATCTGCAGGGTGTCCCCCTGCGCGTTGGCGGGGCGGGTCCAGGCGTACCAGCCGTAGAGGTTGGCGCAGAAGAAGAACAGTTGCAGCATCAACAGGCCGTAGAGCTGGATCTGGAAGAAGATGATGGCAAACAGGCTGACGTTGATCAGACCGAACAGATAGTTGATGGTCTTCTCCTGGCTGGCGAACCAGATGCAGGCCAAGCCGAACAGAGTGCCAATCCCTTCAATCCAGGACATGGCGTAACCGCTGCCCAGAGGGATGGTGACCAGGGTGTGATTGATGCTGAACCACTCGAATATGCTCATCGTCATGTCCTTGAAAAATGGGGCTGGATCTGCGAGCCATTCTAAGGGGGCAGGGGCTGGGCTGGCAGGACTTTTGTCCGCCCCTTCACGAGCGAGATCAAAGAATTGCATTCCAGGGAGCTCAGCGCGAAGAGGATTGGCTTTATTGATATGTCACAAGATGCTGCAATGGGGGCTGTGTTCTGATGGAGTCCGCAGTCATCATGAAGACCGCGTGACGCAGAAGAAGGAGAGGTCATTGAATTCCGAGTTGGTCTGGGTGCTTTGCCTGTTGCTGGGCGCCATCTATCTGTTCGTCAGCAACAGGGTTCGCATGGATGTGACGGCCCTGCTGGTGCTGATCCTGTTCGTGCTGAGCGGAACCCTGACCCTTAATGAGGCGTTGGCCGGCTTCAGCGATCCCAGTGTCATCCTGATCGCTGCCCTGTTCGTGGTGGGGGAGGGATTGGTACGTACCGGCATCGCCTATCAGGTGGGCGACGCCCTGGTCAAGGTGGCGGGCAACAGTGAGACCCGGCTGCTGGTGCTGCTGATGGTGGCGGTCGCCGGGCTCGGCGCCGTGATGAGCTCGACTGGCGTCGTGGCCATCTTCATTCCTGTGGTGCTCAGCGTTTCGAACCGCATGGGGATACCTGCTGGGCGGCTGATGATGCCGCTCGGCTTCGCCGGTCTCATCAGCGGCATGATGACCCTGGTAGCGACACCGCCCAACATGGTGGTCAACAGTGAGCTGGTGCGCCATGCCATCCCCGGTTTCAGCTTTTTCAGCTTCAGTCCCATGGGGCTCATCATATTGGTGCTCGGCATCGGTTACATGCTGCTGATCCGTCGCACCCTGGCCAGTGATACTCCGCCCGGGCGCAGCAAGGGATCGCGCCGCAGCACATTGCGCGAGCTTATCCGCGATTATCGGTTGACGGGGCGGGCGCGGCGCCTGGCGATCAGGCCCGGCTCGCCGCTCATCGGCCATACCCTGGATGAGTTGCAACTGCGTGCCCGCTATGGTGCCAATGTCATCGGTGTGGAGCGCTGGCGCAAGTTCCGGCGGGTCATGGTGAGCGTATCGGGCATCTCGGAGTTTCAGGGCGCGGGGACGTCTTGCTCATCGACATGGCGGATCCCGAGGTGGATATCCGCACCTTCTGCAGCGAGGCCATGCTCGAGCCCATGATACTCAGAGGCGACTATTTCTCGGATCAGGCGCGGGA
>NZ_AQGQ01000220.1 GCF_000388115.1 Aeromonas molluscorum 848
TCTGCAGATCGGTCAATACCAGATCCACGGGGTGTTCCCGCAGCATGTCGAGGGCCTGCAAGCCATGGTTCGCGCACCATACCTGAGCACCGAGCTGACTGAGCTGCATGCGGATCAGCGCCCTGTTCATGTCGTGATCCTCGACCAGCAAGACGTTCAATCCCGCCCCGGCCTGAGCCAGGTTGATGCTCATGGCCTCACTGACATCCTCCTGCAACAGGCTCACCAGCGTGCCGGGCACCCAGCTCTTGCCCTGCCAGCGCCAGGTCAACAAACCATGTTCATCGAGCTGTACAGCCAGGCAGGGGATCCCCTCGCCAGGTGCAACCGGCGTCAACCCATAACGGGCCAACCAGGGTGCCAGCGCTTCGAGCTCGCTATCGGGCAAGCTGATGGCCAGCCGCTCGATGACGCTCACCCTGGCCACTGCGGTGTCCGATACCACCAGCGGCAATTTCCCGATAAAGCGACTGCCTCCCCCAGGCCAGGGGTTCATGGTAATGGTGCCGCTCATCTGTTCGAGCAATTGACGACAAATGGCCAAGCCGAGTCCGGTGCCCTGTGCCCTGAGTTGACCGCTCACCTCGCCCTGCTCGAATGGCTCGAACAGTCGTGCCAGCAACTCGGCCGCAATGCCGGGCCCCTGGTCGTCAACCCCGAGCCTCAGCCAGGATTTAGCCCCGTCACGTTGCAGGTCGGCCCATAGGCAGACAGTGCCCTGGGTGCTGAACTTGATGGCATTGGAGAGCAGGTTATGCAACAGCTGCTGCACCCTGTGGGGATCAATTTCGACCAAGGCAGGCAAGTCGGCACTCAATTTGAGCCGCAGCTGCAGGCCCTTGTTGCGCGCCTTGGGCCAATGCACAGCGATAACGCGCTCACACAACAGCGCCAGGTCCGTCGGTTGTGGCGCCAGGCTCAATTTGCCGCTCTCGTTGCGGCTGAAATCGAGCACGTCATTGAGCAATCCGAGCAGTTCATCCCCGGCCTGACGCACGCTGGTCACCGCCCCCTGCTGCTGATCGGACATTGCGGTGGTTGCAAGCCACTCCAGCCAACCGAGGATGGCATTCATGGGGGTGCGTATCTCATGGCTGATGGCCGCCAGGAAGCGCCCCTTGGCCTGCATCGCCTGCTCTGCCCTGGCATGGGATTGTTGCAGTGCCTGCTCTTGAGCAACCCGCATGGTCACATCGAGCACCACGCCGTAGACCCGCCAGCCATTCTCATCCAGACGCCGTCCCCGGCCATGGAACTGCAACCAGCGCAGCCCCTCGGCAGGATGTTGATAACGCAGGACATAGGAGAAGGGTTGGCCCGCTTCCAGCATGATGGGCATATCCCGCTGCAACTGATACCTGTCCCTACTATTCAGGGCAGCCAGGGAGTCAAGGGGCTCACGACGCAGTCGATTGCTCGATACCCCGAGCAGCTCGAAGCTGCCGCGGCTGACAAATTCCAGCTCACCCAAGGTGTCATCATGCAGCAGAAACTGCACCACCATGCCGGGCACCGTATTGGTCAGCGCCCTCAAGCGGCGCTCCGCCTGACGAGAGAAGCGCTCGCGCTCACGCAGGGAGCTGATATCGGAGAGAGCAATCAGTTCCCCGGCGGGCCCCTGGTGCCCAAGGCGCAGCGGTATCTGGGCATAGGAGAAAACCCGCTCCCCCAGAGTCAACTCCCCCTCGGTGGCCCCCTGCTCGGGCGGCGGCAGGGTCAGCGGGCCTGGATGACGCGCTTCCAGTCGTTTGCCACGTTTATTGCGCTTGATGATGTCGCCATTGCCATCTCGCAGGAACACGGGCACTGGCAGCGCCTGGAACAGAGACTCACGAAAGCGGCTCTCCACGGCCAGGGCCTGCTCCGCCGCCAGACGCTGGGCCACTTCTTTGGAGAGCTGTTGCCGCGAGCGCCAGATCAGCATTATCACGGCGGCGCTGATCAGCAGCGCCAGCAACACTGAGCCGAACAGCACCCAGTAACTGACGCCACTCTGCTGAGTGAGGGTGAGCCTGTGCCAGCGCTGGATCAGCTCCGCCATCTGCTCGCTGTTGAGGGTCATCAGCCCCTGATCCAGCACGCTGGCCAACAACAGATGCTGCCGGTTGACCGCAAAGCCCAAGGCAAAGCTGTCATCGAGTTCACGCACGTTGAGTTCGGCCAGCTGATTGCTGCGCAGGGGGTATTGCAGCTGATAGAGCTCGCTCAGCAACCAGTCAGCATTGCCACTGCGCAGCTCACTCAAGCCCTGATCCACATCATCGACCCGCACCCAGGCGGCGTTGCCATAGCCCGAGAGCATGTCTGGATCATAGAGACTGGTGGGCACCAATACCCGCTCGCCACTCAATTCGCTCAGCCGCCTGACCTGGCGGGTCTTGAGGGAAACCAGGGCAAAACGGTTCTCGGCGATGGTGCGGGTAAACTCGAACTCCTGGCCAAGACGAGGGGATTCGAGCAAACCGGCCATCATGTCGGCCTCCCCACGCCGGAGTTTGTCCAGCGCCTCTTCGCGGCTGGCAGCAGGCACCGTCTCAAAGCGCAATCCGGTCTGCTGCCCAACCCAGCGCAGCACATCACCACTCCAGCCCCTGAGCTGGCCCTGCTCATTGATACCGCTATAGGGCATCAGATCCGGGTTGATCACCAGACGCACCCGGCTACCTCGCCCTGCCAGCCAGGCCTGCTCCTCATCGGTAAAGTGCACCGGGTTGATGGTCTGCTTGCCATCGGCCAGATAGCGCTCCAGATCCTGATAGAGCGCACCCGGTGTCAGATAGCGAATGCCGGTATCGACGAGGCGTTTAAGCTCGGGCTTGTCTCCCAGCTCCAGCCGATAACCTATCACCCAGTCATCACTGCGCAATCGTCTCAACCGCAACCCCTCGGCCGGGTTTTGCCGCATCAGATGGCGCAGTTGCAAGTAGTCGCCGAGATAGGCGCTCCCCTCGCCCGCCTTGAGTGCCTCAAACCAGCCGTTGGGATTGGCAAGGGTCAACTGGGTGGCTTTGGGGTAGAGCCGGGCCAGACGCTTGTTCTGCTGCCAGATGGGGGATGTCAGAAAGACCGCCGTATTGAGTTTGCCACGGTAGAGAATGGCGGACTCGGACTCGAGTATGGTGCGGCTGTAGAGACGATCCGCTCTTGGCGCCGGGGAGGGGCCAATGTTCGGAACTAAGTCGCAGCGTCCGGATTGCAACCCCTCCTGGACCGCTTGCCAACTGGCGAGTCGTAGCTTGACCAGGGGGACCGGCAGTGTGTTGGCCAGCCTGTCGAGCTGATCTATCAGAAAACCGCCCTTTTCCTCTAGATAAGGGGGGCGAACCAGGTTGGGATAGCAGAAGGTGAGCTGATCAATGGACGAGGCATAGTGCTGGGTCGAGGGGGACAACGGCAACACCATGGCGTGAGCCGTGCCGGCCAGCAGGCTGGCCAACAGTAGAAGGCGGCGGATCATGGCATAGCAAAAGCCAGGCAGACGCCTGGCTTTTCGTTAGTTAACTCAAGACTCATTGGGTTCGACCGTCTCCACCCTCGCCTTGAGTTTCTGGCCGGGGCGGAAGGTCACCACCCGACGGGCACTGATAGGAATATCTTCACCCGTCTTGGGGTTACGTCCTGGGCGCTGGTTCTTCTCACGAAGATCAAAGTTACCGAAGCCCGAGATCTTGACTTGTTCACCGCGTTCCAGCGCTTGTCGGATCTCCTCAAAGAAGGCTTCCACCATATCTTTGGCTTCACGCTTGCTCATCCCGAGCTGGGTGAACAGGTGCTCTGCAATGTCGGCTTTGGTAAGCGCCATAGATCAATCCCTCAAGGATGCATTCAACTCTTCACCAAGGGCCCGCACGACATTGTCTACGGTCTCGGCAATCTCTTTCTCCTCCAGGGTGCGCTGGGTGTCTTGCAAAACAAGACTGATGGCCAGGCTCTTCTTGTCCTCTGCCATACCAGCACCCTGGTACACGTCAAACAAGTTTATTCCAACTAACTGATTTCCGCCAACTTTTTTAATTACTGCGAGCACATCACCGGCCAGAACCGCAACGTCAACCACCACGGCAATATCGCGACGGTTGGCCGGGAAGCGAGATACCTCGGTCGCAACCGGCACCTTGGCAGGGATCAGCTTGTTCAACTCCAGCTCGAACATGATGGCACGGGTCTTGAGACCCAGCTTCTTCTCGAGGCTCGGGTGGATCACGCCGATGTGGCCTATCACCACGCCGCTGCGCAAAATAGCCGCGCTCTGACCCGGGTGCAGGGCACTGTGTTCGGTGCGCTCGAAGCTGAAGGTGGCACCTTCGGCAGTCAAGTCCAGCACGGCTTCCAGATCCCCTTTCAAATCAAAGAAGTCGCTGCCACGGCTCTTGATGTCCCAGTGCTCATCGCTCTGGTTGCCGGTGATGATACCGGCCAGCATGGGCTCCTGGCGGATGCCGTTTTCGGCGCTCGCATCCTTGATAAAACGCAGGCCCTGCTCGAACAGGCGCACCCGGCCCTGCTGACGGTTCTGGTTGTAGACCACGGCCTGCACCAGACCCGGGAACAGGGAGACGCGCATAGCGGACATCTCGACCGAGATGGGGTTAGGCAGCACTATGGCATCGCTCTGGGAGAACAGGGTCTGCTGGGCCTTGGGATCCACGAAGCTGTAGGTGATCGCTTCCTGGAAGCCGCGGTCAACCAGCAGGTCACGCACCCGCTTCAGAGTCACCTGCCCTTCTGCCTGTTCAACCATCGCCAGAGAGGCAGCCGGTTTCAGGTTAGGGATGTTGTTGTAGCCGTAGATGCGGGCCACTTCCTCGATGAGGTCTTCCTCGATGGCGATGTCGAAACGCCAGGAAGGCGCCAGCGCAGTCCAGCCATCGGCATCGACGGTGACTTGCATGCCGAGACGGGTCAGGATCTCGACCACCTGGGCATCGCCTACGCTGATGCCGATCACCTTGTCGAGCTTGGTGCGGCGCAACTTGATGGGGGCAGCCTTGGGCAGATGGGCATCGGATTTGACCTCGATGACCGGGCCCGCTTCGCCACCGCAGATATCCAGCAGCAGGCGGGTGGCGCGGTCCATCACCTTGGCTTGCAGTTGTGGATCCACCCCGCGCTCGAAGCGGTGGGAAGAGTCGGTGTGCAGACCGTAGGCACGGGCACGACCGGTGATGGAGAGCGGCGCGAAGAAGGCGCACTCCAGCAGGATGTCGGTGGTGGACTCGGACACGCCGGTGCGATCGCCGCCGAAGATGCCAGCCATGCAGGCAGGGCCCTGGGCGTCTGCGATAACAAGCGTGGTCTCTTTGAGTTTGACCTCGTTGCCGTCGAGCAGGGTAATGGGCTCATCGCTACGGGCGCGACGCACCACCAGTTCCCCTTCAAGCGTCGCCAGATCGAAGGCGTGCATCGGCTGACCGTATTCCAGCAGCAGGAAGTTGGTAATATCGACGATAGCGTCGATGGAACGATGCCGCACGGCGCAGTTTC
>NZ_AQGQ01000221.1 GCF_000388115.1 Aeromonas molluscorum 848
ACCGGCGGAGCGTACAGCCGGTGTGGCAGCAGGCTTGGCCACCGCAGCTGCGACAGGCGCCGCCACTGGGGCTTCTTGCTCTTCTACCGCAGCCACAACCACAGGGGTTTCGACTTCGACAGGGGCAACCACTGGCGCGGCTTCCACCTTGGCTTCAACAGCTTCGACCTTCACTTCAGGCTGAACGGTTTCCACCACGGCCGGCGCTACTGGCTCAACGATAGCATCGCTCTGAACCTGAACCTGAACCTCGGCAGAGGCTTGCGCCACGATCGGCGTCTCAACCTGAGTCTCAGCGACGACGAGGGGCTGCGGTTTCAGCAACCTCGACCTGAGTTGGCTCTGCCGTCACCACTGGTGCGGCTTCGACCATGTCGACCGGGGCAGTCTGAACGACAGCAGCTGGCTCTGCCTGCGCGACGACAGGGGCGACCGGCTCGCTGACCACCGCTTTACTGGTATCAACGAAAGGCACTTCCGGCAGGTGGTGATCATTGTCAATCACGGCGTGTTCTACCAGAGCGGCAGATGCCTGAGTCGCGGCGGCAACGGCATCATGGCTCAGGGGAGCAAGCTGGGTCAGGGGCTCATTGCTCTGGACCTGGGGCTGTTCCTCTTCGCGCTGGCTGCGAGCATCTTCGTTGATGCGCTTGCGACGCTGACCTTCGCTCCGCGAGCCACGGGGGTTACGGCGGGAGCGACGCTGGCCGTCCTGCTCATCACCCTGCTCGGCATCACTCCCTTCGGCAGCGTCTACCGGCTCAACTGGCAGTTCGGCCTGAGGCCCATCGACCCGGATCTGCTTGCGCAGTTGGCGACGTTCACGGCGTTCGGCGACGATCAGCTCCTTCTCCTGGTGGATCTCTTGTTGAGTATCAACCGGGGTCTGCAGCGGTTCGGCGGCGATGGCCTGAACCTCAAGCTCGGCACGGGGTTCACGAGGCTGGCGAGGTTCACGCTCACCACGAGGCTCGCGAGGTTGACGCGGCTCACGGGGTTGGCGAGGTTCACGCTCGACCCGGGCTTCGCGATCCTGACGTGGTTCACGCTCGGCACGGGGCTCGCGCGGCTGGCGAGGTTCACGTTCCTGACGCGGTTCGCGATCCTGACGTGGCTCACGCTCGGCACGGGGTTCGCGCTCTGTGCGGGCAGCTTGCTCCGGACGCGGTTCACGCTCTTTACGCGGACGACGGGCACGATTGTCACCCTGCTCGCCACTCTTGGCGTCACGGCGCTGCTCATTGTTGTCGTTGCGATTGCGGTTTCCCTGGCCTTGGCGGGGGCGGCGCTCATCACGTTGATGACGATGAGGCTCTTCCTTGCGGGCTTCGGTTTGAGCCGGTGCCGCTGGTTTGGCGTCGGTGGCTGCCGGGCTGCTGGCGAAGAGGCCGGCGATGGCTTTGAACAGCTTGCTCACCAGACCTGCTTCGGCCACGGCGGGTGCCGCAACAGGGGCGGCAGCCTGAGGGGCTACGGCCGCAGGGGCTGGTTGAGCTGGCTGGATGAAGCCCTGCAGCAGCGGCTGTTCCCGCTCGACCACCTGGGTCTGCTTGGGTTGATAGACCGGCTTGGCGACTTCGGTTTTCAGCTCATAGCTCACCGCTTCGGCGATCTCATTCTTGCGAATGCGGGTCACTTCGTAGTGAGGGGTTTCCAGATGCTGATTGGGGATGATGTAGAGGCGAACCTCGTTACGCTGCTCGAGGCTGGCGATGGAGCTGCGTTTCTCGTTGAGCAGGTAGGCGGCAACATCCACCGGCACCTGGGCATGAACCTGTTCGGTATTGTCCTTGAGCGCCTCTTCTTCGATAAGACGCAGGATAGAGAGGGCCAGTGATTCGTTGTCACGGATCACACCCTGCCCCTGGCAACGAGGGCAGATATGACTGCTGGATTCGTTGAGGGAGGGGCGCAGACGCTGGCGGGACATCTCCAGCAGACCGAAGCGGGAGATACGGCCGAGCTGGATACGGGCTCTGTCTTGATGCACGGCTTCACGCAGACGGTTTTCCACTTCGCGCTGATGGCGAACCGGGGTCATGTCGATGAAGTCGATGACGATCAGACCACCCAGGTCACGCAGGCGCAGTTGGCGAGCAATCTCGTCGGCCGCTTCCAGGTTGGTTTGCAGCGCCGTCTCTTCGATATCGCCACCCTTGGTTGCCCGGGAGGAGTTGATATCGATGGAGGTCAGGGCCTCGGTCGGATCGATGACGATGCTGCCGCCGGAAGGCAGACGCACTTCACGCTGGAAGGCAGACTCAATCTGGCTCTCAATCTGGAAGTGGTTGAACAGCGCCACGTCACCCTGGTACAGCTTCACGCGATTGAGGAAATCGGGGCGAACCAGTTCGATATGTGCCTTGGCACGCTCGAAGATGACGGGGTTATCGATCAGGATCTCGCCGACATCGCGACGCAAATAGTCACGAATGGCACGCACGATCACGTTGCTTTCCTGATGGATGAGCACGGGAGCGTTGCGTTGCAAGGAGGCCTTGTGGATGGAATCCCAGTGGTTGAGCAGGACGTTCAGATCCCAGGAGAGTTCCTCGGGGGATTTACCAACACCGGCGGTACGCACGATCAGGCCCATGCCTTCCGGCACAGTCAGACCCGACAGGGCCTCTTTCAGTTCGGTGCGCTCATCACCCTCGATACGGCGCGAGATGCCACCGGCGCGGGGGTTGTTCGGCATCAGTACCAGGTAGCTGCCGGCCAGACTGATAAAGGTAGTGAGGGCTGCACCTTTGGTACCACGCTCTTCTTTATCGATCTGAACGATCACTTCCTGGCCTTCGCGGACCACTTCTTTGATGTTGGGACGACCCTGATAGGAGTAACCGGAGGGGAAATAATTGCGGGCGATCTCCTTTAACGGCAGGAAACCGTGGCGCTCGGCGCCGTAGTCGACAAAAGCAGCTTCGAGACTGGGTTCTACGCGGGTGATTCGGCCCTTGTAGATGTTTGCTTTTTTCTGCTCGTGTCCCGGACTTTCAATATCCAAATCATAGAGCTGTTGTCCGTCAACCAGCGCTACGCGCAACTCCTCTTCCTGAGTCGCGTTGATTAGCATTCTTTTCATTGAGTTCTCATTATTTTGTCATTTTGATTTCCTCCACAGGATCCCGCCGGCGCCGGCCTCGGGTCTTCAGCATACTTGGGCAACCTCCCGGTTGGGGTACGCATGAGGCGCAAACTAAGGGCGCTCTGGTTCAACCTTCTCGAGAAGAGATGAATAAGGGATGCCGGTGTGGAGACAAATAGCCGATTTTGTTTGCGTTCTCCATACGCTGTACCTCGCACCCGGGGACCGTCATGTTCTTGTAGACACGGTGTTTCGGGATTGGGTGGCATAATTTTTGGCCACTTAGTACAAGGCTTGAACACAATGACAAAACCTTGTTTATTATCCCATTTAAACCACTTTTATAGCAAGGTGCCATTTTTCAACAAAGCATGGAGCCAAGGGGCCCGCGGGGTGTTAAAATCCCCGCCATGACACAGATACAACAGCAAGTGCAGCTGCTCACCATCGAAGCTGAGCATGAAGGGCAGCGCATCGACAATTTTCTCAAGACTCAGTTAAAGGGCGTCCCCAAGAGCCTGATCTATCGCATCCTTCGCAAAGGGGAGGTGCGCGTCAACAAAAAGCGCATCAAACCTGAATACAAACTCATCTGCGGTGACGAGGTGCGGGTGCCTCCCGTGCGCGTTGCCGAGAAGAACGAACTGCCCTCGGCCAACCTTGGCAGCATCCAGCGCCTGGAGAGCCAGATCCTGTTTGAAGATGACGCCATGATAGTGCTCAACAAGCCGTCCGGCATGGCTGTGCACGGCGGCAGTGGCTTGAGCTTTGGTGTTATTGAAGGGCTGAGGGCCCTGCGCCCGGAAGCCCGCTTCCTGGAGCTGGTACATCGCCTCGATCGCGACACTTCAGGCGTGCTGCTGGTTGCCAAGAAGCGCAGCGCCCTGCGCAGCCTGCACCGAGCAGCTGCGCATCAAGACCATGCGCAAGCAGTATCTGGCACTGGTGCGTGGCAAATGGCAGTCTCATGTCAAGGTGGTCAATGCGCCGCTGCGCAAAAACGACCTGCAATCTGGCGAACGGGTAGTGCGAGTCACGGCCGATGGCAAGCCATCGGAGACACGCTTTAGGATCGCGCGCCAATTTGCCGAGGCAACTCTGATCGAGTGCAGCCCGATCACCGGCCGAACTCACCAGATCCGGGTGCATACCCAGCATGCGGGCCACCCCATCGCGTGCGATGACAAATATGGTGAAGCGGCCTTTGACGAGAAAATGCGCAGCCAAGGGCTAAAACGTCTGTTCTTGCATGCCTGGAAGCTCACCTTTACCCATCCGGTCGATGGCCGTGAGGTATTGATCGAGGCGCCGCTGGCGCCTGAGCTCGACAGCTTCCTCAACAAGCTGGCACGCTGATGGCTATCCGGCTCGCAATCTTTGACTGGGATGGCACCCTGATGGACTCCATCGGGCGTATCGTCACCTGCGTCGAGCTGGCTGCCAGCGACTGCGGCCTGCCGATGCCGACGCAGCAGCAAACTCAGCAGATCATTGGCTTGAGTCTGGGCGTTGGGCTGGCGGGGCTGTTTGGGCTGGAGGAGGGGAGTGAATCCTGCGATCGCCTGGTTGATCGTTATCGGTACCATTACCTCCATGATAATACCCCCAGCCCCTTGTTTGATGGCGTCACCGAATTGCTCCATGACTGGCATGGGCGTGGCGTATTGCTGGCGGTGGCCACAGGCAAGTCACGGCGAGGTCTGGACAGAGTGCTGGACGAGACAGGATTGAGACCCTTGTTTGCTGCCAGTCGCGGCGCAGACGAGGCGAACTCCAAACCCGATCCCCTGATGCTCAGGCAGTTGCTCGATGAGCTCAAGGTGCCCGTCAACGAGGCGGTGATGATAGGGGACTCGATCCACGATCTCGGCATGGCAAAGGCGCTTGGTATGGCGAGTATCGGAGTGACCTGGGGTGTCCATGACAAGGCACGTCTGGCCGAGTTCGAGCCAGTACTGATGGCCGACACCATGGCGCAGCTGCGCGGGCCTTCGATTAGGTTTATCCCGTGATGTTTCACGCAAGGGTGATGCGTCTGTAATAACACCTGACAAGAGAGCGCTTTGGCGCTCTTTTGTCATTTACACCGCCTTGTCTCTGCTGATAACGCAGTTTGGGTCAATGTCGGTCGACATGATCAAGGTTGGGATGTCTCGGTGATCAAGCAACTGAAAATACCTGATCAGGGCTGCCGTGATGATGGATCAGGGAAGAGAGTGACCATGGCAGGCCAGCATCTCAACCAGACCGATCAACGGCAAGCCGATCAGCGAATTGGGATCGCGTCCCTCTAACGCCTTGAACAGCACTATGCCGAGCCCTTCACACTTGAAGCTTCCGGCGCAATCCAGTGGCTGTTCAGCCTCGACGT
>NZ_AQGQ01000222.1 GCF_000388115.1 Aeromonas molluscorum 848
GACGATGAAGCCAAGAAGCTGAAAAACGCCAAATGGCTGGCCCAGGGCACCATCTATCCGGATGTGATCGAATCCGCTGCCAGCGCCACCGGCAAGGCCCACGTCATCAAGTCTCACCACAACGTTGGCGGCCTGCCGGACGAAATGAAGATGGGTCTGGTCGAGCCCCTGCGCGAGCTGTTCAAGGACGAGGTACGCCGTGTCGGCCTGGAGCTGGGTCTGCCCTACGACATGCTCTACCGTCACCCCTTCCCGGGTCCGGGTCTGGGCGTGCGCGTGCTTGGCGAAGTGAAGAAAGAGTACTGCGAAATCTTGCGCCGTGCCGACGCCATCTTCATCGAAGAGCTGCGCAAGGCCGACCTCTACAACCAGGTCAGCCAGGCGTTCGCCGTCTTCCTGCCGGTGCGCTCCGTCGGCGTCATGGGTGATGGTCGCAAATATGACTGGGTCATTGCCCTGCGCGCCGTCGAGACCATCGACTTCATGACTGCCCACTGGGCCCACCTGCCGTACGACTTCCTCGGCCACGTGTCGAATCGCATCATTAACGAGATCAACGGCATCTCCCGCGTGGTGTACGACGTCTCCGGCAAGCCGCCCGCAACTATCGAATGGGAATAAGCGGCTGACGCCTCTTCCTGCGATCACGCAAAACTGTCAAAAAGGCGCCCTTGAGGCGCCTTTTCTTTTTCCAATCGTTTGCGCCACACATCTTCGTTTTTTGAGCAGCTTTTTCACCGCTTTGCCCCTGTCATATGTGACAGGGGCATTTTCACTATCCCGCACTAGGCTCTCTCATGCCAATTGAGACCGTTATCATCAGGCGCTCATGGCAAGGGGGAGGGGTGACTCACGAGCTGACAGCTGCGCAAACTGCCCATCGTCATCACGCCAAACGGCAGTGATGACCCCCCGGTGGAGTCCGGACACCACTTGAATCAACGGGGCGGAACCCGAACAGCCAAACGAGTAGGGACAAGAGATCACGGAGGGTTTGTTTATGTCAGAACAAGCAGTGCTGTTGGGCGGATGGACTGCCTACCACAAGCTGAGCGCCAAGGATCAGGCGGTATTCAACCAGGCGCTGGAAGGATTTGTCGGGGTGCAGTACACACCCTTTGAAGTCTCCACCCAGGTCGTCGCCGGTACCAACTACCGCTTCAAATGCAAGAGCACTGTGCCGCTGCCCAACCCCATCCACGGGGAAGCCGTGGTGCAGATCTTCCAGGCGTTGTTTCCCAAATCGATGCAGCTTGAATGGAACTAACTGAGGACTTGGTGATCTGATCACCACCATCCCCTTCAAGTCTGCATCATGGGCACGTCGCTTCACCCCATCACCAACTGGCCTAAATACAACAAGTCCTTGATTAACCGTGGTTCACTTACCTTCTGGGTTGATGCCGAGGCCATGAACAACTGGTTTCACCACGACCATCATGGGCGGCGGGGCCGCAGCCAGCTCTACACTGACCAGACTATCTGCACCTTTCTGATGCTCAAGGGGATTTTCAGCCTCACTCTGCGAGCGACCCAGGGGCTACTCGACTCCTTGTTCGCGTTGATGAATGTGCCGCTGTGTGCGCCGGACTATAGCTGTGTCAGCAAGCGGGCACGCACGGTGACGGTGGCTTATCGACAGCCCCCAAAGGGGCGCATTACCGACTTGGTTATCGACTCAACCGGGCTGAAGGTGTTTGGTGAAGGCGAGTGGAAGGTCAGAAAACACGGCGCTGAGAAGCGGCGAGTCTGGCGCAAGTTGCATCTGGCGGTAGACCCGGTGACCCACGATATCGTGGCGGCGGAAGTCTCGCTGGAAAACGTTCATGACGCTGAGGTACTGCCGACTCTGCTCAATCCACTGCGGCGCAAGCTGGGACGTGTTTATGCGGATGGCGCCTATGACAGCAAAGCCAGCCATCAGCTGATAGCGCGCAAAGGGGCGACAGCCTGTATCCCGCCTCGCAAGAGCGCGGGGTTATGGGAAAAGGGACATCCTAGAAATGAGGCTGTGCTGGTGATGCGCAAGGAGGGGCTAGCGCACTGGAAGAAGATGTCGGGATATCATCGGCGCTCGCTGGCAGAGACGGCGATGTATCGGTTCAAGCAGTTGATGGTGGGGAAAATCAGTCTGCGTAACTACAATGGCCAAGTGGGGGAAGTCATGGCGTATGTCAGTGCCATAAACAAACTGAATACCCTTGGTCTACCTGTCAGAAAGCCCCGAGTGTAGCGGTCACCTGGGGCTGGGGCAGTTGTGGCTTGATGGTTGATTTGGGAAACAACGCCGATCTTCCAGTCCCTGGATGGATCGGCCCATATCACCTCCATTACCCCGATCTGATCCGGTTGCGGGGTATAAGACGGGGGGACATAGCCTCCAATCGGTTGGTTCCAACACCTAACAATAAGAAAGACGCCTAAATGGCGTCTTTCTTTTTCCACAACCCAGCACCTCTGTTATGAGTTAGCATTGATGCTTATTGATTAATTTGTTGATCTTGCTCAGCAAATTATCATCATCCTCTTTTTCTTATCTGTTTAGCTCGCTAGGATGGCCGTTTGAAAACCTACCTTTTGGGGTTGTCTATGAGTCAGGCCAGAGACATCGTTTGGGCCAAAGGCAGCAAACTGGTGGCTGTCGGGCGGTATCTTGGCTGTAATTCGGCACTGGCACTGGCACTGGCACATCGAGCGCCATAGTGGATGGAAGCTAATACGGTCAGATGCCAGTATAATTTTTGTAACGCAATGATTTAAAATGATTTTTTTTAGGTGACTATGAAGATGAAGCAGAGTTATACGGAAGGTTCTGCTATTGGATTAGTACCGCCTTCTTTCTAATCATTGTTAGTGTTCAAGGAGAATAAGAATTGAACAAAGCTGAAGCAGTTGAAAGACTAGATAGTTTAAAAGCGAGAGCAGCTCAATTAGCTAGCATGCCAAGAGGGAGTCAAGAATTCAAAAAATGGCATCGAGATACGGAAGTGGCTATAGAGCGTATTTTTGGTGAGGGAACTAGGCATTTGAAAGATTTTACAGACATTCACTATTCATTAATGATGTTTACATCAGGGACTCCAGATTCCTCATTTGAAAATGCCTATCGTGGTGGGGTAAGAAATGCTATCTCTGTATTGGAGTCACTGATTGATGAGGTTAAAGAGTATTGGGAGGATGAACCAGAGTCTCATATGCAAGAATTGTCCGCTATTGATAAAGTTGAATTGCTAATTCGCCGATTCCACAGAGTAGCGCGACAGCTTCGATCTAGACACGGTTCGAGAAAAACAATCGAAATCGAAGATGAATATGATGTTCAAGACCTTTTTCATTCTCTATTACGAATCTACTTTGATGATGTAAGGGCTGAGGAGTATACACCAAGTTACGCGGGGGCTTCGTCGCGAGTTGATTTTTTGCTTAAGCAAGAAAAAATAATTATCGAGATTAAGAAGACTAGACAGGGTTTATCTGCAAAAGACGTTGGTGAGCAGCTTATAATCGACTCGCAGCGATATCAAGCCCATCCGGATTGTAACACTTTAGTATGTTTTGTTTATGATCCGGAAGGGCGTGTCGCAAATCCCCGAGGGATTGAAAATGACCTTACAAAAGAAATTAATGGCGTTCCGGTGACTGTGTTTATCACACCTGAGCAATAGGCACTAACAAAGTGCTGCTGTCGGGCAATTTTCCGCTTCGCTCCAAACTTGCCGTAGAGCACGGCGTCATGTTACTCAAGTGGAAAAATAAATGATCGATTATTTTAAGTTAGTTGTTGATCTTGTGGGGCATTTGGTTTGGCCTGCAGTAGTCGTAGGCGCATTGTTTTATTTCAAAAAAGATGTATCCAAATTATTACAGCGAGTTAAAAAAGCAAAGTATGGCGATATGGAAATTGATCTTGTTGAAGCTATGGATGAGGTCAAAGGTGATGCAATAGAACTCGGAATTACGATTGCTTATCCTAGCTCTGTTTATAGTGTTAGTGATTTGGAGTTAGTGCAGATGGCGCCTGAATGGGCTTTTTTACAGTCTTGGCAAAACATCGAGAATATCCTTATAACTAAGGGTGCCGATGGCAAACGTCAGCCAATTTACAAATTGGTTAAGCAGTTACAAAATTCAGATAAAATTGACAGTGGTTTAGCTGATTTAATATTGAAGATATATCGTTTAAGAAATGAAATTGTGCATGTGAGTGGAATTGATCTTACTAAGGCTGAAGCAATGGAGTGGTTAGGTGTATCAAAGAGTGTTTCAGATCGCTTAAATCAAAAATTAGAATGAAAACTAGATCATAACATAACAAGCCATTTAAAGATGGATTCTCAACGCGTGGCATTTTTACCATGCATTGATTTAAGTGTTTAAGGTGGCATCCGGTGGTTTTGGTTTTGGTTTTGGTTTTGGTTTTGGTTTTGCATTGCTCACACCTTAACAAGGCATTATCTTTAAAGGGAAAATATGAAGGTTAATCACTACAATAGAAGTCACAAAGGGTATTTACCTATCCGGGTTCTACAACATAATATTATTGCGCAGTTTGAGAATACAACTTCTAACTTTCTAAATGACACGTTGGAGACTGTGAGGAGTAAAGGATTAAAAACAGAGATTACTTACACGATAAATATAAGCTCTCAAAAAGGAGAAAAGGTCAAAGGTCCTTTTGTATACAGTTCGTCAAAAGAAATAAATATTCATGAAACATTTTTAGCATATTTATGGTGTGTGACATTTAGTTTATATATATACACAGATCTAATCCTTTCTGGAAAGCTCGAGGATGACAACGAAAAAAAGAAGTGGGCAGATAAAACTTTTGACTATGCCTTGAGTTTAATCGACGGTTACCATGATTGGGATAAAAATAATCTTCCCAATCCAGAGGTTTACGATTTAAACCTAGCCGCAGATATCGAGAAAACAAATGAACTCTTCCTATATGGATTTAATTTTATTTTGTGCCACGAGTACTCACATGTGGATTTAGGTCATTGTAAATCTTATGAATCATCTAATGGGTTCCTGACAGTTCTTGAGAAGATGGAATTTGAACAGCAAGCAGACGCGAATGCAGTTAGGTTGTTTTCTGAAGGTATATATCTAAATAATGAGGCTGCGACAAAATACGGAGTTTCGATTGCTTTATCGTCTCTTCTATTTTTTAAGTCAAAAGTATCTAACAAAATTCATCCAGATTCAGATTTACGCATCATGAACGCTTTAAATGAATTCCAAGTGGATGATAATGATACAGCTTGGTTAATAGCATGTGCGGCTTTAGGTTTATGGTCAACAAACTATTCAGTTGAGTTGGCTTGGGAAGAAAAGTCTACATTTAAGAGTCTCTTTGAATCCATCTCCCATCAACTTGATTAAAGTTAACAAATTGTTCAAGAGTGATTCGGTACGCGTGACATTTTTACCATGCGTTAGGG
>NZ_AQGQ01000223.1 GCF_000388115.1 Aeromonas molluscorum 848
GTCATAGTGGCGATAGTCGGTGGGGATCATGGCGGCGGGCAACACCCTGGCCAGCTGCGCCTTGATGGCCCGACTGTCGCGCTCAAGGCCTGCCACGAAGGCCACCAGCCGGCGTACGCTGCCGATGCTCACCCCCTGCACACAGGCCTCGTCCACCCCGGGCAGGGCCAGCAGCTGGGCCTCCACCTCGCCGGGCTGGATGCGATAGCCGCTTATCTTGAATTCGTTGTCGCGCCGGCCGAGGTAGACCAACCGGCCGGCCACCAGGCGCACCCGATCGCCGGTGCGATAGACGGGCATCTGCTCCGCTCCAACCCGCAAGGTATCGAAGCTGCCTTGCACCCCCCCACATAACCGTTGGCCAGCTGCGGGCCGAGCAGCACCAGCTCACCCTCGCTGGCGGGTTGCTCCCCCGCCCCCAGAATGAGCGCCTGCATGCCGGGCAGCGGCAGGCCGATGGGCAACTGGGCCTGGCTCGGGTCTTCCTGCTGCAACTCCTGGGTGGTCACAACCACTGTGGTTTCGGTGGGGCCGTAGGTGTTGAAGAGGCGCACATCGGAGCGGCCCTGGCGCTGCCACTGGGCCAGCTGCTCGGGGTAGACCGCCTCGCCGCCGATGATGACGGTGGTAAGCCCGGCAGGGATGTGGGCCTGGCCCGCCGTCAGCGCCACCACCCACTCGTTCCAGAACGCGGTGGGCAGATCGAGGTGGGTGATTTCCATCTGCTCCACCCCGGCCGCAAAGGCGGCCATGGATTCGAGCAGGGCGTCGGTGCGCAGCACCAGGGTGGCACCGGCGCTCAAGGTGGCGAACACCTCCTCTATGCTGGCGTCGAAATTGAAGGGGGCAAATTGCAGCATCCGGGCCCCCTCGTTCAGGTGATAGCGGCAGCGGGCGGCAGCGGCGAAGTGATCCAGCGCCCCATGACTGACCGCCACCCCCTTGGGCAGGCCGGTCGAGCCTGAGGTGAACATCAGGTAGGCGACGGCGCGGCCGGCAGCCGGCTGGTTGAGCCGGTTGTCGCTCACCAGCTCCCCCGCCAAGAGAGTGCGCCCCTCGAACAGGCTGGCCAGCTTGTGGCGATACTCGGCCTGGGTGATCAGGGTCTTGACCTCGCCCAGCCGCAGGATATGACCCTGGCGCTCCAACGGCTGTTCGGGGTCGAGCGGCACATAGACGGCGCCCGCCAACAGCACAGCCAGCTGGGCGAAGATGGCCTGGGGGCTGCGGGCCAGCATGACCCCGACCCTGTCCCCCGGCTGCACGCCGGACGTCTGCAGAGCGGCTGCCATCTGCTCGCAGCGGGCCAGCAGTGCCTCGTAGCTGACACTCGCCTCCCCCTGCATCAGGGCAATCTTGTTCGGGGTTTGGGCGGCGAAGTGGCAGAGCGCGTCCAACACAGGGCGCACCTTGATCATTTCGTGGGCGGGCCCAGTGATCAGCGCAGCCAGCCGCTGCTCGGCCAGCCAATCGGCCTTGAGGGACCCCAGGGTCTGGGCGGGCTGGGCCAGCCAGCGGGCCAGCAGGGAGAACAGGGTATCGGCGATCGTAGCCAGATCTTGCTGCTGGTAGCAGCCGGGGTTGGCGTCCAGATCCAGTCTGGGCTGGCCATCCGCGCCAACCTGCACCTCTATGGTGAGATCCTCCACCGGGCCGGCGCTGATGTTGAGGATATGGGCATTGAGGGGGCCAAACCGGCGGGCATGGTCGAACGGCATGATGTTGACCAGGGGGCCGAACAATCGCTTGTCGCCCCCCACCAGGCCAAGGTCTCGGCGCAGCAGTTCGTAGCGGTAGTGCTGGTGCTTGCGCACGCCGCGCTTGGCCTTGGCCACGGCGCCGGCCGCCCCCGCCAGATCCAGTTCTTCACCGAGCGCCAGCGCCAACGGGGTGATGTTCATCTGCATGCAGGGCACTGTCAGCGACGCCGAGCCGATGCGGTTCATCATCATCAGGCCAAGCAACGTTTGTTGCTGGCCACTGGCAAGGGAGAGCTGGGCCGAGAGGCCGGCCAGCAGCAGATCGGGCCAACCCAGCTTGTGCTCGTCGGCAAAGCCGGTCAGCGCCTGCCACAGCGCCGCGGGCAGCGGACGGCTCTCGCGGATAAATTCGGCGGCGATGGGGGCGCGGGTCTCGCCAAAGGATTTCACCTCGGGCCAGGCTTGCAGTTGCTCCTGCCAGAAGCTGCGGGCGGCAGCGTTCTTGCCGCTCTCCTCGCGGGCCAGCTCTTCGGCCAGTACCTCATCCAGCAGGCCAAACGGTGATGGCGACGGCACAGCCCCTGCCAGCCCTTCGCCATAGAGTTCGGCGATACGCTGGAACAGCATGGTGGTGCCAAAGCCGTCCAGGGCTATGTGGTGCACGCAGCTGTAGAGGTAATCTCGACCGGGGCCACGCAGCAGGGCGAAGCGGCAGGGAGCCTCTTGGGTCAATGCGAACGGACGGCGCAGATCGGCCCATGCCCAGGCGCGGGCAGCAGCCTCGTCATCGCTTTCAAGGTTCACCTCGTCATAGGCGAGTGGGGCCTCGTCCGAGACGAAGCAGACCGCCTCCCCATCGTTTTCGAAGTGGCCCTTGAGCGCCTCGCACTCACCCACAGCCCGGGTGAGCGCAGCCACCAGCACGGCCACGTCGACCTTGCCATCAAAGGCGATGCACTCGGCGGTGTTGAACATGGCCTTGTCGTCGTTGAGCAAATGACCGGACCAGAGCCCCTGTTGGGGTATGGTCAGAGGGAAGCGGCTCATGGCGTCACCTCCAGCGCCTGTGCTGCCAGCTTGGCCTCGATCAAACGCCACCAGCCATTAAGGGTCGGCAGCTTGGCCAAGTCCACGAAGCCCAGCTCCACCCCGGCGGCGCGCCACTCTGTGAGCAGAGACATGATGCGCACCGAATCCAGGCCGTAGTCGATGAGGTTCTCGTCGGGGTCAAACTCCCCTTCGTCCTCATCGATATGGCTCAACAGTCTCGCTTTGAGTCCCTCATACGTCAGCAACGGATGGGTCTGGACGGAAGCTGGTGCAAGCGCCAGCACCTCCTCGCAGGGGATCACCTTGCCGCAGCGGGTCGCCACGTAGTCGAGCGCCATCTGGTGATCGGCCAGGGAGAAGTCCGCTATCCCGTCTGCCAGGAAGAAGGGCTGGATGTCGCGCATGAAGGCGTCGCAGGCGGTCATCATGCAGCCGATATGGCCGTAGATGCCGCCTATGATGAGCTGATCCCGCCCCTGTGCTTTGAGCATCTGTTCGAGTTCGGAGCGCTGGAAAGCGCTGTAGCGCCACTTGACCA
Organism: Aeromonas molluscorum 848; assembly: GCF_000388115.1. Classification (GTDB taxonomy): domain Bacteria; phylum Pseudomonadota; class Gammaproteobacteria; order Enterobacterales; family Aeromonadaceae; genus Aeromonas; species Aeromonas molluscorum. Next base: position 3,289 of record NZ_AQGQ01000223.1, read on the forward strand.
GCACTGTGTCGTCACGCTCCGGGCGCAGCCCTGCCACCACCTGTTGCAGCTCGGGGCTCTTGTTAAGACCCGGCCCCCACATGTCGTTGAGCAGGGCGCGATCTTCGGGGGATTGATCCTTAGGCTGGGCCGTGTAGAAGACAGGGATGTCGAGGGCCCTGCACTGCTTGCGCACGGCCACCAGCTGTTCAATGAGCGCGGCGATCAGCGGGCTGTCCTCACCATAAAAGGCGGTGAAGTACTCCTGCATGTCGTGGATCAGCAGGGCGGCGCGCTTGGGGTTCAGGGTCCAGTTGACCTTGTTGGCCTTCCACTGGCTGGGCATGGCGTAGTTGTTCAGGGTTGGGATAGCCATAACGTCATGATTCCTTTTAGTTTTATGCTGTTGTCAGGGGGTTGCCGGCGATAAGGTGCGCAATGCGCGCCCGCAGCCCCTGCTTGTCAATCTTGCCCACCGCCGTCATCGGCAGGGCATCCAGGGTTTCGAAACGGTCGGGCAGCTTGAAGTCCGCCACCCCGCGCTCGCGCAGAAACTTGCGCAAGGCCAGCGGCTTGAGACCCGGCTCGGTGGTGACGATAAAGGCGCAACTCTTCTCTCCCATGGCGCTGTCGGGCATGGAGACCAGGGCCGCATGGGTGATGGCCGGGTGGTGCAGCAGCTGGTTTTCCACCTCTTCCGCCGCGATCTTCTCGCCGCCCCGGTTGATCTGATCCTTCTGCCGCCCCACCACTGTGAGGTAACCATCGGCATCCTGTACCACCAGATCGCCGGAGCAGTAGAAGCCATCGCTATCGAACACCCGGGCGTTATGGGCCGGGCTCTGGTAGTAACCGCGGAAGGTATAGGGGCCGCGGGTGTGCAGGGCGCCGGGCTCGCCGGGGGCGACCGGGTTGCCCGCCTCATCGAGGATGCGCACCTCGTCGTCCGGGCTCATGGGGCGGCCCTGGGTGTGGATCACCTTCTCGTCGGGATCAGAGAGCCGGGTGTAGTTGACCAGCCCCTCCGCCATACCGAACACCTGCTGCAGCTGGCAGCCGAGCAGCGGCTCTATCTTGCTGGCCACCGCCTCGGCCAGCTTGGCCCCCCCCACCTGCAGCAAGTCGAGGCTCTCGAGCTGAGTGCGCACTGACGGGTCAGATTCAGCCGCCTGCAACCAGAGAGAGACCGCCGGCGGCACCAGCGAGGTGAGGTTGACCCGGTGGCGGGCAATCAGCGGAAAACAGCTCATGGGGCCGGGATCTGGCGCCAGCACCACGGCGCCACCCGCCTCGAACACACCGAGGGCCCCGGGGGAGCTCAAGGGGAAGTTGTGGGGGGCCGGCAGGGCGCACAGATAACGGGTATGGGGCCCCAGCTCACAGATTTCATTGCTGCGGCGCACGCTGTAGAGGTAGTCGTCGTGGGTGCGCGGGATGAGCTTGGGGGTGCCGGTGCTGCCACCGGAGAGCTGGAAGAAGGCCACCTCGTCTGCCGGGGTTGGGGCAAAGGAGACGGATGGGGAGTCCCCCGCATCCCCCTCGCCGAGCCAGCGGGTCAGCCCCAGCTCCCCCCCATTGCCATCCAGCAGCACCAGCTCGGCGCCGATGCTTATCAGCAGCTCGCTCTCGCACCCCTTGGTCGCAAACAGCGGATGGGTTAGCGAGCCGATAAAGAGGCGGGGTGTGATCTGCTCGGCATAAGAGAGGAGCTCCAGCCGGTTGTGGCTAAAGAGCGCATTGACCGGCGCAATGCCGGCTTTCAGCAGGGCGAAGAACACCAGATAGAACTCGGCCACATTGGGGAGCTGCACCAGCGCTGTATCCCCTACCCCCAGGCCGTGGCGGGCCAGATTCGCGGCCAGCCGGCTCGAGCCGGCGTCCAGCTCGCCATAGCTGAAGCGGCGCTCGCCGCAGAGGATGGCCTCGGCCTCGGGGGCCAGCTCGCATTGACGCGCCAGCATGGCGGTCAGCGGCTCGCCACGCCAATAGCCCTTGGCACGGTAGCGCTGGGCCAAGGCATCAGGCCAGCGGGTATAGGGCAGGAAGCGGTTGGATTGGGTCATTGCGCCACCTCCGGGACTCAGGTCCCAGGGCTTTGAGCATGGTACCCAGCTTGGTGCCGGTCTCGGCCCACTCCATGGCGGGATCCGAG
>NZ_AQGQ01000224.1 GCF_000388115.1 Aeromonas molluscorum 848
AACTGCGGGGAAATCCAGCATGATGACGCCAATTTGAGCGATCAGTCTGGCACAGCACCATGAAACCGGGTCCCGCATCATGGATGGGCGGCCTGCGATGCAACCCACAGCTCAAGCGGTAGTTGCATCGTGCGGTGCTGATGGCTTTGGGCGAAGAGACCACCATGACCTCTTCGGCTGCCACTGCCTCTCTGGGCAAGCCGCCACCGTCATCCGTTTTCAACGTGTCTCGCCGGCGATCCCAGCCGAAACTTACCTTCCCCTCTGAATCGCAATCAGCACCAACGGGTGATCAAGGGAGCACCGGACTGGCCTATCGCTTTTCATTCATTATTTCAGACTGGTTCAACGAGGCGTCTGGCAATGGTGCAGTAAATGATGGATTAAGCATGGTGATTAATATTTGCAGCATCATGGGCATGATGCTGCCGGACAATAAACGGGCGCCTTACTCCAGACGACCGACATTAATGTCAGTCCGTTATTAAAGGGGGTGTGAGTAAGGCTTGTCTCTTGTTGATTGAAAACACCTTGGGCATTGAGCATATTCGGCAAACGACGCTTTTTCTGCGCCTGCCAATCCTCACTGTCTTTCAACGCAAATGGCCTCCTCTCCCCTGCATTACCGCTGGCGATGAGCGCCGCGCTCCTGATAAAGCGATGATCATCATCACCCTCTGCCCAGCATCAATGCACACGGCTGCTTACGGGCCATCCCTGCGTCAATCTCAACTGGGTCTCCCCATGCAGGGAGGGTAAATTCAGCTCAACAAATGAATCATTGATTGAATAAAATAGCGTTTCCAAGCGCAAGATCCTCCACGCATTAATGCTACTGTCTAATCAGTCAACTTAACTGTCGTTGTCTCACTAGGGGTTCATGGAGGAACACTATTATGTTTTGGAAACACACGGACGATCAGGACAGGATTGAAAAAACGGCACGGATGGCCGACCTGGATGCGTTTTCGCAAGCCATCCAATCTCAGGTTCCCTATATCCAGTTCACCCCCGAAGGCATTGTCACCTTCGTCAACGATATGTTTTTGAATATAGTGGGCTTCAATCGGGATGAGGTAATTGGTCAGCATCACAGCGCCCTCTGTTTCCCCGATGATGTGAAGACGCGCGACTATGAGTCTTTGTGGCGAGACCTTCGCAACGGCACCTTTCGCAATGGCCGCTTCATCCGCCAGTCCAAGTCGGGCAAGGCCGTCTGGCTCGAAGCGACCTATTTCCCCATCATGGTCGATGGCAAGGTGGCCAAGGTGGCCAAGGTGGCCTCGGACGTCACTGAGCAGCAATCGTCACTGGAGCGAACCCAAGCCCTGCTGGCCGCGCTGGACAAGTCCTTGGCCGTCATCGATTTCGAGCCCGATGGCACCGTCATCACTGCCAATCAGAATTTCCTCGATTGCTTCGGCTACCGGCTCGAAGAGGTGACAGGCAAGTCTCATCGCCAATTCTGTGATGAGGATTTTTACAAGAAAAACCCCCATTTCTGGCGCGATCTGGGCTCTGGTGACATCAAAACCGGGCTCTTCATGCGCTTTGGCAAACAAGGACAGAAGATCTGGCTCGAGGCCACTTACAACCCCATCTTCAATCACGAGGGCAAGGTGGTCAAAATCATCAAGCTGGCCAGTGACATCACGGAGCGGGGTAGAGAAATCCCTCTCCATCAAGGAAGCCGCCCACACTGCCTGCACCATCGCCGGCGAGACGGTGGCCAGCGCCGCCAAGGGTCGCCAGGTGATCGACCAGGTGTTAACCACATCGAACCATATCAACACCTCCGTCAGTGATGTGGCGAGCCAGATTGAACTGCTCAACCAGCAATCGAGAAGCATCGAGGCCATCATCTCCACCATCAGCAGCATCGCGGATCAAACCAATTTATTGGCGCTGAACGCAGCCATAGAGGCGGCACGCGCCGGCGAACAGGGACGCGGTTTTGCCGTGGTCGCCGACGAGGTCCGGCAACTGGCAGCCAGAACCAGCACTTCTACCAGCGAGATAGGGGCCGTTATCAAGCAAAACTCCAGCATTACCGCGCGGATCACCCAGACAGTTGGCGTGGTATCCACCAATGCCATTGCGGGTCAGGAGCAGGCAGGCGTCATTTCGGATGTGATCGAGGAGATCATCAAGGATGCCAATTCGGTCTCAGAAACCGTCAAGAATCTCTCCTTGTAAGAGGTCGTCGTGACCGCGCTGGCGCATCCAGCGACACCTTGAGAGAAGTGAAGCAATCTGGCGCCATCTGGCGGGAGGAGCTCCCTGCCCGATGGCGCCACCGAGCTGAGGCTATCCATATAAACCACACTGCAATGGCCCTGATTGACGCTATCCTGCCTTGTCACCTCTTCACCCCCATACCCGCGCGGTGGTCATCCATGGGGTTTTCAGCGACTCTGGAACGAATTCAATAATAACCCTGCGGGCTTGCGGTTGTTTCTGACCCCCTAACATCAGATAATACCGCCCGCCTTCACAGGGGATAATCCAAATCTGATGACTGAGTACCTGCTTTTACTGATTGGCACCGTGCTGGTGAACAACTTCGTGCTGGTGAAATTTCTCGGCCTCTGCCCCTTCATGGGCGTCTCCGGCAAACTGGAAACCGCCATCGGCATGGGGCTGGCAACCACCTTTGTACTGACTCTGGCCAGCGCCTGCTCCTATCTGGTGGAGCACTACATACTACTGCCACTCTCGGTGGGTTACCTGCGCACCCTCGCCTTTATTCTGGTGATCGCCGTGGTGGTGCAATTTACCGAGATGGTGGTGCGCAAGAGCAGCCCGACCCTCTACCGACTGCTCGGCATCTTCCTGCCGCTCATTACCACCAACTGCGCCGTGCTCGGGGTCGCCCTGCTCAACATCAACGAGCGCCACAACTTCATCCAGAGCATCATCTATGGCTTTGGCGCGGCAGCAGGCTTTGCCCTGGTGCTGGTGCTGTTTGCCGCCATGCGTGAGCGCCTGGTGGCTGCCGACATACCAGCGCCGTTTCGCGGCGTCTCGATTGCCATGATCACCGCTGGCCTGATGTCCCTTGCCTTCATGGGCTTTACCGGCCTCATCAAGATATAGCGCTATGACTCACTTATTGTTTGCCATCCTGGTTCTGGCGCTGTTGGCCCTGGCCTTCGGCCTGATACTGGGATTTGCCGCCGTCAAGTTCAAGGTCGAGGCCGATCCCATCGTCGATCAGCTCGACGCCCTGCTGCCCCAGACCCAATGCGGCCAGTGCGGCTATCCGGGCTGCAAGCCTTATGCCGAGGCCCTCGCCAATGGCGATGCCGTCAACAAATGCGTGCCCGGTGGCGACGCCACCATGCGCAAGATCGCCGATCTCATGGGAGTCGAACCTCTGGCCATGGGGGATGGCAACGCCGCCGTGCCCATCAAGAAGGTCGCCTTCATTCACGAAGATCAGTGCATAGGTTGCACAAAGTGCATCCAGGCCTGCCCGGTGGACGCCATCGTCGGCGCCACCAAGGCAATGCATACGGTGATCACCGACGAGTGCACGGGTTGCGATCTCTGTGTCGACCCCTGCCCCACCGACTGCATCGAGATGATCCCCGTGCCCACCACGGTCGATAACTGGAAGTGGGATCTCAACAGCGTCGTTATCCCGGTCAAGATGGTGGAGTAGTCATGCAATCTATTATTGAACGCATCAAGGCCGGGGCTCTGTGGGATTTTCATGGCGGCATCCATCCCCCGGAGAACAAGCATCAATCCAGTCAGCACCCTGTGGTGCAGGCGGGGCTGCCCCCCGAGCTCATCATACCGGTGCGCCAGCACGCGGGCCTGGCTGGGGAACTGCTGGTCAAGGTGGGAGACAAGGTGAAGAAGGGCCAACCCCTCACCGCCTTCGAGCGTGGCCGCTTCGTGCCGGTACACGCCAGCAGCTCCGGCGTTATCAGCGCCATAGGGCAACACACTGTCGCCCATCCATCCGGCTTATCCGATCTTTGCATCACCCTGATCCCGGATGGAGAGGATGCCTGGTGCGAGCGCCAGCCCCAGCCCGACTACTGGAACCTGGACAGGGTCAGTCTGCTTGAGCGCATTCAAGGTGCCGGCATAGCAGGCCTTGGCGGCGCCGTCTTCCCGACCCACAGCAAGCTCGATGGCCACGGCCAACTCACCGAGATCCTGATCATCAACGGCCTGGAGTGCGAACCCTACATCACCACGGATGACCGGCTGATGCGCGAATACGCCAACGAGATCCTCGACGGCATTCGGGTACTCAAGCACCTGCTCAAGCCCAAGCTCTGCCTGATCGGCATCGAAGACAACAAGCCGGACGCCGCCAATGCCCTGCGCCAGCAGATCAGCGAAGAGGACATCATGGTACGGGAGGTGCCGACCAAATATCCCTCGGGCGGGGCCAAGCAGACCATAGAGTTGCTCACCGGTCGTCAGGTGCCCAAAGGAGGTCGTGCGGTCGACATCGGCATCATGGTGCTCAACGTCGCCACAGTATTCGCCATCAAGCGCGCCGTCATGGATGGCGAACCCCTGATCGAGCGCATCGTCACCCTCACTGGCGAGGCCTTCAAGCAGCCGGGCAATGCCTGGGTGCGCCTTGGCACCCCGGTACGCTGGCTACTCAAGCGTTTCGAGCTGCAGCCGGAACCGAGCCAGCGGGTGATCATGGGGGGCCCCATGATGGGCTTCACCTTGCCCCATGCCATGGTGCCCGTGGTCAAGGCCACCAACTGCCTGCTCGCGCCAACCCAGGCCGAGCTGCCAGCCCCCGAACCCGAGCAGTCCTGCATCCGTTGCAGCGCCTGCGCCGATGCCTGCCCCGCCACCCTGCTGCCCCAGGAACTCTATTGGTACAGCCGGGCCAAAGAGTATGAAAAGGCCGAGAAGCTCAACCTGTTCGACTGCATAGAGTGCGGCGCCTGTGCCTGGGTCTGCCCCAGCCAGATCCCCTTGGTGCAGTACTACAAGATTGCCAAAGATGATATCCGCGAAGCCCGGGAAGAAGCCGAAAAGGCCGAGCGCGCCCGCTTGCGTTTTGAAGCCAAGCAAGCTCGCTTCGAGCGGGACAAGGCCGCCCGCGAGGCACGCCATGCCGAGGCCGCCGCCCAACGCCGCCAGGCCATGGCCGCCGCCAGTGGCGAAGATCCCGTGGCCGCAGCACTGGCGCGGATCAAGGCCAAGCAGGATGCCCCTCACGTCGGCGCAGAAGCACCGGACAATGTCGCCATGGCCGCCGCCCGCGAGGCGCGCAAGCAAGAAGCACTAGCCCGCCGCGCCGCCAAGGCAGCCGAGTTGCCAATCTCCCCCGCTACCGTGGGTGACGGTGAACCTGCGCCCGAGACGA
>NZ_AQGQ01000225.1 GCF_000388115.1 Aeromonas molluscorum 848
CTTCCTCACAGGCGCGGCGCTTGCTGCCGACATAGACCTGAGAGGCGGGATCGGCCCCTATCAGTATCACAGCAAGCCCGGGGGCACGCTGCCCGGCGGCGAGCCGCTGCTGGACTTCGGTTGCTACCTGATTGCGAATCGTTTGCGCAACCTGTTTTCCGTCAATGATTTTGGCAGACATCGTTCTTCACTCACCATGGGTTCAACTGTGCGCATTGTCGCATTTTTTTAGCTGGGATGTTAGCGGCGCGATGCGGGCGGGCAAGAAGTAGACACTTGAATTTATTGATGGAAAAATTCGTTGACGCTGGCTCGAGCGCTTGGGTATGATGCCCGCCCGTTGCCCATCAGCCTTATCGCAGATAAGCTGTTGGCTGCAAGTGAAATGTAGTATCTCGGTGATTAGCGCAGCCCGGTAGCGCATCTGGTTTGGGACCAGAGGGTCAAAGGTTCGAATCCTTTATCACCGACCATTTTTATCGACAATGCATCGTGTATGGCCAATTGAAGTGCTGGATATGAGGTGTTGTTGAGCAAAATGCGCCCTTAGCTCAGTCGGATAGAGCAACGGCCTTCTAAGCCGTGGGTCGCAGGTTCGAATCCTGCAGGGCGCACCATCTTGCTGCGGCAAGCATGGTCAGATGTTTCAGTGGTGGCTGTAGCTCAGTTGGTAGAGTCCCGGATTGTGATTCCGGTTGTCGTGGGTTCGAGCCCCATCAGCCACCCCATTATTGTTGCCTGCTGGTATCTTGCGCGTTGAGCAGAAGGTGCGAGCAGCGAAAGTCCTTTGCGGAAGTGGCGAAATTGGTAGACGCACCAGATTTAGGTTCTGGCGCCCTAGGCGTGAGAGTTCGAGTCTCTCCTTCCGCACCATGCTTTATCGATAGAGTCGGATGATCTTCCTGCATCCAAAAAGAAAGGCCCGTCACTGACGGGCCTTTTTGCATCTGGGGTGCCCTCTGCCAGCTATGTAGAGGTGTCCTATTGCACCTGTCTGTCTCCCCTTGTCATCACGGGGACTGCTCTCTTTACTGTCACCGATTCTCTTCCTCTGTGCCGCTCGTCCATTGTATTGGCTGATGGGCTAGTCATGCCCTTTTGCTCTTTCCTCGACGGGCGGGTCTGTCGAGGCTGGTCTGGGTGATCCGTCAGGGGCACTCCCTGATGGTTTATTGTGCAAAGTCGTTGATGGATATTGATAACTCTTCTTGATTGGGATATTTTGTGTTTCGTTATAACATAACAATTGAGGCGATTATGAAACCTGATACTCATCCCGAATACCGCAAGGTGCTGTTTCACGATGTAACGGCCAATAGCTATTTCCTGGTGGGGTCCACCCTGAAGACGGATCGCACTCAGATATGGGCGCAGGATGGCCAGGTGTACCCTTATCTGACACTGGATGTTTCCAGCGCCTCTCATCCCTTCTACACCGGCAAGCAAAAGCAGGTGGGCACCGAGGGGCAGGTGGCGCGCTTCGGTCAGCGCTTTGGTGCTTTCCTCGGTAAGCAGGAGGCGGCATGAAGGTACTCGCATCCCTTAAATCGGCCAAGACGCGTCACCCTGACTGTCAGTTGGTGCGTCGCCGCGGCAAGTTGTTCGTGATCTGCAAGAGCAATCCGCGCTTCAAGGCGCGGCAGGGATAAAGGGAGGCCACGGCCTGTCTTCACTGAGAAGGGCGACCCATGGTCGCCCTTTATTGTCTCTTCGTGTGCCGCAGCTAGCCTGCCATCAGAGCAGATTTTCGAGCTGATATTTCTTGAGCAGCTTGTCGAAGGTGCCATCGGCCTTGACACTATCGATGGCTGCGTCAAACGCCCCCTTGAGCTTGTCGTTGTTTTTGCGCAGCGCCACCGCCACCCCTTCGCCCAGGATCTTGTCCTGGGTGCCATTGAACTGGGGACCCACGAATTCAAACTGCTTGCCCATCTCTTTTTCGAGGAAGCCGACCTTGAGCTGCACCATGTTGCCGAAGGTGTAGTCGGCGCGGCCGGACTGCAGATCCAGCATGGGAGACTGGGCATTGACGTAGCGTTTGATGCTGGCCACATCGCCATAACGTGCCGTGATGAAGTTATCCTGGGGGGTGCCTTCCTGCACGGCGATCACCTTGCCCTTGAAGTGGGCCGGATCATCGCTGAAGTCGGCGGCCTTGTCGCTGCGGCCCACGAAGCGGTTTTGCATCATGTAGTAGACCTTGCTGAAGTCGACTTTCTGGCGCCGCTCATCCGTGATGTTCATGGAGGACATGATGGCGTCGTATTTACGTACCTGCAGGCCCGGCAGCAAGGCATCCCAGGGTTGGTTGATCACCTCGCACTCGGCCTTCATTGCGGCGCACAGGGCATGGGCCAATTCGACTTCGAAGCCGCCTACTTTGCCGCTGCTATCGACCATTTCGAAGGGGGGATAGGTGGCATCGGTGGCGATCACCAGGGGTTTGGCGACGGCCTGGCCTGTGGCGGTCAGCGCCATCAGCATCATTATTGCATTGAGTTTCATGGTCAATCCCTTGAGTGTGGCGTCATGCGCATAGTCGTGAGTACTTAACGTGGGTCGGCTTCATGGGCCGACGCTTATCTTGCGATGATCGAGGGCCGGCAACTGGCGACGCAGTGTGCGCTGGGCGGCCAAGTCCAGGGTGGCGATGGCCATCCCCTGACCCTCTTCGATCCGGGCCAGGATCCGGCCCCAGGGATCGATAATCATGCTGTGGCCGAAGGTGCGGCGTCCGCCCGGGTGATGTCCACCCTGAGCCGATGCCAGCACGAACGCCAGGTTTTCCACCGCCCGAGCCCGCAGCAGCAGCTCCCAGTGCGCCTGTCCCGTGGTATGGGTGAAGGCGGCGGGCAAGGCGATGAAATCGGGCGCAGGCCCGAGCCGGAATAGCTCGGGGAAGCGCAAATCGTAACAGATCCCAAGACGCAGCTGGCCCCAGGGCAGCGCGTGGCTCACCACCTCCCGGCCCGGGCTCATGGTCGCGGCCTCGTCATACTGCTCCTGCCCGGTGCAAAAGCCAAACAGGTGCAGCTTGTCGTAGCGGCTGGCGAGCTGCCCTCGCGGGTCGATAAGCAGGCTGCTGTTGTGCATCTTGCCGGGCTCGTCGCTTACGAGCGGCAATGTGCCCGCCAGTAGCCAGATCCTGAGCTCCCGGGCCAGCCCCTGGGCCCAGGCCAGCAGAGGGTGATCGCTCACGGGGGCGGCCAGGGCCACCCGCGCCCGCTCGTCGGCGGGCATCAGGTAGAAGTATTCCGGCAGCTGGGCAAACTCGGCCCCCTCGGCCGCCGCCTGGCGCAACAGGGCCTCGGCCTGGGTCAGGTTGGTGGCGAGGCAATCCCCGGACACCATCTGCAACACGGCGACACGCACTGAATCCATAGTGCCTCCTAGACGCCGCACAGGCGCTCGGCGCCGGCCAGCAGGGTGTCATCATCCTTGGAGAAGGAGAGGCGAATGACCCGTTGATCCGTGCCGTCGTGATAGAAGGCCGAGACGGGAATGGTGGCGACCCCGTGATCGCGGATCAGGCGTTGTACGAACAGGCTGTCGGCCTCGTCGCTTACCCGCTCGTAGCTGGCCAGCATGAAGAAGCTGCCGGCCGAGGGCAAGAGGGTAAAGCGTGACTCGGCAAGGGCCGAGACCAGCAGGTCCCGTTTTTGCTGGTAGAAAGCGGCCAGCCCCTGATAGTGAGCCGGTTGCTGCAACAGGTGGGCAAAGCCGTACTGCATGGGGGTGTCGGCGGCGAACATGGCGAATTGGTGCACCTTGCGGATCTCCTCCATCAGCGGGCGGGGGGCCACGCAGTAACCCACTCGCCAGCCGGTGACATGGAAGGTCTTGCCAAAGGAGAAGACGGCGACGGAGCGCTCAATCAGCTCGGGGTAACGGATCACGCTCTGGTGCAGGGCGCCATCAAATACCACATGCTCGTATACCTCGTCAGAGAGAATGATGATATCGGTGCCGCGGACCAGGCGGGCGAGCCGCTCTTGATCCGCCGCCTGCCAGATGGTGCCGGTCGGATTATGGGGGGTGTTGAGCACTATCATGCGGGTGCGGGGCGTGATGCGCGCCGCCACCTCATCCCAGGGGATAGTGAAATCCGGAGCCTTGAGGGCGATGACCACGGGGGTGGCGCCCTGCAACTGGATCATGGGGCGATAGCTGTCGAATGCGGGCTCGAACATGATCACTTCATCCCCTGGATGAACCAGGGCCGTGATGGCGCAGAACAAGGCTTCGCTGGCACTGGCGGTGATGGTGATCTCCTCGCCGACATCATAGGTGTGGCCATAGCTGGCCGCTATCTTGGCCGCCAGTTGTTCGCGCAACTCGGGCAGCCCCGTCATGGGGGCATATTGGTTTTCACCCGCGAGCATCGCCTCGTGGGTCACCCGGATGAGCGCGGGATCGCAGGGGAAGCTTGGCGCTCCCTGAGATAGATTGATGCTGGGATGGCGCGCGGCCAGATCCCCAATCACGCTGAAGATGGTGGTACCCACCTGGGGCAGTTTGCTGATGATACGGGGAGAAGACATGACGCCATCACCTGAATGTGTGGAAGATGTCTCTGTTTTAGCGTCCTGACCCCTTGCCCGGCAAAGGATTATTCGGCATGGTATGCATGAGTTTTTCTCAAGCATGGAGGCTTGTATGTTAACGACCCAGCCGCGTAGCCAGTTGCCCCTGTATGGGTTGCAAGTATTCGAGTGCGCCGCCCGTCATCTGAGCTTCACCCTAGCGGCCGATGAGCTGTGTGTGAGTCAAGGCGCCGTGAGCAAGCAGATCGCCCAGCTGGAGGCACGCCTTGGCCATCTCCTCTTCCTGCGCGGCACCCGCTGCCTGAGTCTCACACCGGCCGCCGAGCGGTTGCTACCCTTCGTCAGCGAGGGGCTGGCCCGAATGGGGGAGGGGTTGGGCGCCCTGCAAACCTTGCCGCGCCAACAGGCCATCAGCATCAAGGTGCCCTCCTGCGCCAGCCGCTGGTTGCTGCGTCGGTTGCAAGACTTCGAAGGTGAGGCGGTCGAGGTACGCGGCAGCCATAGCCATGGCATCGACTTTGCCCGCGAGCCGTTCGATCTTGCCATCGTCTATCAACCCACTCAGGCCCGGCTGCTTCACAGCCAGCCACTGTTTCGAGAGCGGTTGACCCCCATCTGCACCCCTGCCTTTGCGGCTAAATACCAGTTGTTTGAACGCCCCATCACCGACCTGCTGGCACTGCCGCTACTGCATGCCAGTGCGGACAGACGCGACTGGCGGAACTGGTTCGCCACCTTTGTCGAAACGCCCTGGTTGCCTC
>NZ_AQGQ01000226.1 GCF_000388115.1 Aeromonas molluscorum 848
ACGCGCTGCGCCTGGACGATCCCGCTCACTGTATTCAGCCCCGCCACCTGGTGGGTCCAGGACTATCGGATCCCGCTGCTGCAGCAAGGCGCTGACTTGAGTCGGATATTCGCCATCGAGGTGGCCAGCGGCGCCGAGATGCCCATGGGCCATTACCGGCTCAAGGTAGAGGAGCTCGTCTTCTACGGTCCCTGGTTCGAGGCGGGTCTCTTCTATCGCAGCCTGCTTGCCTTCTGGCTGGGTTATGGCCTGCTGGTATTTCTGGTGCAGCATCTGGTGCTGCGCGACAAGCTGCGCCGGACCCGGGCGGCCTGGCGGCAGGCCGAGCAGCTCAACCAGACCCTGTCCGAACAGAGCCGTCGCTCCGAGCTGGAGGCGCGCTATGACCCTCTGACCGGCGCCCTCAATCGACTCGGCGGTCAAAGTCTGCTCAATGAATTGGGAGACATGCCGCTGAGTGTCATTTATCTGGATCTCGATCACTTCAAGCTAGTCAACGACAACCATGGTCATGCCATTGGTGATGAGGTGCTCAAGCACCTGGTCAGCGAGGTGCTGGTCTGCTGCGATAGTCTGTGCCGTTTGATCCGCTGGGGTGGGGAGGAGTTCATCCTGCTCTGCCTGCACTACGAAGAGGCACGGGCGCGAACGCTGGCAGAGCGGATCCGCATCGCCCTGGCAGGGTATGAGCACTGGCCAGAGTCATTGAGAATTACCGCCTCACTCGGGGTGGCCGAGCGTCGTGGTGACGCCCTGGAGCAGGTTCTGGCGAGAGCCGATGACGCGCTTTATCGAGCCAAAGAGACGGGGCGTAACCGGGTGGAAGTGGGTTAGAGAGGAGTACCTCATTGAGAGGTTAAGTGCCTTTTGACACCGCCCCTTCCGGTGGCAACAGGTGCCAATCGATGGTTGGCCAGCCAGGCTGGCAGTACTGGTTGCAAGGCATCGGCCAAGGGGGCGCGACTTTGTGCTATCTTGGCGCCCATCATCTGCCTTCGGAACAACAGCTGTCATGAGTATCATTTTGGGGATAGATCCCGGCTCGCGGATCACGGGCTACGGTGTGCTGCGCATCGTCGCCGGCAAGGCAGAATACCTGGGCTCGGGCTGCATTCGTACCGATTGCGGTGAATTGCCAGAGCGCCTCAAACAAGTCTATGACGGTGTCTGCGAGATCATCACCCAGTTCAAACCGGACGAATTTGCCATAGAGCGGGTCTTCATGGCCCGCAACCCTGACTCTGCCCTCAAGCTGGGCCAGGCCCGTGGCAGTGCCATCGTCGCGGCGGTCAATGCCTTCCTGCCGGTGAGCGAGTATTCGGCCACCCAGATCAAGCAGGCCGTGGTCGGCACAGGGGGCGCCGCCAAGGAGCAGGTACAACACATGGTGACTCATCTGCTCAAGCTCTCCGCAACGCCTCAGGCCGATGCGGCCGATGCCTTGGGGGTCGCCCTTTGTCATTTTCATACCCGCCAGAGCCTGATCAAGATGGCTGGCCGGGTGTCAGGCTCCGTTCGCGGTCGCTATCGCTAAGCCGGACGCGCTATTGTGCTAGCCATGCCGCCCACCATTGTGCGATGTTGCCCTGAATGTCTTTTTCTTGCCCAAGGCTGCCAGAAGTTGTCGTATTCTTTTGAAACCATCGTGTAATTCCTTCTTCTATATAGGGATATCTTGCTGCAAGAACAATAACTTGTGACGAACATCACATTTTCGCCGGAAAAAGGCCCCCTCGTCATCCGCCTTCATATCTCGATAATACACTTGCTGTGATAGCAGGCTCTTGTGAGGCTTCTGTCATAGAAGACATTGATCAATCAGGAGAATTATCGTGAGACCTTATGCAGCAGAGTTTTTGGGCACCTTTTGGTTGGTGCTGGGCGGTTGTGGCAGTGCGGTGTTGGCAGCAGCCTTTCCGGATGTGGGCATCGGTCTGCTCGGGGTTTCCCTGGCGTTTGGTCTGACCGTGCTGACCATGGCCTTTGCCATTGGGCACATCTCGGGTTGCCACCTCAACCCGGCCGTGACTATGGGTCTGTGGGCCGGTGGACGTTTCCCGGCTAGCGGCGTACTGCCCTACATAGTGGCTCAGGTACTGGGTGGCATAGCCGCAGGTGCCGTGCTGTTTGTGATCGCCAGCGGCCAGACCGGCTTTGATGTGAGCGCCGGTTTTGCCTCCAACGGTTTTGGCGAGCACTCCCCTGGTGGTTACTCCATGCTGGCGGCCCTGGTATGTGAAGTGGTGATGACCGCTTTCTTCCTGTTCGTCATCATGGGCGCGACCGACAGCCGGGCGCCGGCGGGCTTTGCCCCCATCGCCATCGGTCTCTGTCTGACCCTCATTCACCTGATCAGCATCCCGGTGACCAATACTTCGGTCAACCCGGCGCGCAGTACAGGTGTGGCGCTGTTTGTGGGTGACTGGGCGGTGAGCCAGCTGTGGCTATTCTGGGTTGCACCTATCGTGGGTGGCATCCTGGGGGCCCTGGCCTACCGCATGGTGGCGACCGAGCAGAAATAGCCCCCTTTTGTGTACTGAAAAACACGCCATCTGGCGTGTTTTTTGTTTCAGGAACTTTTTGTTTCAGGAGCGGGGGCGAGGCGAGAGGGTGTCAGAGCCCCTTTGCCTTCATCATGGTGAGGTAACGCTGATGCAGCAATTGGACCCGGTTAACATAGGCCCGGGTCTCGGCATAAGGAGGTATGCCGCCATATTTCTGCACGGCGCCGGCGCCGGCGTTGTAGGCGGCGCTGGCCAGGGCCACATCCCCCTTGTATTGCTTGAGCAGGCCCGAGAGATACTTGACCCCGCCAAAGATGTTTTGTTCCGCCAGCAGGGGGTCACCGACCCCCAGTTCACGCGCGGTGGCGGGCATCAGCTGGGTGAGCCCCATGGCCCCCTTGCGCGAGACTGCCACTGGGTTGAAGGCCGACTCTGCGTGGATCAGGGCCCGGATCAGGGCAGGATCCACCTCATAGGTGTGTGCCGCGGCCTGTATGGTGCTGGCATAGTCGTAGAGGAAGAGGCCAGTGGTATTCCAGTTGACTCCTGATTTGGGGTCGCAGGCGAAGCAGTCGTTGAACAGCAGCACTTCAAAATGCCCCTGTTCCGGCTTGATGTCCGAGTAACGGGTGACCCCGTTGCTCTGCTGGGATTTGTAGACCTGGAACTGTTTGCTGGCCGCGGGTTTCTGAGGGGAGACGCTCAACATCATCACCTCGGCCGGGGGAGGGGACTGAGCCCAGGCGGGCAAGCTGGCGGCGAGTAAAATTGTGAGCAACATCCTTGTGTTCACTGTGGTACTCCTTGCATCGGTGCCAGTTGAGTAAAGCATCCAACCCTCGCAAGAACAAGGATATCCAACAAGAGTCGCCGGGTTAGAGAGGGAGGAATTGCGACAAAAGAGGCTTCTCAATGGGCTTGTTCGCGCTTATTCACAAAGCACGCAGTGCTCGCTGTTTTGTCGCCCGACCCCGTGCTATCTTCTCCGGCTGGCTGGTCTAATCAGATTGGCTGAGTGGGCGCCGAGTGCGGCAAACGGATAGGGGAGCGTGTTTTGATGGATGGCCGAGCCATGGAGCTCACTTTCGAAGAGTATTGTGATGCGGATCTTTCCCTGATCAGGGACTATTACGAAACCACATTCTCCTATTACATGCCTGATTTGAGCGAAAGGATCTTCGTGGTGCGCGATGCTCACTGGTTGATTGGCGCCGTGCGGCTGCGCGAAGAAGAAGAGTATTACCATCTCTGCGGGTTTCGCCTGCTTCCCCATTACCAGTCTCTGGGGCTGGGCTCCCGGCTGTTGCAGCTGGCTTGCCAGGATCTGATCAGCAAGCCCATCATCTGCCAGGCCTTGCCATTCGAGCAGCCCTTCTATCACAAGGTTGGCTTCGTCGATCTGGCATTGGAGGAGCTCAAGGGGCCCCTCCACAGCCATTTCATCAAGCAACACCAGCAGGGCTACCAGATAGAGCTGCTGATCCGCTATCCCGGTGAGTACGCCGTGGCCCTATGAGCCCTTGGTCAGCAGATGTATGGTGCCCGGGGTCAGCTCCAGACCAATGAGATTGTCTTTTAGCCAGACCTGCTGAGGATCCTTGTCGTCGAGTCGATAGACCGGCTGGGTCTCGAGCCGCTTCTCCATGCTCTTTAGCAGCATGTTGAGCATGAATCCGAACTTTTGCTCCGCTTCCAGAGGCTCCAGCTTGTACTCGAGCAGCTTCATGTTATCCAGGAACAGGGCGCCTTGTGTCTTGTCATAGCGCGGTCTTGCCTCGTAGGTCATGGAAAGACGGGCATCGTAGTTGGTGCTGTCAGGCAGGGTGATATTGAGCTTTCCTTTGCCAAAGACCCGGGCAGTGTCCGGGCTTTGACGCCCTATCTGGACGTCGCTCTGTTCCAACTGGACATGAGCCTTGATGATGCCGGGCAGCTCCAGCTGCTTGTCTACCTGAACCTGGGATTGCAGGTATTGATTGATTTGCTGTTCACTGATGTCATATGAGCCTTGGCCCAACATGGCCAGGCTGAGCAACATAGCGTGCAGGATCATGTGTGTGTCCTGATTGAATGGGATTGGCTCCACAGCATATCATCCCAGCTCGGCGGGATCTCCTGGCCGCCCTCATCTCATCGCCATAGGAGTTCCCGTGTTCAACACTCTGGAATATGACCTGCATCTGCTGTTCTCCCGTTTCCTGGGGCTGCTGCTGTTGCTGTTTCACACCGTCATCGTTGCCGGTGTCTCCCTGCGGGTGGTCATGAAGCGTCGCCCTATCGGGGTCTCTCTCGCCTGGCTCTCTCTCATCTATGCCATCCCCTTTGCCGGCGTCGGCTTCTATGTGCTGTTTGGCGAGGTGCGTCTTGGCAAGCGCCGGGCCGAGCGTGCTCAGGCAATGTACCGCCCTTATGCCAAGTGGATCCGCCATCTGGCCCGACTCTTCCCGCAGCACCACTGCGAGGTGAGCGAAAAGGCCCAGCCCCTGCACGATCTTATCCAGGGGCGACTCGCCATGCCCATGCTCTCCGGCAACCGCATGCTGTTGCTTCACAAGCCGGACTGGATCTTGCGCGAGATAACCAAGGACATCCGTCAGTCCAGCCAATCTTGCTATCTGGAGTTCTACATCTGGCACCCTGGCGGCTGGGCGGACGAGGTATGCGAGGCCCTGTGCGAGGTGGCGCAGCGCGGCGTGGATTGTCGTCTGCTGCTCGATTCAGTGGGAAGCAAGGAGTTTTTCCGCTCGCGCTGGCCCAAGGTGTTGCGCCAGGCCGGGGTCAAGCTGGTCGAG
>NZ_AQGQ01000227.1 GCF_000388115.1 Aeromonas molluscorum 848
TTGGCCTGATGGGCGCGTTATGAACCAGCAGAGCCAGCCCCATGGCAGCGGCGCCTGTCGCTCTGCAAGACATAAGGGGAGGTTTCAGAGGCAAGAGCTTGTTTCATCGCATAAAAAGTCAGCATGGTGCTGGGAAAAGGTGCTGTTAGCGCCGCATTAATCTACATACTCAACTTTATCAAGATTTTTGCTTGCAATATTTGCGCTGGCGCCTATTATTGGCGACCTCAGACGCGGGGTGGAGCAGCTCGGTAGCTCGTCGGGCTCATAACCCGAAGGTCGTTGGTTCAAATCCAGCCCCCGCAACCACTTTCTCGTAGCTCTTCCCCTTCAATATTTCCTCATTGCTTTAGATTTCCCTTGTGCGTGTCCGGTATCTGCGGATTTTTTGCATCCCTGCCATTTCCCTTATCCCATATGGCGCCGCCCCATGGCGATCTGCTCCTGCTCAGGTATCATCTGCTCTCTTCTGTTTTCCATGGATGAGGCTGCGCTAAATGCTCGATTTTTCCTATCAGGCCCCCAACATAGACAATGAACCTCGGGATCTTGATCAGTTCATGGGGCTGAGTTCCCCTCTCAAGCTATTGATCTGCCATCAGAGTCTGAAAGAGACGCTGCTTGCGCGCACCGAACTGGCGTCAGCCACCCTGCAAGCTGCCCTGGGGCAGGAGGGGCCTTATCTGTGCCCGATCACCGATACAACTGCTCGGCCAGGGTTGCTTATGCTGATATTCAGCCCGGCGCTGGGATCCGGTCATGAACGCTTCAAAAAGATCCGGCAGTGGATTGCGCCCCTTGCCCAATACCACACCGAGCAGCTGAGTCTGCATCTGGAAGGGTTCGAGTCCGCAGAAAGAGCGCGACTCGGAGAGGTAGTACTGGCCAGCCTGTTGGCCGCCAACGTGACCTTGCCGAGCCAGAAGCGCGAGACCAAGCTGGTCACCGCCTATCGTCAGATCTCAAGTTCCCCCGCGTTTCCCCTGGATGCGGCGCGCCTGTGTGCCGAGGCAGAGGGCAATGCCCTGGCCCGCCATCTCGGGGTGTTGCCGGCATCGGTACTCAATGCGAGCGGCTACCGGCAGCGGGTGAAAGAGATGGCCAGTATCGAGGGGTGGCACTGGCAAGAATATGATGAGTCTGCACTGAAAGGCCTGGGCGCCGGTGCCTTCCTCGCGGTGAGCCGGGGCGCCGAGGATAGCCAGGGCGCCATCGTGAAACTCAGTTATCTACCCGCGGGCGCCACCCAGCAGCTGGCCCTGGTGGGCAAGGGGATCTGCCACGATTCGGGCGGCTACAACCTCAAGGTGGGGGGCTCCATGTATGGCATGCATCTCGATATGGGGGGGAGCGCTGTGGCACTCGGTACCCTGCTCGCCATTAGCCGAGCCAGACTGCCGGTACAGGTTCACTGCTGGCTGGCCATCGCCGAGAACCACATAGGCCCGCAGGCTTATCGTCCCGGTGAGGTGGTCACCGCTTGCAATGGCACCACCATCGAGGTGGTGGACACGGATGCCGAGGGACGCATGGTGCTGGCCGATGCCCTGGCGCTGGCGGCGCGGGACGAACCTGATCTCATCATCGACTACGCCACCCTGACCGGTGCCTGCAAACGGGCGCTGGGCAGTCGTTATAGCGGCGCCTTTACCAACCAGGCCGGGTGGCTGCCGAGCCTGATCCAGCTGGGGCAAGAGAGTGGTGAACGGGTTTGGCCCTTCCCGCTGGACAGTGATTATGATGAGGCGCTGGAGAGTGAATGGGCGGATCTGTTGCAGTGCGCCCCTGGCGCCTCGCCGGATCATATCGATGCGACCCGTTTTCTCAGTCGTTTCGTGCCAGCCGATACCCCTTGGTTGCATCTGGACTTGTCCGGTTATCGCAACAAGGGCGGCAATGGGGTGGTTGGCAGCGAGGTAACGGGCTTCGGGGTGCGGTTTACCCTGGCACTGCTGGCCGACTGGCAGGCCGGCAAGCTGGGATCCTGACTGGATCCCGTCCGCGCCCTGGCTGATAATGGCGTCCTGCTTGTCGGCCCGGTCGTCAAAGATGAGTGGCTTTTGGCATCGAAAGGCCACTCATTGCCAAGGGTTGACCACTGTTTAGCCCGTTTGGCCGGGTCAATGCCAGCTTTCATTTTCCATGTAGTAAAGGATTGATATGAATACGCCATCTTATGACTGGGTACTGTTTGATCTTGATGAAACCCTGGTGGATTTCCCGGTGGATCTCGCCTTGGAGCAGACTTTGCAGCTGCACGGTATCGCAGCGAGTGAAGCGCGGATGAGTGAGTATCGTGAGCTCAATCATCGACTGTGGGGCCAGTACAACAGTGGTGAAATAGATGCCCAGCATTTGCAACAGACCCGCTTCTCGCCCTTCGTCCCAGAAGGCCTCGACCCCCTCGCCATGAATAACACCTTCCTCATGCAGATCATTGCGCTGAGCCAGCCCCTGGACGGGGTGGTGGAGACCTTGCTGCGATTGAAGGAGCGGGTGAGCATGGGGATCATCACCAATGGCTTTAGCTTGCCCCAGCGCGGTCGTCTGGCCAAGCTCGGTTGGCACGACTGGTTTGCGCCGCTGATCATCTCGGATGAGGTGCAAGTCACCAAGCCGTCAGCGGCTATCTTCGAGCGGAGCCTGGCATTAATGGGTCGGCCGGATCCGGCCCGGGTGCTGATGGTGGGGGATAATCCCAAGACTGACATTGCGGGCGCGGCAGCCATGGGGCTGGCTACCTGCTGGTATAACCCCCAAGGTCAGGAGGGGGACTGTGCCCCGACCCACGAGATCCGCCACTTCAGCCATCTGGCCGACATCGTACTGCGATAGCTGGCACTGGCAGTACCGAGAGAGATTGTTGAGATGAGCGTACTGACAGAGGGCGGGGATAGACCTACATAGTGCCTGAAACAAGCATCAGGCTGACGGAATGTGATAAAAACAGGCAGCCATCAGGCTGCCTGTTTCATTGGCAGATCCCCGCCAAGCATGTGGGGAACTGCTTGCTGGCAGCCAATCCTCATTATTGGATCAGGGCACAGCCTGTGCGCGATAGCGCGCTCGAGCAATGTGGCCCCCTGGCTATCAGGGTTGCATGGACGCCGAGCGATGGTGCGGCATCAAGGGTTCAAGACACAGCCAGCCTGTGCTGGATAAAACGCTCCAGCAAGCCAACCCCATGGGCCATTACGGTTTCATCGAAGTTGAATGCGGGGTGATGGTGGGGAGCACTGAGGTCGGCACCCAGGATCAGGTAAGCCGCCTGACCGCCATTGCGCTGCACCCGCTCGATGAGGAAACCCGCATCCTCACTCGCCCCGAAGCGTCGGGTGTGTACCGTATTGAGGGCCATGGCGTCGGCCAGGGGCATCAGCTCCTCGATGAGTTCAGGGCTGTTGTTGATACCGATGGCTTCACCCTGCTTGCGAATGAGATAACTCACCCCCTGCATCAGGGCGGCCCCCTCAACGATGCGTTGCACCTGACCAAACACATAGTCGTTGAGCGCAGGACTGGCCCCCCGGGTTTCCCCTTGCAGGCGTGCCTGACCCGGGATCACATTGCGACCGCTGCCGCCACTGAGCTGCCCGACATTGATACGGGTCATGCCGTCGCGATGGCGGGGGATGCCGAGCATGGCGGTGGTTGCCATGCACGCCGCGGCCAGGGCATTGTGCCCCGCGTTGGGTTCGAGCCCGGCGTGGGCCGACTCTCCCATGAATTCCACGTCAAACTTGGTCGAACAGAGAAATTCGGTGGGGTTGAGCACCAACTCGCCACTGGCGGCATGAATACCGATGTGCAGGGCCAGCAGCGCGTCAACATCATCGAGTTGACCGCCCGCCGCCAGTGCCTTGCCGCCTCGGCATCCCTCTTCCGCCGGTTGGAAGAAGAGCTTGATTCGCCCTCCCAGTTGCTCGGCTTGGGCCATGATCCGCTCCGCCAGTACCAGACCGATGGCGGTATGACCATCATGGGCACAAGCGTGCATCCAACCCGGGTTGTGAGACTGCCATGCCTCCTGGTTGGGCTGATGCTGCTCGCCGCCATCTTCGTCAACTTCCACTGCGTCTATGTCGAAGCGAAACCCCAAGGTCGGGCCGGGTCGCCCGCTGTCCCAGAGTCCCATGACGCCGGTCAGGTTTTCGATGCGCGCCAACCAGTCGGGGTTGGCCCCTTGGCGCAAGGCGCGCTCCTTCTGTGCTGCCACATCTATCTGGCGACCCATCACCAATGAACTGGCCAGCAGGGCATCTCCCAGCATGACTGTGAAACCGAGTTCATTGAGGCGATGTGCGATGAGTGAGCTGGTACGAAATTCACACCAGGCCGCTTCCGGCAGGCGATGCAGGTCGCGGCGCCAGTGGCGCAGGGCGTCGATAGTCATAACGGATCCCGAGAAAAAACAGAAGAGCACCATTGTGAACCCGGGGTTGGGCAGAGTAAATCGGTGATGGGGCTGAGCAGGAGAGGTCGGACGAGCATGGCCGTCATGGGGGAATGCAGAAATGGTGCAAAAAGCACAAACAAAAACACCAACCGTGACTAATGCACAGTTGGTGTCGATTAAACAGTCGTTTTCTGGTCAGTCAGTGAGGCGGCAAGCGCCCCACATGGCTCAAAACTGGGACAGTGAAGGCAGGGAAACTGCGACCAGAGTGAAAAACACAGTGAAAACTGCTGTAACTAAGAATTCGGTCATATCTTTTCTCCCTGGCTGGCTGTTGATGGATCCAAGATAACACAAAGGGAGATTAAAACAATGGCTCATTGTGATAAACGAGCCACTTTAATGAGTTGGGAGTCCAAGTGACCGTTTTTGCATGCTGGTGTTTGAAATGCAGCCAAGTTGCCATGGTTAAAAAAATACTTAGACAAGAAAGTATTTTAAAGTCATTAATTTCAATGGTTTATGTTTGATTTGTGCCTGGGTTATGGGTGGGTCTTGAATGAGGCTTTTTAGCTTTATCCACTTTTATAAGGAATAAATGACGATCCAGCCCAGTCAAAAGCTGTCGCCGATGTCTATTTTTGACCGTCAGAAGGTCTCCTCCTCCTCTTTAAGCAGATTTTTTGAGGGTGTCGATTTTATGATCTTATCTAACGCCATGACGCGGTTCACTCTTTGACCCGAAAGAGGGGAGGGGTTGCACTCAGATCGACAAGGGGGGAGAGGGGAGAGCCAGTGGCGCCGAAGGAGAGGGAGGATAGCGCACTACGGGATCAGAGGGAGGCTGCCAGCAGGGCGGGGGCAACCTAGGG
>NZ_AQGQ01000228.1 GCF_000388115.1 Aeromonas molluscorum 848
CTTTCTAGCAAGGGGGTTTCTGTAAAAAAGTGTGCTTTTCTAACGATTTCATGTCGAGCGGCGATTTAATCGGCAATTTTGTACAAAAAGCCCCGCATTGGCGGGGCTAGGGGCATCAGGAGCAAGAATCAGCGTTTCTGCCAGAAGTCACGAACGAAGACTCGCACCTTATCCCAATCGGTAAATTCGATGTCTCTGCTGGTATCTGTGCTGCCACCCGTCACCTTCATGATCAGCTGGATGATACGGGTCTGCCACCAGTTGTACTTGGAGTATTGCAGTGCACCGGCAAACACTCCCAGGTTCTTTGGCTTCCAGGGTGAGCTGTGCAGGAACTTCTTCATGTAGGCGTTGGTTTGTGGCGTCTGCTTCTCTGGCTTGCGAGCAGTCAAGTTGACACAGAAGAAGGCTGCGTTGGCCACTTCCAACTGTTCGTGGTGAGCATGAATAAAGCTGAGCAGGCTAGGGTGGAAATGGCCATAACGGATCGACGCTCCGATCAACACCTTCTTGAACTTGCTAAGGTTGCACATGGGCAAGCCGTGCAGATCATGCATGACAACCTCACATCCCGGCATTTCCTCCAGCATGACATCAATGATTTTTCGGGTTTGGCCATCCCTAGAGGAATAAAGCACCAAAATCTTATCCATACCTACCTCAACTACGCCAGAATGCAGGAGTTAACAGTACCAGAAGTGTAAAAATTTCCAATCGACCAAACAACATGGCGATGATCATGATCCATTTTGCTGCGTCCGTGGTGTTGGCAAAGTGAGGAGCCACCTCGCCCAGTCCTGGTCCCAAGTTATTGAGTGAGGCCACCACGGCGGAGAACGCCGTCAGCTCATCCATGCCCGTTGCGATCAAGCCCAGCATGCAGAGGATGAAAATGGCGGCATAAGCGGCAAAGAATCCCCAGACAGCCTCTATCACCCGCTCGGACAGCGCCTTATTACCCAGTTTTATCCGGTAGACGGCCCGGGGATGGACGAGGCGCTTCAGCTCTCTCATTCCTTGCAGATGCAGCAACATCAATCGTACTACCTTGATGCCGCCACCAGTACTGCCGGCACAGCCGCCCACAAAGGAAGCGAGCATCAGCAAGATCGGCAGAAACAGCGGCCATTCGGAGAAACCTGTGGTGCTGTATCCGGCCGTGGTCGCAATGGAAACGGACTGGAATAGCGCATGGTCCAGCGTCTCTCCCCAGCTGTCATAACTGACATGGCGCATCAGTACCAAGAAGCAGATCAGGGTCAGCCCCAGTTGCAGGGCAATGAACACCTTCACCTCGGGGTCCTTCAGATAGACATAGAGGCGCATGGGTCTGTGAGCGAAAGCCGCAAAGTGCAGGGTGAAATTCACTCCGGCAACCATGAGGAACAGTACAGTGATGAGATTGATGGCACTGCTATTGAAATAGCCAATGCTGGCATCGTGGGTCGAGAAACCACCGATGGCCACGGTGGAGAAGGAGTGGCAGATAGCGTCGAACATGGTCATGCCTGCCATCCAGTAGGACAGGGCGCAACTGAGGGTGATAAAGAGGTAGATATACCAGAGCGCCTTGGCGGTCTCAGCGATGCGCGGCGTCACCTTGTTATCTTTGACTGGTCCCGGGATCTCGGCACGATAGAGCTGCATACCGCCTATACCAAGGATGGGCAGTATGGCGACCGCCAGCACTATGATGCCCATACCGCCAAGCCACTGCAGCAGTTGGCGATAGAACAGGAAAGCCTTGGGCAGCTCATCGAGCCCGGTGAGCACAGTCGCTCCCGTGGTGGTGAGCCCGGAGAAAGATTCAAAGAAGGACTCTGACACGCTCATGTCCGGCACCTCGCCCAACATGAAGGGCAGCGCACCAACACTGCCGAGCACAGTCCAGAACAGCACGACGATGAGGAACCCCTCTTTCGACCTCAGCTCTTTCTTATGATGCCGATTGGGAAACCAGAGCAGCACACCAAGCAGCAGGGCAATGAAGAAGGCACTGACAAATTCGGAACCGCCGCCATCCCGATAACCGAAGGCGACCAGGGCCGGCAGCAGCATGGTGGAGCTGAACAACGCCACCAGCAGGCCAACGATGCGGATAATACTCAGAATGTGCATGCAGGCCCCGTCTCGGCAATAAAACAGCGATGGATTCTAGCCATCTATGGACTGCAGAGATACCCGTCCGTGCGTTCTATCGGTCAGCATCTGGTTTACCTGCTGCCAATCAGTGCAGGCCCAGTCGATTTCGAGCCGCACCCGCTGCCCATAATCCGACTGGCACACTTGACCATGGTGGCTCAGCAACAGGGCATCAATCACCCCCATGTCGCTATAGTCGCACTCGATGAGTGAGGCGCGCAGGGCCACCTTGTGCCGGGTGGTGAGCGCCTTGAGTGCAGTGCCCACACCGCCGCCATAGGCTTTGACCAGACCTCCGGTACCGAGCAGGACGCCACCATAGTAGCGCACCCCCACGGCGGCTATCTCGCCAACTCCGGATCCCATCAGTTGCGCCAGCATGGGCTTGCCCGCCGTGCCAGATGGTTCGCCATCGTCGCTAAAACCATAAACCTGGCTATCCTTGGGCGCCCCTGCAACAAAGGCCCAGCAGTGGTGGCGCGCCGCCGGATGGGCCCGACGCACCTCCTCTATCCAGATTTTCGCTGCGGCGACCGTTGGCGCATGGGCAAGCAAGGTAATGAAACGACTCTTCTTTATCTCCTCGCTCACCTCGACCCCGGTCATGGGCACAGGATAACCAGACTCCATCAGAGTCCGGCCTGTCTAGTGAGATTCTCCACCCCATGGCTGTGCAGCACTATGTTGTCCTCGATACGGATGCCGCCAAACGGCCGCAATGCCTCTACCTTGTGCCAATTGACCCGCTTGCCCTGCTCACTGCTCTGCAGAGGTTCGAGCAGGCTGTCAATGAAGTAGAGACCGGGTTCTATAGTGAATACCTGACCTGGCTCCATCACCCGGGTGCAACGCAAGTATGGGAACTGTTCGGGGGCAGAAAGATGGGTGCCACGTTCATCCTGCATGAAGCCACCCGCATCATGGACCTGCAAGCCGAGGAAATGGCCAAGACCATGGGGAAAGAAAGCATTGGTAACACCGGTGCCTATCATCTCATCCACCGACATATCGACCAGCTCGACCGATTGCAGCAACCGCGCCAGCCTGTGATGCATCAACTGATGCAGCTCGGTATAGCGGCGTCCCGGTTTGACTTCGTCGATGATGGCCTGCTGTTGCTCGTCCATGGCGGCGATCAGGTCGGCAAACTCGCCGCGACGCCAGGCCCAGGTACGGGTGATGTCCGAGGCGTAACCGTGGAAATCCACTCCGGCGTCGATCAGGAAGGAGTGGCGATCGACATCGGCCACCCGCTGATGGGAGAGCTGGGTATAGTGCAAGATGGCGGCATTGCGGTTGATGGCAACTATGTTGCCGTAAGGCGCCTCATTGGCTCCCTGTCCGACGGCTTTCATATATGTCAGATTGATCTCGAACTCGCTCGCCCCCGCCATAAAGGACTCCTTGGCGGCAATGTGACCACGCACTCCGAGTCGATTCGCCTCGCGCAGACACTCCAGTTCGTAATCTGTCTTGTAAGCCCTGTGATAGTGCAGATAGTTGAGCACGGCCTCTGGATTGGGTTGCGTCAACCCCAGCAGCTCCGCTACCTCGAGATGCCCCCCCAGATAAGCCCATGTCTGCTTGTCGGCGGGAAGATGGTCGGCCACCTGTTCCGGCCGGGTCAGAAAACGAATATCGAAGAAGTCGACCCAGAAGGCACTGGGCAGATCCGCCACCTTGTGCCAAAAATCCACCGGCCGATAGAACAGCAAGATGGGCTTGCTTACCCCATCCACCAGCAGCCAGCAGTGGGGGTTGTCCAGCACAGGCAGCCAGGCCTTGAAGTGGGGATTCACCTTGAAGGGGTAATCCTGATCATCGAGGAAGATGCGATGGGTCTGGCCGGCATGTATGGCCAGGCCGCTGAGCCCCTGCTGCTGCAATATGTCGCGGGTACGGCGCTGCAAGGTCTCGATGTGCTGGGCGAAAAGTTGGCTGTAACTGCTCATGGCATCCTGCTCCGACATGGTTGTTAACCCAGCATAACATCAAGCTAGAGGTGCCTCGACCCGTCAACCCTCAGGTTCGTGAGGTAAAGCATGAGTGACAGGGCATTTGTTATTAAAAGCAAACCCGGCATTAACAAATAAAAAACAATTCAATACACTGCCGATAGACACATGCAGTCAGGGACTACTCAATGCACAACCGCCGCCTGTGGCAACCGGACCAGGCCAGGATCAGCCAATCCAACCTTCATCAGTTCATGGGCGAGGTCAATCGCTTCCATGGCTTGCAGTTGCAAACCTATGCCGAGCTCTATCAATGGTCGGTGGAGAAAACCACCCGCTTCTGGCCCTTGGTGTGGCAGCACTGCGGCGTCAAGGGGGAGCTTGGCAACATAGTGGCGGAAAATCGCCAGACCATGCAGCACGCACGCTGGTTTCCGGACAGTCGACTCAACTTCGCCGAGAACCTGCTGCGTCGCCAGGACGAGAGTCCGGCCATCATCGCCAGCCTGGAAGGCAGTCAGCGCCGCACGCTTAGCTGGCGTGAACTGGGGCAGCAGGTCGCCAGTCTGGCTCAGTGGCTGCGTGGTCAGGGCATTGGCAAGGGCGACGTGGTTGCCGGCTACCTGCCCAATATTCCGGAAGCGCTGGTTGCCATGCTGGCCGCCACCAGTCTGGGGGCTATCTGGACCTCCACCAGCCCGGACTTCGGTGAAGCCAGCGTGGTGGAACGCTTCGGCCAGACACGGCCCAAGGTGCTGTTTGCAGTCGATGGCTATCGCTATAACGGCAAGGCGGTCGATATCCAGGACAAGGTCGCCAAGGTGGCCTGTCAGCTCGACCGTCTGGAACATCTCATCCTGATCCCGCTGCTCGGTCTGACGCCGAACCATGCCGGGGCCGACAACCTCCCCCTTCAAGACTGGCATCAGCTACTCGCCAGCCAAGAGGGAGCCAGCCTGCGCTTTGAGCCCATGGCATTCAACGATCCTCTTTATATCCTCTATTCATCCGGCACCACCGGCAAACCCAAGTGCATAGTGCACGGCATAGGTGGCACTCTGCTCCAGCATCTCAAGGAGCACCAGCTGCACTGCGACATCAAACCGGGGGAACGGGTGTTCTACTTCACCACCTGCGGCTGGATGATGTGGAACTGGCTGGCGAGTGCGC
>NZ_AQGQ01000229.1 GCF_000388115.1 Aeromonas molluscorum 848
ACAGGGGTTTGTCGACTATCTGCTCAAGCAGCAGCTGACGCACCTCGGCCATCTTCATGTCGGGGCGACCGATCAGGCTCACCACCATCACCTTCTCAGGCAAACGGGTCAGCAACAGCTCGCAGAGGGTAGCGCGGCCGCTGCCGGCTGGACCGGATAGGAATATAAAAGGGTGATTGAATTCAATCAGATGCAGCAGCCGTTCGACCAGCTGCCGCTGAGAGGGAAATTGGAGCAACTTACTCACATTCGGACTCGATCACCGATTGCAATTGAGCATCAGACACATCGGCCACCACTTCGGCATGGCCAATTCCCACCGGCAATACCAGACGCAACTTGCCAGCAAGCACTTTCTTGTCTCGGCGCATGTGGCGCAGGTAGGTATCAAAATTCATATCGGCAGGTCCCTTCACCGGCAACTTGGCAGCCAGCAGCAGGGCACGGATCCGTTCTTGTTGCTCGGCGCTCAACTGACCACGCAACTGCGCTGTGGCCGCCGCTTGCATGATGCCGGCAGCAACGGCCTCGCCATGCAACCAGTTGCCATAACCCTGCTCTGCTTCGATGGCATGGCCAAAGGTATGGCCCAGGTTGAGCAGAGCCCTTACACCGTGCTCAGTCTCATCTTCGGCAACCACATCGGCCTTGATCTCGCAGCAGCGCTTGATGGCATGAGCCAACGCGACCGGGTCCTGTTGCTGCAGCCGGGACATGTTCTGCTCCAGCCAACTGAAGAAATCAGCATCCCAGATGATGCCGTACTTGATCACCTCAGCCATGCCAGCGGCGAATTCTCGCTCGGGCAGCGTCTGCAGGCACTCAGTATCGATGACGACCAGCTTGGGTTGATAGAAGGCGCCTATCATGTTCTTGCCGAGAGGGTGATTCACGGCAGTTTTGCCGCCAACGGAGGAGTCGACCTGGGAGAGAAGGGTGGTGGGGACCTGGATGAAGGGGATACCGCGTTGGAAGCTGGCGGCCGCAAAGCCCACCACATCCCCAATCACACCCCCACCCAGGGCGATCAGGGTAGTATCACGTCCATGGTTGGTCTCAAGCAGCGCTGACATGATGCGCTCGAAAGTCGCCAGCGTCTTGTGCGCCTCGCCGTCCGGCAGGATCAGGTGTTCTACCTGATAGTCCGCCAGTAGCTGACTCACCCGCTCGAGATAGAGGGGAGCCACCACGGTGTTGGTCACTATCATGACCCGCTTACCCTTGATGGCCTGAGTCAGCACGTCGGGGCGCTGCAGCAGTCCAGCCGCTATTTCTATCGGGTAAGAACGCTCACCCAGTTCGACCTTCAACCTTTCCATGGACGTCCTCGACATTACATACCGATTAGCTTGACGATTTGATTGGCAACGATTTTAGCACTCTGATCATCGGTGTGGATAACAAAGTCAGCCACTTCCTCATAGAGGGCATTGCGCTCGTACGCCAGACGCTCCAGCACTTCACGGGGCGGCTCTTCGGTCTGTAGCAAGGGCCTGCGCTTGTCTCTCTGTGTGCGCGCCAGTTGCTTTTCAATGGTGGTTTCGAGGTAAACGACAATGCCGCGGGCAGAGAGCTTGTTGCGGGTTTCGCGGCTCTTGATTGCACCACCGCCTGTCGCCAGCACTATGCCTTGCTGCTCGGACAGATCGCCGATCACCTTCTCTTCGCGAATCCGGAAACCTTCTTCGCCTTCAACATCGAACACCCAGCTGATATCGGCACCACTGCGGCGCTCAATTTCATGATCTGAGTCGAAAAACTCCATATGCAGTTGTTCTGCCAGATGTCTACCTATGGTGCTCTTGCCCGCACCCATGGGACCTATCAGGAAAATATTGCGTTTCTCAGCCATGTCTTTTCATTAGTAATTACAAACTGTACGACCCCGATGAACTATGGATCGGGGTACCTATGAACCTTATCTTGCGATGGATCAGGAGGGGGATTATCTCAATAGAAATCAGGACTGGCAACCGCAGACCTTACGCCCCAGCCTCATTGGGGCGTAAGGTTATAT
Organism: Aeromonas molluscorum 848; assembly: GCF_000388115.1. Classification (GTDB taxonomy): domain Bacteria; phylum Pseudomonadota; class Gammaproteobacteria; order Enterobacterales; family Aeromonadaceae; genus Aeromonas; species Aeromonas molluscorum. Next base: position 2,018 of record NZ_AQGQ01000229.1, read on the forward strand.
GTGTTTTACCCCGATATGTAAAGCATTCAAAACTTGTCGGTAACTATCCTGGGCGTCACAAAAATCAGCAACTCGCGCTTCTTGTTCTCGCTGGTGGTCTTGCGAAACAGGGCGCCAAGGCCAGGGATGTCGCCAAGCAGAGGCACCTTGCTGACATCGTTTTTGATCGTCTGCTGATAGATGCCGCCAAGCACCAGTGTCTCGCCATTGTTTACCAGCACCTGAGTGGTGATGGACTGGGCATTGATGGAGACGGCATCACCTGTCCCCGTCGGCACCGTTTCGCCTTTAGTATCCTGGGTCACCGTCAAGTCGAGGATGACCCTGTTGTCCGGCGTTATCTGCGGTGTCACTTTGAGGCTCAGCACGGCTTTTTTGAAGGTGACCGAGGTCGCACCGCTTGATGAGGACTCCACATAGGGGATCTCGGTACCCTGTTCAATCAATGCTGGTTTCTGGTTTGCCGTGGTGACTCTCGGGCTCGCGATAATCTCTGCCTTGCTCTCTTTTTCCAGCGCCGACAACTCGAGATCCAGCAAGGTACCATTGGCCAGACGAGCCACCTGGAAAGCCAGGGTGCCGGCGGCGTTGGTGACAGGTAGATTGACGTTTAACCTGTCCTCGACGCTGCCCGCTGTACCAGTGCCATTCAAACTATCATTCCCCTCTATCGAACCCGATGTGCTATTGCCATGGCCATCGTTCTTGGTCACCCCCCAGCGTACCCCGAGCGCCTCATCAAAGCCGTCATCTATAGTCACCATCCTGGCTTCAATAACCACCTGCTTGACCGGGATATCGAGGATATCCAACATGCGTTTGATGTTGCTGATCACGTCTGCGGTGTCTTTTACCACCAGCACGTTGGTACGCTCATCCACGCTCACGGCGCCTTTGGCCGAGAGCAGCTTGGTACTCTCGGAGGAGAGCAGGGCCGCCACTTCCGACGCCTTGGCATAGTTGATCTGCATATATTCGGTATAGAGCGGCGCCAAATCTGCCACTTGGTTGCGGCTCTCCAACTGCTGCTTCTCCCGGGCCGCTATCTCTTCTGCCGGGGCCACCAGCAAGATGTTGTCATCGAGACGCTTGTCGAGGCCACGCACCTTGAGAATGATGTCAAGCGCCTGCTCCCAGGGCACACCGTCGAGGCGAAGGGTGATATTTCCGGAGACTGAATCCGTGGTTACCAGGTTGAGGTTGTTGAAATCGGCGATGAGTTGCAACACGGTTCGTACCGGTATGTCCTGAAAATTCAGGGAGATGGGTTTGCCTTTATACTGTTTGGCGACAGAGCCGACTGGCGCGCGCTTTTTCACTTCTATGATGAACAACTTGTCCGCCTGATCGTAGCGAAAATCAAACTGGCCATTTACCGATAGCTCGAATCGGGTGTCATTACCCTGGCGAAATGCCTCAACTTGGGACACTGGGGTGGCGAAGTCTTGTACATTGATGAGGTTCAGCTGATCGTCCGGGATCCGGGTACCGTGAAACTTGGCCACCACTTTCTGCCCTGTACTACTGACATCCACGGCTGCCGAGCTGTTATCCAGCCGCACCAGAAATTCGCCCTGACCATCTTTACCACGACGAAAATCGACCCCCTTGACCGAGTTGAAATAGGCATCACCAGTGTTGGCTTTGGTGGCGGGTAACATGATGGGTGCCTTGGCAACAGGCATAGGTACGGGTTTGGCCGCCTTGTCGCCGAGGGAGATGAGCAACTTGTTGCCTTGCTGATGCACTTGATAAGGCATCAACCTGTCCAAGGCAATCTGTATATCAAGTCCTGTTCCTTTGCCATCGACCTTGACGCTGTCGACCCCCTCCTGCTTGATGGGCAGTGGGTTGACCTTCAGCGCTCCTACCGCTCCCGGGATGTGCAGCATCAACTGATTAGGCTGGTAACCCAGCCGGTCGGTAAAACCTGAAACCGGCTCGCTAAAGCTCAACTCCAACAAGAGTTGATCGGCTAACAGGGGGTTTACTTTTACCTCCTGCAAGGTCGGGATCGCCCATGCCGGATGAAACAAACTGCCCAGTAACAGCGCAGCCACCCTGAATGTTATTGCTGTTGTTATTCTCATCGACGCTCATCCCTGATTATCGTTTCGCTTCAAGAAGATGGACCATCACCAGCGGCAATGCTTCATGCTCATCACTGATTATTTTTTGCTTCCATATTGGCCATCACCAACTGCGTTTCTCGTGTTACCCAACATCCCTTTCCGTCGGGTACTGTTTCTAGCAAATCCACAGCTGTATTGGTGATCCTGATGACCCGTCCCTGATCCAGGCCCATGTAATGATTCAACCCCATGCGCATGGATTGACCATCCGGCGTGCGGATGAGTGCCCACAACTGACCCTGTTTACCCATGGTGCCCTGCATGGCCAGACTCGCCAGCGAATAATTCTCAAGCACCTCCTTGGGTCTATTGGCCACTATCTGGGCACAGTCTGCTTTTACTTTTTGTTCAACGCCAGCACGACTCTCTGGCTGGGGTTCACTGAAGGGGTTTCGTTTATCAATCGATTCATAATGCAGGGGAGAGAACGGCGTTATGACGGGCAGTGGTTCTATGGCTATCGGTGGCCTGGCCTTGATCTGGCTGATATAGCCATCCATATTCTCTTGGCTGTTACAACCAGCCAGCAATAACACAAACCAATACTTGGTGAGCTGCCTCATTTTTTCTGCCCCCCAGCATTGCCATTGTATTTATAGGTTTTGGCCAGCATGGACATGGCGATGATGTCGCTGTTCGCGCCATGACTCAGGGTGAAAGAGTCCAGAATGACGATACGCGGCAGGGCCGCCATGGCTGCCGTAAACTTGCCTATCTCGTGATAAGTGCCAGCTACCTCAATGCGCATTGGTAATTCGGTGGAGAATTCATGAGGCGCCTCGGCTTCCCAGTGAATACGATTGAGTTTTAGACCGTTGTCGGTGGCGATGAAGCTGATGTCATCAAGCAACCCGGCAACCTCATGGGTGTTGGGCAACTGCTTGAGCTGGGTATCAACCAGTTGCTCCAACTCGACCAGCTGTTTTTTATAGGCAGGCAAGCTAGCCGCCAGCATCGCCTTGCTCTCAAACTGTGCCTTGAGTTCTTTCTCTTTATTCTGTTCCTGAGTCAACGCGGTCATAGAATTGTTTATCACATAGTAATAAATCGCGCCGCCAAGCAAGATGCAACCAAACAGGATGAGTGAATCGCCC
>NZ_AQGQ01000230.1 GCF_000388115.1 Aeromonas molluscorum 848
GCATAGATCCCTTTGATCCCCTCTGGATCGCCACCCTGGTCGGCATAGTCACCCTCAGCTCCGCCGGGGTCGCCGGGGTCGGTGGCGGCGCCACCTTCGCCGCCCTGATAGTGCTGCCCGCCATGGGGCTGCCGGTCACCCTGGTGGCGCTGCTCATCTCGGTCGAGCCGCTGATCGACATGGGCCGCACCGCCCTCAATGTCAACGGCGCCATGACGGCCGGTACCATCACCAGCCAGCTGCTTGGCCAGACCGACCAGGCGCTGCTCCATGGCGAGCAGGCGGATGAACTGGCCCAAAGCCGGGCCTGATCCCCCTGGGTTCCATGCTTTCAGGGGGGCTATGCTCCCCTTTTTTTGGGCTGCCGCTTGCGCTCCTGAGCGCATTTTTCCGCCCGCCCCCGACATCCTCTTGCTTCCCCTTTCCCCGCCTTTGCGCGCTTCCTGCCAGCCTCACTACCCTGAACAGGGAGTTCAATCTCTGTTCATCGCCGATGCATAGACTCTGATGTGACCACAAGGAATCACCTCCATGAAGCCACTCAAAGACGGCCTGACCCTGTTGCTGTTCGGCGCCAGCGTCTCGCTGCACACCACCGAAATAGCCAACGGCAACATCACGGAGGCCGAGATCAAGGCGGCGCAAGATGGCTGGGGCTTCAAGAAAGGGGACGATGGCAAGGTGCGCATCATTTTGCACCACTCCCCCCTGCCCTACGGCCACTGAACATAGCAAGCGGCAGAAAGGGAACTTCACGCCATTTCGCGGCCTCAGGGCCGCGTTTTTTTTTGCCCTGCCCCAGGCTCGACCACGCTGGCCGCCGCGCCGATTATTCATCGGCGATTCACCCAGTCACCGTATGCTGTGGCGCGCCTGCCCCAGTGGCACAACCCCCTCTTTCCACGACGTTTTGCAAGGACACAACATGGTTGCCATCGATCTCAAGGATCCCGAGGCCCGCCTCTCCCAGACCCTGCGCACCACAGCCCAGGCCATGGGTGAGGGCCAGATCAGCCTGCGCGAACTGCTCGGCCTGGTGGGGGAGCAGGGCATGCTGCTGTTCTGCCTGCTGCTGACGGTGCCCTTCCTGCTGCCGGTCAGCATTCCCGGCATCAGCAGCGTGTTTGGCCTGCTGATCCTCTTTATCGGTATCGGCATCACCCTCAACCGGGTGCCCTGGCTGCCCGCCCGGCTGATGGCCCGCAGCTTCGCCACCGAGCAGCTCAAGTCAACCCTGCACAAGGGGGCCGACCTGCTGGCCCGGCTGGACAAGTTCGTGCGCCCCCGCCTGCTGATGCTCACCGCCAGCAGCACCATCAACCGGGCCAACGGCCTGATGATCATGCTGGCCGCCCTGCTGCTGATGATGCCGTTTGGCGCCATCCCGCTCACCAACACCCTGCCCGCCTGGGCCATACTGCTGCTGGCCATCGGCATGTTGCAGCGGGACGGTCTCTTCGTCGCCCTCGGCTACGCCCTGGTGGCCGCCACCCTGGTCTGGTTTGCCGTGCTGGCCGTGGGAGTGCTGATGGCCGGGCAGGGGCTCTCCGGCCTGCTTGGTTGAACAGCGCCGCGAACGCGGCGCCACGCTCCACCTTTCGCGGCCCTGCCCCTGGCAGTCTGGCCGCGATTTTTATGATGTTTCATCGGGAAAAGGAAGGGGAATGCCAGCAGAGAGGATGTGGGGTCATTGCAGGGAGGTAGCGCCAGTTGCCGAGTCGAGGCCATCGAGGAGCGGCGCACCCTCGATGGTCTCATTGACCCGATAGCGCGGGGGCTCAGCGGCTGGCGGTGCGGCTCTCGTTCCAGAGCAGCTCGCCGCTCTTGAGATCCATCAGGCTCATGGCGAGCCGATAGCGGCCCCCCTCGGAGAGCAGATCCCCGTAGAGCATGTAGCTGGCGCCGGTCTGGCGACCCAGACGCACCAGGGAGGCCGGGTTCATGCCCCCCTGCTGGTATTCAAGCTGGCTGGTAATGGCGGAAACCTGGCCCGGGTCTGCGAAGCGAAAGCCGCTGCTCCCCTGAATACGCTGGATCATGGCCACCGCCATGGGCTGGGTGCTGAAGGGCTCACCGGTGCCGTTCTGGGGCGCCATCAGCAGCAGCATAGGACTGCCATCCTGACTCAGCGCCTTCACCTCGGGGGCCTTCAAGAAGGCATCCGCCATGGCGACCGCCAGGCCGGTCGGGGCTGCGGGTTTGGGCAGGGGCGCCCCTGTGTCCGGTTTGGTCACAGGCTTCTCAGGCTGGCTCACCGGCTGAGCCGGCTCGGTGACAGGCGCCGGAGTGCCGCCATAGGGATTGACCGCACAACCGCCGAGCAGCAGGGCGCTCAGCATGAGCAGGGAACGCATCTTCATCATCGCTTCTCCGTCAAAAGTCCGTGTGACGGAGCCCAGGCCCCGCATCCCTCCCATGCTAGAGACAAACTCGCTCCGGGTCGATGCGCACATAGGCAGGGGACGACAAAGCCTGGCGAACCAGGGCGTACAAAAAGGTGGCCCTGGGCTGCAAGGTTCCGTTAGGGTATTCAAAACCCAGACTCGAGAGGAACATCCCATGCACGGTCCCGATCCCGCCAATCCCCACCCCATGAAAGGCTTCCCTCAGGTGTGCTTTATCAAGAACACCATCAAGGGGCCCAATATCGAGGTGGGTGACTACAGCTATTACGACGACCCGGAAGACTCGGCAGGCTTTGAGCGCAACGTCCTCTACCACTTCCCCTTCATCGGCGACAAGCTCATCATCGGCAAGTTCTGCGCCATCGCCCGCGGGGTCAAGTTCATCATGAACGGCGCCAACCATCAGAGCTCCGGCTTCTCCACCTACCCCTTCTTTATCTTCGGCAACGGCTGGGAGAGCGCCTCCCCCGCGCCGGGCACGCTTCCTTACAAGGGGGATACGGTGATTGGCAACGATGTCTGGATTGGCTACGAGGCGCTGATCATGCCGGGGGTCAAGGTCGGCAACGGCGCCATCATCGCCGCCCGCGCCGTGGCCACCACGGACGTGCCCGCCTACGCCATCGTCGGCGGCAACCCCGCCAAGGTGATCCGCTATCGCTTTGACGACGACACCATCACCCGCCTCAACAATCTCGCCTGGTGGGACTGGCCGGTGGAGCGGATCAGCCGGAACTTAAAGCTGATTGGTGGCGGGGAGATAGCCGAGCTGGAAGCCGCGGCCCGATAAACACCATCAAGCAGGAAGCCCTATGCAAATAGCCACACCCCTTGCCAACGCCAAGATCGTGATTCGCCCCTTCGAACCGGGCGATGCCGATGAGTTTGTCCGCGCGGCGCACGAATCCATCGAGACGGTCGGCACCTGGATGAGCTGGTGCACTCCCTCATTCAATCGGGACAAGGCGCTGGGGTGGTTTGCCACCTGCGATCAGGATCGCGCGGCGGGACGCGCCTTTGACATGGGCATTTTCTGCGCCACCACCGGCCAGCTACTGGGTGGCGCAAGTATCAACCAGCTGTCGCCCCATCATCGCTACGGCAATATCGGTTATTGGGTGCGCCAATCCCGCCAAGGACAAGGCATCGCCCGGCAGGAAGTCGCCCTGCTGCGTGACTTTGGTTTTCGGCAGTTAGGTCTATTTCGGCTGGAGATCGTGACGGGGGTTGGCAACAGAGCCAGCGAAGCCGTTGCTATCGCCGCCGGGGCCACCTTCGAGTGTCTAGCTAGAAATCGTATCTTCCTTCATGACCAGCCTCTTGATGCACATATCTATGCTCTTGTTCCCGCAGACTGAATTCTGCTATATCTAAAAGAAAAACCTTGATTTACCATAACTAGCTACCACATCACGTTCGAAGAGATGAATATATCATATCCACCATTAACTCAATGTCTGCCAGACATTAACAACATCACTGCCAGTATGATAAATACTGCACCAAACATTAAATTCAGACGCTTTAAATGCAATGGTTCAGATAGATGTCGCAATAAAACATGCGCCAAAGATGCATATGAGAACATTGCGATGCAGTCCACTAGAAGAATGAACAGACCCAGTTTAAAGTATTGATAACTACTATCTGAACTATCGACAAACTGCGGAAGAAATGCGACTAAAAACACGATGGATTTTGGATTGGTTATATTAACAACAAAGCCATTGGCCAAGCTCTTTAACTTTCCGCTTTGCATCTCCGCATTACGTAAAACACTATTCCCTGAGTTCTTTATTTTCATCAATCCCAAGTAGATAAGGTAGCTTCCACCTATATATTTTATACCATCGAACGCAATTTCTGATGACGCAATAAATGCTCCTAACCCGACACTGACAATGATGAGATGAACAAGCAGTGCCAGCTGTAAGCCAATAATATTATACCTGGCTTGAACTATTCCATCTTCTATCGATCTTGACATGGTTGCAATTGCCCCTGCTCCAGGAGAAAAACTAAAGGCAACACAGCTAAAAAAAAATACCAGCATAATACTAAATGTCATATTACTTCCTTTGAAGGGCTATCCATCGACTAACACTTCGACAAATAGCACCTCGCTTAACCCATGAAATAAAAATTTAGATGGTCAGCATATCTGCGGAGCCGAATCCAAAGCGTCGACTGACGGAACCCGGCCTCAATAAATTAGTAAAGGAGATATGAAGAATATCTCTCACGCCATGATCTTCGAGAGGTTCAAGACTGGTCACACCATGCATCATTGATGCATCATTGATGCATCATTGATGCATCATTGATGCATCATCTAACATAATAACATCCCCCGGATATTCCAATGTGACTTCTCTTTTTAAATTCAGATCATTGTCATATAAAGAACTTACACCACCACTGATCCCTTCTCGGTTTACCAACATCAGCGAAAAATAATTTGTACCATCACTATGTATACCTTCTGGTGTAGGCTTTCCTATCTGTGTTTTATCAGCAGTAATCCGATACTGATCTACTTCAATAAACCATTTCTGCTTTGTTCTTCCCCGTTGATTCTCACAGGCGATAAAAACTCGCAGTGATTCATTTAAAAGACGTAAAAAATAGGGGTTAAAAAATAATGAAGACTCAGTCTCTTGAAACTCCCGAAAAATATCTCCTGCAAAAGAGTTATAACTACTAGGG
>NZ_AQGQ01000231.1 GCF_000388115.1 Aeromonas molluscorum 848
CTCCTTGCTGCAACTTGAGCCGCATTATCATTTGAGGAGGGAGTGAACTGCTGTTCGGCCTGGGTCAGGGCTGTGATCTGCTGCTGCAACCCGACTTGGTTACCACCTTTAACTTTTAGTTGGGCAACCAGTTGACTCAATGAGGCTTTCAATGCCTGCTGATCAGCCTGCTCCTGTGCCAGTGTTGTGTTTGAACGCTGCTTACGGCTTTCCATGTCGGTCAAAATTTGATGCGATAGTGCGTTGAGTTCCTGATTTCGTTGCAGCTGTTGCTCTTGGTCGTTGACCTTTTGGCGGTATCCTCCAGAGGAATCACAACTCATTTTTGTGAGGAGGCTAGCGCTACGGTTGGAAGGATCGCAATCAGCGGGAGTTGTGGCACAACCAGTTAATACCAGCAAGCTACTCAGATAGACGGCTCTAAATTTCATAATATTTTCCTATCAACATCCAGATAGACCCGAGATATTGACGACTCCCTTAACGATAATGATGTAATGGTTGATATTTAACCAACTGTGATAGCGCTGCGCTGGTCATAAAGGCCATTAACCTCTTTCTCTAATACGGCAATCTGCTTGTTCAGCTCAAGCACTTTGGTATTGACCATTGCCAACTCAGTCTCGGTTGCCTCACTCTGCTCGCTTTTGGCCACTTGCTGATACTCGGTCGCCTTCTTACGCATATTGGTCAACTCTTTGTTGAGTTGAGCCAGATCAGCATCGACTTTGCCAAGCTGGCGCTGTGCTACCGCCTTGTCAAAACCCGCTTGGTCTTTATCTTTAGCAATTCGGGTCAAGGTTTTACTATTGTCAGCAATTACCTGCTTGGCAGTATTAGTGCGAGCAACCACGACCTCGGTGTCTTTTTGAATGTCGTTGTTCATTGCCTGCAAACGATCGGTGGTATTGGCATACTCAGCGCGACGAGTATCAAGATAGTAGTTAGCCCCCATCGCCACACCACATGCAGCTATGCCCGCTTTTATTGCACACTGAGTTTTTTCTTCTGACTTCAAAAGCATGCAAGCTGCAACACCCATACCTGCCGCAACGGCACATGCCTGGAATCCAGATGCACTAAAAAATTCAGCCTCTTGCCCATTAGTAAGTCTTGAATCTGTTGCCGGTTGATTCCCTGTCACTGAGCTCCCAGTGCTAGCACAGCCAGAGAGAATAAGGCTGGCGGAAACCATTAAACAAATAGCTGTGCGTCTAGCCGTAATTTTCATCTTCAAAAACCCCGAACGTTGTAAAAAAAATGAATCTATGCCTCTAAACAGCAGTACTAACTCCGTTTGGCACCAGACCCTATAGGCTCTCCATACTACAGCGGCGCACTTTTCAACACACCTCGATTCAGCTTTGACAAACAAAAAACTTGAGCATGGTCAAATTCCTATATGGATGTGACTAGGCTTGTTTATTAATTAAACAGCGCTACACCGCATGAATGAACGACTCAGCACTATAAGTAGTGAGTCACGACGCCAACCTCCTGATTGATACAGATAAACGCTGGGGATTGCGGGTGGTACTGGTAGAGCCGCGCCAGCTCTGCACGAAACGCCTCAACGTTTGGCGCAATCACATGGTTGGTATCCCCCTCGGCATAGGTAAAGGTCTCCAGCTTCTCGGTGTTAATCCAGATACCGAAGTACCACGCATCTTGGGCGGTGTCGTACTGCTGCCAGCCTTGAGCCAGTAGTATCCGGTCGTAATAGTAACGGTCTGCCTGATGGTTGCCTCGGTCTATGCGACCCCCCGTCACTGTAAGCTCTAACGGGATACGGCCCGCCTTGTGGGCTTTCTTGACCCGGCGTAGCAGCTTGAGGGCCTTGGCTCTGCTACGGCCATTACCGAGCGGATGGGGTTGCCTGGCCCGCAATGCCAGGTGGGTCATTATCTTCGGCGCGGTGTTGTGGTTGAGCTGGCCGATGGCAGCGGTTATCTGCCGAGCGGTCAGGGTCTTGTAATCACGCAGGTCGTGCATGTGTGGGTTCCTTAAAATGCAAACAGCCCCTCGGCGTGAGGGGCTGTGTGGGGTGGTGGGAGGATTGTCTACAGAGATTGTTTGAGGCGGTTGATGTCTCTCTGATAGCGACGGCGGTGGCTGTACCAAATCACCCGCTCGGCAGCAGCCTCCAGCAGCGCGGTGGTCACGGCGCGAGGCAGGACCAGATTTGCCCCGTCCCAGTTATCCAGGTTCAGTGCGCCGTAGCGCACCAGGCTGGCCAGCTGCACATCAAGCTTGTGGGTCAGCTCCAACGCAATGAACTCATCGATATGGGCTCGTAGCCTGGCGATAGCACTCTCAGGCGCCATGGGGGGTGTTGTGGACGTAGTCATGGTCATGTATGGCTACTCCAATCCGGCGCGTCGTTGCTGCCGTGGTTAACGTATGCCCCGACAATTACCCGTTGCCACTCACCGACCGGTTGACCCGCTGCATTGCAGGCACAGCGAAAGCGGGCGAAGTTAATCTCACGTGGCAGGTGTTCACGCATATCCCGTGGGCTGACAAAGAGCATGGTCTTGTGCAGCACCGGGTTGGGGGCTACCAAGGGTCCGCCAATACGCCGCCCCTCCACATCGTGGGCATAGGCAAAGCCCGGTAGCATCAACTGTTGGCTGATGAGCTGGGCAAGTGCTGGATGGGCACACATAGCCTCTGCCACGGCGGCCTGGCTAAAACTGTCCTTGAATTCGATCATGGGTGTTTCTCCATTTCCGCTGGTATGCGGTAAGCCGCTGCCAGCAGCGCAAATTGTTCGACCAGATAGCTGATACTTATGCCCAGTTCATCACTTACCCCATCCCCCAGACGGTGATGCAGGTGTGCCATGTCATCGGCGATACGCTGGGCTATATGGGCAGTTGAGCTCGGTGGTGAGCTTGTCACCGTCAGAGTGATGGAGAGAGCCATCACATCTCCCCCCAAGGTGCTTGCTCCCACAGTGACAGCCGGGTCAGCACGTCTTGTGCGAGGGCCTGTTGCAACTGCTGTAGTACCTGCACAAGCCGAGGTGCCTGCTCAGGGCTCCCGCTCCATTCGCTCGATTGGTACAGAGCGCAGCAGGTGAATTTGTAGAGGGCAACCAGTTCGGCATCGGTGAGTGGTGCCTGGTGGTAACGATGGGCAGGTTTAAGTGGACTCTGCTTGGTCGAGCGGTGCTGACGTGGTTCCTTCTGGTCCTGCTGACGTCTCAGCTGATAGCGATGCCTGACTGCCCGCCGGTTGGCGAGCATCATCAACCGTACCAGCCTGTCTATTCGCCAAGTCCAGGTACTGGTGACATCCATTGGCGAGTTCCACCAGAGGGTGCGCAGCAACTCAAGGGTGTAGTGCGGTGGCATCGGAGCATTGCAAAAACGGTGTAACTGTACGGCAAAGGCAAGGTAGTCCTTGCGATCGATCATGAAGGCAGACATGGGAATAGCTCCTTGAAATGCAAAAGGCCACCTGCAGTGAGGTGGCCTTGCTGGGGATCGGAATATCCGGATCATGGTGTTGGCGCGGATAATCCGGGGTTGGGGATGCTGGTGTTATTCGTGCGCCTGCTCTGTGCTGGGGAGAGCCGCATCGAACAGGATGGCGTAGAGCGCACAATCAATGCCGTTGACGGCATCGTGATGCGGGTAATAGGGCGGTGCGTCTCGGGAGCGCTCGACGTAGTCGCCAAAGCAGCTGAGGCACTCGCGGATCTCGATGGTGGATCCCCGCAGCAAGGTCTCTTCCAGCCGCTTGGCATAAACATCGTCATCACGCGCCTTGGTGAGCCCCTTCTCCAGCAACGTCAGTGCATCCTCGTTGCAGGCGGTTATCAGGCCATGGCGTAGCTTGCCCAGAGTTTCCTCAAGAGAATAGGGGTTAGGTAATCGCATGGTGTTTGTCCCTTCTTGGCGCAGCTGATGCAGCAGCGCATCAATGGCCTCGATGCAATCGGCTTGGGTGAGCAGGTAGCCGCTCGGCAGATGGGCCACGATGGCGGGTGCTGCCTGCATCTCGACGTTGTCAGCAAGCCAACAGCGCAATTCGAGGAGGATGTCGAGGGCGGTGAGGTGTGATTTGCCTGCCGGAGGGTTCATAGCAGACCTCTCTCGGCCAGTGACACCACGCCCTCTGCGCCGACTACCAGGTGGTCGAGCAGGCGGACATCGACCAGTGCCAACGCCTCCTTGAGGGCTTGGGTGAAGACCCGGTCAGATTGACTGGGTTCAGGATCACCGCTGGGGTGATTGTGCACTGCGATGATTGCCCCGCAGTTGAGTAGCAGGGCACGCTTGACCACTTCCCGTGGGTAGATGCTGGCACTGTCCAAGGTGCCACGAAACAGCTCCTCAAAAGCCAATACGCGGTGTTGGGAGTCGAGGAACAGTGCCCCAAACACTTCGTGCTCCCGGTCCTGCAGCAAGGTTTGTAGCCGCAGAGCGGCATCAGTGGTACTGGTGATGGCGGTACCTTTGGCCAGGCGCTTGCGAGCAATCTGATTGGCGATACGCAGCAGGTCTTGCTCGGTCACGGGTTCGGTGACGACATAGGTGCCGGGGCATTCCCCGGCTTTGAGCTTGTGGTAACGCATAGTGGTCTCCTGAAAAAGAAAAACCCCGGCAACGCGAGGCATGCCGGGGTCAAAGGTAGATAGGTTGTTGGTTCACTTTGAGGGGTGTTCAGTTGGCCGTAGTGGGGCCTGCCGTGGCGGCGGATTCACTCTGTAATCGGCATCAGCGGTTCTGGGACCAGTATGGTGAGCGGGATAGCGAGTGCCACACTCAGCCGTTCTGCCAGTTGGTAGGCCGGTCCTATGGTGTCGTAGTCAGCTACCCAGGTAGCCAGGGCCAGCTCGCTTGCCTCCATCGCTCGCAGGTAGACACTGTAGCCGTGTACGGTCAGGCCACTGTCACGCACCACCTGCGTCTCGCCATCTCGATTAATCGCTTCAAGCTCAACGGCTATCGGTTGTTTGGGCATCGTGTGCCTCCTCTTGGGGTAAGGGGTCACTCTCCACACGATAACCGTGATTAGTGCAGGTACGCTGC
>NZ_AQGQ01000232.1 GCF_000388115.1 Aeromonas molluscorum 848
GGGATCATCCGGACTCGCAAACGGCAGCTTGTCGATGATAACACAGGAGAGCGCCGCCCCTCTGACGTCTATCCCCTCCCAGAAGCTGCTGGTCGCCACCAGCACGGCGCGACCATTCTCGACAAAGGTCGAGAGCAGCCGCTGTTTGTTGTCTTCCCCTTGCAGCAAGACGGTACGGCCTATCTCCCCGGCGCAGCACCTCGGCCACCTGGCGCATCACCTGATGGCTGGTGCAGAGGAAAAAACAGCCCCCCGGCGTCTTGTTGATGAGGGGGATGAGCCGCAATGCCAGCTGTTCGCCACGGCCAAACGCATTGGGCTCGGGCAACTGGCGGGGCACGCACAATCGCGCCTGCTCACCATAATCGAAGGGGCTGTCCAGGATAAGCTCATGGCTGCCCGCCAGTCCCAACTCAGCCTTGAAGTGATCAAAGCCCATGTCCACCGTCAAAGTGGCCGAGGTAAAGATCCACGATACCTCGGGGCGCATCACCTCGGCGCCGAATCGCTCGGCCACCGACAAGGGAGTCAGATTGAGGGAGAAATGGAGCCGGGTACACTCATACCAGTAGGAGTAACCCGTCTGGTTTATGGCCAGCACCTCCCCGAGTCGCGTCCTGACCTCACAGAGTCGCTCGAAACAGTGATCGAGCTGCTCACCGCGCCCCAAGGCAAGTTTGAGCACCTCATAGCAGAACTCAAGAGCATCATTTAGCCGGGCCAGGGCCTGGCCCCACTGGGGCTGTCGCAGCAGATCCCGACTGTTGCCCCGCCCGCCATCGACCCCGAAGGCGAGGCGCAGATCCTGACTGGCAATACTGAGCCGATCGGCACTCTTGCCGAGCTGGGCCATGTCATGAGCCTCGGCCCGGTAGGCGAGTTGGATATCCTGAGCCAAGTCCTGGATAGTGCGACTCGATACCGACTTGCCAAAGTAGTTGGTGGCTATCTCGCCGAGCTGGTGGGCTTCGTCAAACACATAGACCTGGGCTTCCGGCACCAACTCGCCAAATCCCGTATCTTTCACCGCCATATCGGCGAAGAAGAGGTGATGATTGATCACCACCACCTGGGCATCCATGGCGCGGCGCCGGGCAATCACCAGATGACAATCCTCGTAATAGGGGCAATCCCGACCGAGGCAGTTGTCATTGGTGCTGGTGATCTGGGGCAAAATCTCGGCGTTCTCCTGCAGGCCGGGAATGTCCCCCACATCGCCGGTGTTTGTCGTACTCGACCAGGATTTGACCCGGACCAAGTCGCTCATCACTTCCGGTTTTTGCAGATGGGATTCGCTCATCAAGCGGTTCATGCGCTCGACACAGAGATAGTTGCTGCGCCCCTTGAGCAGGGCCACGGGCTGGTTGTAATCGAGCGCCCCCGTGATGGTGGGCAAGTCCCGGTAGAAGAGCTGTTCCTGCAGGTTTTTGGAGCCGGTGCTGATGACGACCCGCTTGCCCGATTCCAAGGCTGGCACCAGATAGGCGTAGGTCTTGCCGGTCCCCGTCCCCGCTTCGACCAGCAGACGGTCGTGGCCCTTGATGGTGTTCGCCACCGCCTCAGCCATCTCCAGCTGAGGGGCTCGGGCCAGAAAACCGTCGATATGACGGGCAAGAGGACCGCCTTCTGAGAACAGGGTCTGGATGGTCAAGGAGGGTTTCCCACAAGCAAAGGGGGCGATTATAGCCAAAAGCGGGGGCAAGCCAAACGCTCAGACGAACAAGTCGATCTTGTGGTCAGGATCCGGCTTGTGTCCTCCTTGCTCATCAACCTCGCCCTGACTGGGTGGCGGCGGTGTCTTGGAACGCGGCGACTCCTGAGGCGTGCCCTGGCCCCCATCACGCTCTGTGCCTATCTCGTGAGTCTGGTGCTTGTGGTCGATGGGGTTGACCTCACGGCGAATGGCATCACTGCCCGGTGTGGCCGGAGCCCGCGGCAAGATGGGAAAGAGCAGATCCTGATTAGGCATGGGATGTCCTCCGTTCTGACATTGTCTTATTATCGACCACTGGCGACCATTCCTTACTTTCTTCGCGATATTTACATTCCTTGGTTGCAATTTTCGTCAAGGTCGGTAATGTAATTCCTGCGTCAGTAACGACATCTTATTTGTAAAGGATTGTTTACATGAAGTTCACCTCACTGAAGACTCATCACCACCATCATCATCCCGAATAGTCTTTCAGGAGGTTGGCTGCTGGAAGACACTTAACAGGTGACTTCCAAAAGGACCGCAAGATTCATAAACCCTCGGAAGCACACACTTCCGAGGGTTTTTTCGTTTTTGACTAGAAGGAAATCGAGCAATGGAAACACAACGTCTGCGCATCGCCATGCAAAAATCGGGTCGTCTGAGCCAGGACTCCCAAGCCCTGTTCAAGAGCTGCGGCCTCAAGATCAATCTGCGTGAGCAGCGTCTTATCGCCCACGTAGAGAACATGCCCATCGACATTCTGCGGGTGCGCGATGACGACATTCCGGGTCTGGTGATGGAGGGGGTGGTCGACCTTGGCATCATAGGTGAGAACGTCCTCGAAGAGGTGCAGCTCATCCGTCAGTCCCAAGGGCTGCCTTTCGAGGTCAAGACCCTCAAACAGCTCGATTTCGGGGGCTGCCGTCTCTCCCTGGCGGTCCCGGAAGATGCCAGCTACTCAGGTCCGGAGAGTCTGGCCGGCAAACGCATCGCCACCTCCTATCCTGGCCTGCTCAAGCGCTTCTTCGACGACAAAGGTCTCGCGTTCAAGAGTGTCATGCTGGGTGGTTCGGTGGAAGTGGCTCCCCGCGCTGGCCTCGCCGATGCCATTTGCGATCTGGTCTCCACCGGTGCCACCCTGGAAGCCAATGGCTTGAAAGAGGTGGAAGTCATCTACCGCTCCAAGGCCGTGCTGGTGCAAGCCCCCAATCCCCTGAACGAAGCCAAACAGCAGATCATCGACAAGCTGTTACCACGCATCCAGGGCATGCAGCAGGCGCGTGAGAGCAAGTACATCATGCTGCACGCTCCCAAAGACAAGCTCAATGCCATTACGGATCTGCTGCCTGGCGCAGAGCGCCCCACCATCATGCAGCTGGCCGGGGACACCAACCAGGTCGCCCTACACGTGGTCTCCAGCGAAACCCTGTTCTGGGAAACCATGGAGCAGCTCAAGGCACTGGGTGCCAGCTCCATTCTGGTACTGCCCATCGAAAAAATGATGGAATAAGGGCGGGAACCTATGCAGACCCTCATCTGGAATCAGCTCTCTCCCGCCCAGCAAGCCGAGGCCTTGACCCGCCCGGCCCTGGACAACGAAGCCAATGTAGGTGCCGTGGTAACGGAGATCATCACTGCAGTCAAAACCCGCGGCGATGATGCTCTGCGCGAGCTGAGTCAACGTTTCGAGCGTGCCCCCCGCCAAACATTGCGGGTGAGCGAGGCGGAGATCGATGCCGCCTGTGCCCGTCTGGGCGACGATATCAAGGCTGCCATACTGGCCGCCGCCACAAACATCCGCAGCTTCCATGCCGCGCAGGTGCAACCTCCATTGCGCCTCGAGACCCAACCAGGGGTACTGTGCGAGCTGCGCACTCAACCGATCGGCAGGGTTGGTCTCTATGTCCCGGGGGGGAGCGCCCCCCTTCCCTCCACTGTGATGATGCTGGCCATTCCCGCCGCCATCGCCGGTTGCCGCGAGGTGGTTCTCTGCACGCCTTCCCCGGCCAGCGACGAGATCCTGTTTGCCGCCCGCGCCTGCGGAGTGAAACAGCTGTTCGCCATCGGAGGCGCCCAGGCCATCGCCGCCATGGCCTATGGCACCCAGTCCATCCCCAAGGTGGACAAGATCTTCGGCCCGGGCAACAGCTATGTGACCGAAGCCAAGGGGCAAGTTTCCCGTGACTGGCGCGGTGCAGCCATCGACATGCCAGCCGGCCCCTCCGAGGTGCTGGTCATTGCCGACGACACGGCCAATGCCGCCTTCGTTGCCTCGGATCTGCTCTCCCAAGCCGAACACGGCCCGGACAGCCAGGTCGTGCTGGTGACCACCAGCGCCCCCCTGGCAGAGGCCGTCAAGGGCGAGCTGGCACGTCAGCTCGAACAACTGAGCCGCCGCGACATTGCCACCCAGGCCCTGGCCGCCAGCCTGACTATCCTGTGCGACAATCTGGACCAGGCCTGCGCCATCTCCAATGCCTATGCCCCGGAGCACTTGATAGTGCAGACTCGCAGTCCCCGGGATCTGCTAGGCGGACTCGAGAATGCAGGCTCCATCTTCCTGGGGCAGTGGACCCCGGAATCGGTCGGGGATTACGCCAGTGGCACTAATCACACCTTGCCAACCTACGGTTATGCCCGCACCTGCTCCAGCCTGGGATTGGCCGATTATCAGCGTCGCTTCACGGTACAAGAGCTGAGCGCCGAGGGTATTCAGGGGCTCGGACCCATCGTCCAGTGCATCGCCCAGGCCGAGGGACTGGATGCCCACAAAAATGCAGTGACCCTGAGATTGAATGCACTGCAACAAAAGGAGCGGGCATGAATACCACCGCGCCAAGGGTGCTCGATGCCCCCATCAATAACGCCGTGACCCTCAGGCTCAATGCCCTCGCGGGCGCGTCGCAAGAAATTCTGCAGCACAAGGATCTGTCATGAGTATCGCCAAGCTGGCTCGCCGTGTGGTGCGTGCCCTCACCCCCTATCAGTCGGCCCGCCGCATCGGCGGCAATGGCCACGTCTGGCTCAATGCCAACGAAGCCCCGCGCGCCACTCCCTTTAGTGTGGAGAGCAGCAAATTCAATCGCTACCCCGAGTGCCAGCCAGCCCAGGTTGTCGATGGCTACGCGGCCTATGCCGGGGTCAACGCCGATCAGGTGCTGGTGAGTCGTGGCGCCGATGAGGCCATCGAGCTGCTCATCCGCACCTTCTGCGAGGCCGGGGAAGATCAGATCCTCATCTGTCCGCCCACCTATGGCATGTACGCCATCAGTGCCGAGACCTGTGGGGTCGGCATTGTCGAGCAGCCTCTTACCGCCGATCGTC
>NZ_AQGQ01000233.1 GCF_000388115.1 Aeromonas molluscorum 848
ATCTGCTGGCCCTTTTTGTTGTTGATTGGTTCCACACGCCAATTCATCCGTCAACCCAGCAGCTGGCGCAGCCGCTCCTGGGCAACACCGACTAACAGATCCGGCTGGAACTTTGAAATAAAGCGATCACAACCCACTTTCTTGACCATGGCCTCGTTGAAATTGCCGCTCAGCGAGGTGTTGAGGGTAATGAAGAGATCCTGCATGCGCGGGTCATTGCGCACCTCATGGGTGAGGCGATAACCATCCATCTCCGGCATCTCGGCATCGGTGATCATCAGCAGTATTTCGTCGGTCACCCGCTTGCCGGCATCGCACCAGCTCTTGAGCAAGTGCAGCGCCTGCAAACCATCCTGGCATTCGATTACGTCGAGTCCAAGCTGCGCCAGCGTATCGCGAATGAGATTGCGGGCCGTGCTGGAATCATCGACGATCAGCACCTTGCGCCCCTGCATCTGCGGCAGCAGTTCCCGATCCAGCACAGCTTCGGAGATGCGGATGTCATAGGTGATGATCTCGGCCAGCACCTTCTCCACATCGATGATCTCGACTATCTGCTCGCTGTCCCCCTCCCGCAGGCGGGTGATGGCGGTAAGGTAGTTGGCACGACCCGCCGAGCGCGGCGGCGGCAATATGTCCTTCCAGGTCATGTTGGCTATGTTGGCAACCTGACCGACCAGGAAACCCTGTATGGTGCGGTTATATTCGGTGATGATAAGGTTGGCCTCTCCCTCCTGGGCTTGGCCACGCATGCCGATGGCACTGCGCAAATCGATGACGGGGATGGAAACACCGCGGATATTGGCCACGCCGCTGATGTTGTGATGAGAACCCGGCATCTTGTTCAGGTGGGGCAGTTTCACCACTTCGCGCACCTTGAACACGTTGATGGCAAACAGCTGACGGGAGCCGAGTCGAAACATCAGCAACTCCAGGCGATTCTCCCCTACCAGCTGGGTACGTTGATCCACTGAATCCAATATGCTCGCCATGATTGCCCTTCTCTCCCAATCCGAATGCGGTCCAGTATAGGGACTCGCCGATCCCGGTACTACGGCCATTATTATGTTATGTCGGCCGCCACCGGGGTTTTCTTGATAAAAAAAGCGGGGCCAGGGCCCCGCTTGCATTGTTAACTTGCACCTCAGTAGCTGCAGACCAGCTTCCAGCTGCCGTCCCCCGCCTTGGGTTCGCTGCTGGTCCACCAGTTCGCCTGCCAGACTGCGCTGCCATTGGTCATGCGATCGTTGGCATTGGCATGGTCTCCCTGGGGCCAGCTAGGGTAGGCCGGATAGGCCGCCGGGGTGACGCTTTGGGAGCTGCACGTCGTGCCGCCCGTGCCAGGATCACCGCCACCACCCAGTACCGCTTCGGAGAGCGCCGGGAAGTCGGACTTCAGGCCTATGGTCTGACTACCGCTGACGAGGCGCATGCCACTTGGCACACCCGCCGCCGGCAGATAATAGGTCATGGCGACTTCGACATCCGTCCCCGGGGCCCAGGCCTTCCAGCTCGGCAGGGTCAAGGCGACCTTGTGGAAGTCCTTCTCGCCCGCGATGCCATCCGAGTTCTGGTTGCCACCGCTCTCGACCACTGTCAGCCCCATGCCGCTCTGATCCGTGATGGTGTCAGAGGTGGAGGTCGGCATCAGGAACTCGATGCGAGTGCCGCCCGGAATGGTCTGGGTCGACTTATTCGTCAGTTTAAGCGTTGGGTTGATTGGATAGTTGGAATCCCCCTCCTTGAAGCCCGAGAGGCTGACGGCAATGTCGAGCTGAGCCGCAGGCGCAGGCAGATCGTTCTGCTGCAAATTGGCTTTACTCGCCGTGGCGAACTTGTCATACGCCAGGCTGGTCAGCGTGCTGCCCATGACATATTCGTTCTTGGCGGGATCAAAATCATAATCCCCCGCCATCTCCCAGAACATGACGCCACCCAGACCCCGATTGATGATGTAGTCCAGCTTGTGCCCCATGGACTCTTCATCTTCGGTGGAGAGGAACACTTTCTTCTCTTCGTTCCAGAGCCAGGGCGCATGCGCCTTGTCATCGTAGTAACGCACGTACTGACCCTGGATCACATCGGCCGGGTTATTGGCATCCAGACCCCAGGCCGCACCATAGCTCGGCATGCTGGTAATGCCGAGGCTAGCCGCATGCTCCAGGTTCTTGGCATGCCACATGGGCACGGCGCCGCCACCTATCTCATTGCCGTTCTTGTCCAGATCGTGCCAGATGTTGTCGATGCCGACCGCACCATTACCGCAAGGGATGGTACTGCCGCCGGTACCCGGTTGGCAGTCGCTCTGGCTTGGCAGGGCTGCCTTGCCATTGAGACCATGGGTACCGCCGGTGACACCTTGCCAGCCACGGGTGTAATAAGGGACACCCACGTTGATCTTGCCGGCCGCCATGGCCCCACGGAAGTAGTGTGCCGCCCAGGCGGCGTTCAGATAGCCGATGGCACCGAACTGAGCCTGGTTATAGACACCCCACTGGGCCAGTTCCGGATCCGCCTTGTTGTCGAACAGCGCGGCGTTATGGGCCACGAAGTTGTTCCAGGCACCGTGGAAGTCATAGGTCATCAGGTTGACGTAATCCAGATACGGTGTGACCTGGAAGTTCTCCATGCCGCGCAGCAGATAAGCTGACGCCGGTGACGCTATGGTCAGCATGTACTTGCGCGCATCTTCGGTGCCAGCGCTGTCGAGCCGTTCACGCAGCGTCTTCATCAGCACTTCATAGTTTGCAAACAGCTTGCCACGGCACAGATTGGAGAGCGGGAAGTCATTGGGATTGCCCGCATCCTTCATGGAGGTCGGATATTCGTAGTCGATATCCACCCCATCAAAGCCGTACTGGCGGATGAAGCTCACCGCCGAGTTGGCCAGGGCATTGATGCCAGCGGTATTGACCGAGCAGTCACCCTTGGTGGTGGCGGCATAGAAACCACGGGTATCGGCCCAGCCGCCCACGGAGATCAAGGTCTTCACGTCCGGATATTGCTTCTTGTACTTGGAGAGCAGGTTAAAGTGACCCTGATAGGCAAACTCGGGATCCATTTCAGCGCCCGGCACCCCTTCCCAGGTCATCTTGGTCGCAGAATCATCCACCTTGATGAGATGGGTCTGCTCATCCACGGCGGCAAACGCATAGTTGATGTGGGTGATCTTGTCCCAGGGGATGTCGTTCACCAGATAGGAGGGCAGACCATTCTTGCCGGTGCGCCAGGAGGTGAAATAACCGATGACCCGACGGCCATGGTCATCCCCCATGCACTCGCTGCCGTCGGCGCGATAAATCTGGCGAACGTCGCAGGAAAGATTGCCACCGGTTGCGGCAAGGCAGCCTCTTCGACACTGACCGACACCGGCGCCGACTCTCCCGACAGGTTCTGGCTGTCTACGGCAACCAGGGTCAGCGCGGCACTGCCCTTGGTCTGCGGAGTCCAGCTCAGCTGCCAGGGGGCACTGATGTCCTCACTTGCCTTCTTGCCATCCACATAGAGCTCGACCCTGGCCACATCGTTATTGGCATCGGTCACATTGCCGGTCACCGTGACGGCGCGGCCCAGAGTGAGTTTGGCCCCGGCCACCGGGCTGGTGATGCTGGCCTTGGGCGCCTCCGGGGCAACTACGGCCGTCACTGTCACACTGACCTGGGCTTCATCGAGGCTCTTGCCATCCTTGTCCAGCGCCCGAGCAGTGATTTGATGGACACCCACTCCGCTGGCGGCCCAGCTGGCCGACCAGGGGGCTGCCGTGATGGCTGCCACCTGACTGCCATCGACCAGATAGACCACTTGGGTCACGGCGTCACTGCCACCGATCAGATTGACGGCCAGGGCCAATTCGGCCCCCACGCTCACCGAGCTGTCCGCGGCAGGGGAAGAGAGGGTCAGATCCAGCGCAGGCGGATTGGCATCCTGATACAGAGTCCAGGCATCGGCCCAGACAGTGCCTGTACCCGGGGCGTAGTGAGAGCTCGCACCGCTGCACCAGCCTGAGTAGGGAAATTCTTTGCATTGGTAGAGGCTACCGGCATTGCTGACGATATCGCCAGCCTTGTAGGCGGTGCCTGCCTGATAGGCAGGATAGGCCGCGAGTGCCCAACCGGGCAGGGACGCGAGGGCGACCAGCATGGCTAGCCGACTTGGTCTTAAGACTTGTTGCATCTTGTTATCATCCTTGTTTTTGTCTTGGCAAAACGCTGACCAAGGCAAAGCACAACCGCAACAGGTACGACGAAGAAGGCAGCTGACGATGGACGCGCCACTGACTCTTACCTGGGTAACCCCGCTATCCTGGACCCTGAAGTCGGTAGACCGGAGGCTTTGCGTCCCGACCTTTCAGCCGGTTTGCTCTTTACCTGGATTCCATCTGGAACAGCCCGAGTATAGGAAGTCGCCCGCAAATGCTCAATCTTCATTCACAAAGGAAAATATGTTTGAGGTACTCACAGAAAAAGCAGAAAAAGTAGCCAGTTCGCTGCGAACATGCAGCAATTAATGCAGTTATCAACAAAATCAGCCACACAGGCATGTTCAAAACCGCTGATTTGATGAGCTGGAACTGTGAGCCATCTCATGGGGATGGCACCACAAGATGCTGGATGAAACGACAATCCATGTCGGGAATGGCCGCGCAGGCAGGAGGCAGATAGCAAAAAGGCCACCGCGATGCGATGGCCTTTGGCTTTCTTGTAACAAGAAATTGGTGGAGCTACGCGGGATCGAACCGCGGACCTCTTGCATGCCATGCAAGCGCTCTCCCAGCTGAGCTATAACCCCAAATTCTTTCTTCATTAGACAACAGGTTCTGGCGGCCCGTTGCCTTTTACTGCAAATAGTGGTGGAGCTACGCGGGATCGAACCGCGGACCTCTTGCATGCCATGCAAGCGCTCTCCCAGCTG
>NZ_AQGQ01000234.1 GCF_000388115.1 Aeromonas molluscorum 848
GTTTTTTATTGGTGAGGGGCCATGGCCCTCCTGAACGCTATTACTTGAGCGTCGTTTCAGCCTCAGCCTCGGGGGCGGTGCGATAGAGCCCCTTCTGGTAGGCCATGCTGCCCCAGAGCGCCAGTCCCAGAG
This sequence comes from Aeromonas molluscorum 848, assembly GCF_000388115.1. Lineage (GTDB taxonomy): Bacteria > Pseudomonadota > Gammaproteobacteria > Enterobacterales > Aeromonadaceae > Aeromonas > Aeromonas molluscorum. The sequence goes on from NZ_AQGQ01000234.1 coordinate 133, forward strand.
CCTGCTCCTTCATGGCCTCGGATTGGGGAGCCGGGATCAGGGTTTGGGCGGTCGCGTCATAGACGAAGCCTGCGGCGGGCTGCTCGGGCTGCAGTATCACCACATCCTTACCGCGCATCAGTGCGAAGTTTTTGTCGTACTGCATGATGGCGCGCCCTGGCCAATCGGCCGGGGTTTTGGTCAGATCCTGGCCGAGCATCGGATAGCTGGCGCTCACCCCCATGAGGGAGAGCAGGGTCGGCGCCATGTCTATCTGGCTGACGATACGTTCATCCTGTTTGGCGTTCACCCCGGCGCCGACGATGACTCCCGGGATATGGAAGCGGGGAATCGGTACCAGGCTTGCCCCTCCCACCCGACTGTCATGGTCGGCGATGACCAGGAACAGGGTGTCTTGCCAGTAGTCGGATTGCTTGGCGCGCTTGAAGAACTCGCCGATGGCGTAGTCGGCATATTTGGCCGCATTGTTGCGAGTCGCCTTGGGTTGTTCATAGAGCTCGATGCGGTTGTCCGGGAACTCGAAGGGATCATGGTTGCTTGAGCTGAATACCAGACTGAAGAAGGGTTTTCCCTCCTTGTGCAAGGCCGCGAAGGTGTCGTTGGCCTTGGCCATCAAGTCTTCATCCGAGGCGCCCCAGGACCCTTCGAATACCGGGTTCTTGAAATCCTTCTGCTCGACGATCTGACTAAAGCCGTTGCCGAGGAAGAAGCTGCGCATGTTGTCGAAATGGCTCTCGCCGCCATAGATGAAGCTGGTGCTGTAACCCCGTTGCTTGAGCAAATCTGCCAGAGTGAAGAAGTTGGTCTGGCTCTTGCCCAGTTTGACTACGGCTTGAGCTGGGGTAGGGGTGAAGCCGGTCACCACAGCCTCTATGCCGCGCACCGAGCGGGTACCGGTGGCGTAGAGCTGGTGGAAGGCCCACCCCTCTTTGCTCAGGGAGTCGATGTTGGGGGTAAGTGGCAGGCCGCCAAGGGAACCGACAAACTGGGCGCCCAGACTCTCTTGCAGCAGTATGACCAGATTCTTCGGTTTGCCCTGATGGCTGGCCGGGTTGAAGCTCTGGCTCGGCAGGCTGACCGAGTCAAAAGCGGCTGCAGGGCGGGCGCTTTCAGCCCGGATCAGCTCGATGACTCGTTCATCCGGCAGTTTCCCATACATGCTGGCTGCATCTTCCTCGTTACCCAGTTGCTTGATGGCAAAGAACAGTGAGTAGGAGGAGTTTACCGTCAGGGCATTGACCAGGGGGTCGTCGGCAAAGGCGACCATGGCCGGGTTGAGGGCGCGGTGGCCCAGGCTGGAGCGGGCGCCAAGGAAGCCAATAGCCAGGATCAGCAAGGCGAATGCGGGACGCAGATACCAGCGGGGCTGCGACAGGTCTTTGAGCAGATTGCCTGCCAGGCGCCAGCCTCCCCAGAGGGTCAGGGCGCTGATCACCAGCGCCAGGAGCAATTCGCCCTTGCGACCGGTCCACAGCATGGAGAGCACCTCTTTGGGATAGATGAGGTACTCGATATAGAGACGATTGGGGCGCACTCCATATTCAGTAATGAAAGAGGGAGTCGAAATTTCGAGGAAGACCATGAGCCAGAGCCCCAGAGTCAACCAGATACGCATCAACCCGAGCCACGCGCGACCAATCCCATGGGGGCCTGCCAGCAGCATGGTAAACATGGCGGGGACACCCCACAACCAGCAGAGGGTCGCGAAGTCGACCCGGATCCCCTGCAGCAACATCGGGCCCCAGCCAGCGACGGCACTGACGCGATCTTCCTGCCAGAGAGCCAGACCCATTCGAGAGAGGCTTAGCATGGCGAGAGCGAGTAAAGAGAAGCAGGCAAAAGGCCAGAAGGGGCCGAGCCACAGTTTGAGCTGTTTCATTAAGGATTCCTGATATGAGCCTGTATATGCCTGTTTCCCCAGGCATTATTTTATTGTCGTCGGTAAGACACTGCAGAAGGGAAAAGGTTGCAATCGAGGAAGCGAAACGGTGCAGTATTCGCATTCTCACCAACTCCATCCTCTGGGTCAGGCTTGCAGTTACACGTCCCTGCGTGCTCGCCACCATAGGGGAAAATCCCTGGTGTGCCCAGCGTTCATGGTGGGGAATTGCGTGATAGAGGAGAGATAACTGGCTCGCATCCTCGTGATGGAGGGGCGGCTATTGATAGATAGCTGTCTGGGGGACTGCGTGAAAGCGGACACATTCTGGCGCTGGAGGGATAAAAAGGCCCCATAAGAGGCCTTTGTTCAGCAGAGGACTATCGCAGTTTGGCCAGGGAGGCACCGAGGCGGCTCAGCAACAGGCTATCAAGCAGCCAGATGACCAGCATGGAAGCGCCGACCAGCGGGAAGGCGAGGCCAAGCAAGACCAGCAAGAGGAGGGCACCGCGCAGGGAGGGCAAAGGATTTGGCAGGGGCGGCACGCCGAGTCGGCCAGCCGGGCGGCGACGCCACCAGATCCAGAGACCACTGACCGCGCTCAACAGCACCATCAGACAGATGAGCAGCATGGCCAGCTGGTGGGGCCAGCCATACATCTTGCCCATGTGCAGCATGACGCCTGTCTCCACCGCCTTTGCGACCAGGTTGTAGTCCTGCCAGCGTACATCGGCCAGTACCGTGCCGCTGTACTGGTCAATGTGCAGGGTGGCATCGTTGCGGGGATCGTCGGCAAAGATCGAGAGGGTGAAGACACCCCTGGAGCCCGACGGTGGTGTAATGCTATAGCCGGGTTGCACCTGGCGGCCCTCGGCGGTTGCCAGCACCTGTTGCCAGCTGATGCGACCGGGCTCGGCCGGGCCGCCAGCCTGACTCATGGCGCTATGGTCATGGGCGACGGATTCCTGCATGGCGGCGTTCTGTGCCTGGCTGGCATCCTGGTTGTGAGCAACCGATGTCGGTATCGGCTGGGTTTCCACTGCCCAGGGGACAGTCTGTTCATGAGCATGATTCAGGCTGCGGGCCAGCGGCGCTGAGCTCGGCACCTGATTCCACATCTGGGCGGGGAAGCTGTTCCATACCCCGGCGAATTTGTCCCCCCAGAAGCCGGTCCAGGTCATGCCGGTCAATAGCAGCAGCACGAGGAACCCCGCCCCCCAGAAACCGGCGACTGCATGCATATCCCGCCACCAGAGACGGCCTCGCTGGTCGCGCCTAGGCCAGAGCAGGCCCTGCATGCCGGGCCCCTTGCGTGGCCACCACAAATAGAGACCGGTGCCGAGCAGCACCAGACCCCAGCCCGCAACCAGTTCAATCAGTCGATCTCCTATGGTACCCAGCATCAGTTCGGCATGGAGAGCGCGGGCAATGGCTTGCAGGTTGTAGCGATTATCTTGAGTGCCGAGCAGGGCGCCACGAATGGGATCGATGAAGATTGTCAGCTCTTGATCCTGCTGGCGCACCACTAATTGGTCGCTGCGATCAGGCGCCGGGGCTGGTATGTATTTCACTATCTGGCTATCAGGCAAGGCGTCATGCGCCCGGTTGACCAGGAAGTCGGCATCCATACGCTGCTCACCCGGCACGACAATGAGCTGCTCTGGGTACATGAGTCGATCCAGCTGGGGCTGGAACAGATAAATGATCCCGGTCAGGGAGAGCAGGATCAGGAAGGGGGCGACAAACAGACCGGCATAAAAGTGCCAGCGCCAGATCCGTTGGTAATGACTCACATCCTTATTGTTCACATGACACTCCTCGGCATAAAACATAAACCTTATCGCTGGTGGAAGGTTTGGCGCGCGGATGATAACAGCAAGATTTTGCCAGCCGCAACTGTGTAACTTGCCGCCGGGTCAGGTGGTGAGCCAAGGCTTGCCCTCAGGCGTCGCATGGAGGACTGATTGATGGAGGATGCCGGAAAAAGAGTGAAAGGCTGCCAGAGGAACAGAGGGGAAATAGCTGGCGGAGCCGTGGTTTGGTAGCGTCAGGCTAACTTGATGAACCATTTATCCCGTTCGTCGACGCAATCGGGTTCACCCATTTCAAATTCGCGGCAGATAAGGGGGCGCACCTCATAGATGCGGCACATCATGGTGTTACGGTCCAGCGCCGCACACCAGCCATCTTCCAGCCGGTGCATCACGGGCACCTGTCCTTCTATCTCATCCACATAGCGGTCGGGCACGCCGGTGTCGGTAAACAGCATCACTTCGAGGCGACAGCAGCAGGCCTCGCAGTTCTGACAGCTAACTTCGGGTGGATTGGGTGGTGACATGGGTCATCTCATGGGGTCTGGCTTGGTTGGAAGATGACACAGGCGCCTGCAACGGGCGCCTGTGGTTTATGGAGCAGGCGACAACCTGAACCTTAGCCCAGCTTGCGGGCGCGGTAGGTGCGGCCTTTGATTTTGCCTTCTTGCAGCCGCTTGAGGGCGACGCTCGCTACCTGACGTTTGACCGCCACATAGGAATATTGCTCGGAGACCTGGATCTTGCCGACGTCGCTACCGGCTATGCCGCCTTCACCGGTCAGGGCGCCCAGGATGTCACCGGCCCGCACCTTGCTCTTGCGGCCCGCATCGATGGAGAGGGTGACCATCAACGGGGCGATCGGCTTGAGTTCGCGGCCAATGCTGGCCAGATCGCCATGGGGGATAGGGGCCTGCTGGTACTCTTCGATGAAGTTGACACGCTGGGCTTCGTTCGGCTGATAGAGGCTCAGGGCCAGGCCTTGCTGACCGGCGCGACCAGTACGGCCGATGCGGTGTACGTGGATCTCGGGGTCATAGGTCAGCTCAAAGTTGATGACGGCACCCAGCTCCTTGATGTCCAAGC
>NZ_AQGQ01000235.1 GCF_000388115.1 Aeromonas molluscorum 848
CGACTGTAGCCAAAGACCCCGTGCTCCAGCCGCTTGGACAGGGTCTTGCGAATGCAGGGGGCTGTTTCAAGATCCATGTCGGAGATGGTGAAGGGGAGTAAGTCGGCATGACCGAAACGGTCGGCCACATAGTCCCACTGGGTGCAATAGGTGCCACGGCGATCGACCTCCCGCTCGAAATCATAACTCTCATGCATGCTCTCTATCTCTCCATAAATACAGCAAATGGCCCGTCAATGGATAAGGGGGCATCGCGCCCCCCCAACACATCGCTCACTGCGGCGCACATCAGGCCCCCATCAGGCTCTGCAACTGGTTTTTCACCAGATGCACCTGCGGGCCTATGACCACCTGCAGGTTGTGCTCGTCGAGCTTGATCACCCCGATGGCACCGTTGGCTTTCAATACCTTGTCATCGACCCGGCTCATGTCCTGCACCGACATCCGCAGCCGGGTGATGCAGTTGTCCAGCGCCAGTATGTTGTCGGCACCCCCCAGTGCATTGAGGATGATCTCGCCGTTGTAGCCGCTGTTACCCACGGGTTTGCCAGCAGGTTGCGGGGCGTCGTTGCTCTCCAGTTCACGACCCGGGGTTTTCAGGTTGAAGCGCACGATGGCGAAACGGAACACGCTGTAGTAAATGGCAAACCAGATGGCCGCCACGGCCGGCACCAGATACCACTTGGTGGCCGTGCCTTGCAGCACGCCGAACACCAGAAAATCAATGAGGTTGCCGTCGGTGTTGCCTATGGTCACCCCCAGGAGGCCCATGGTCATAAAGCCCAGACCGGTCAGGATGGCGTGGATGAAGTAGAGCACAGGCGCCACGAACAGGAACAGGAACTCAAGGGGTTCAGTGATGCCACCTATGACGCAGGCCACCACACCGGAGACCAGCAACGCCTTGATCTTGCCGCGATTTTCCGGACGGGCGCAGTGATACATGGCGAGTGCCGCCCCCGGCAGGCCGCCGAGGAAGGCGGGCATCTTGCCCTGAGACAAGAAAGAGGTCGCAGAGACCGAGAATTGGGTGGTATCGGCGCAGGAGAGCTCGGAATAGAAGATATTGAGAGCGCCGCTCACCTCGTTGCCGCACACAAGCGATGTGCCGCCCGCCTCGGTGAAGCGGATCAACGCCACCAGAATGTGATGCAGACCGAGCGGCAGCAGCAGACGTTCACCTGTGCCAAACAGGAAGGGACCGAAGGGGCCTGCGTGGGAGATGACGGCACCGATGCCGTTGATGCCGGCGGCGAACCAGGGCCAGACCAGAGGCACCACCAGACCGACCACCCCCAGTACCAACGCCGTGATGATGGGAACGAAGCGGGCGCCGCCGAAGAAGGCCAGCGCATCCGGCATCCGGTAGGTGTAGAAGCGGGCATGCAACTTGGCGACGATGACCCCGACGATGATGGCGCCCAGAATACCGGTGTCGATGGAGCTGATACCGAGGATGGACTTCACCCCGTAGGCTTTCTCCGCCGCCCCGTCACCGATGACGTTGGCCACGGTGAGGTAGAAGTTGATGGAGAGGTTGAGCGCCGCATAGCCAACGAAACCAGCAAAGGCCGCCACCCCCTTCTCTTCCCGCGCGAGCCCGAGCGGGATGGCCACCGCGAACATCACCGGCAGATAGATGAAGGCCACCAGCCCCACCTTGGTCATCCACAGGAAAAGCAGTTGCAACACCATGTTGTCGAGGAAGGGCATGCTCTGCTTCACCGCATCGCTGGTGAGCGAGCTGCCGACACCGAGCAGTATACCGGAGAAGGCGAGCAGGGCGACCGGCAGCATAAAGGTCTTGCCGAGGCTCTGCAGGAACTCCCATATCGTGGATTTGGCGGGGGACTTGGCCATATGTCTGATCCTTGTGAAGTGAAGGTCATGCCCCGATGCCGCCCTCCACCGCGCTGGTAGCGCGTCGTCAGCAGGAGAGTGGGTTTGCATCAGGTTTTATGAATGATAAAACGTTTTACCAAGTTGCAAGTGCCAACAAGATCACAGAATCACAGGAATAAATGGCGGCCTGTCGCAAATCTGTGAGGCAGATCCATGCCCATGAGATGTAACGTTTCACTTAGGGATATGAGGGGTTATGCTGTGGCTATTCGGTCTCTTGCCCCATGGCTGCAACGCTCTTTCTTATGTCGTCACACTCCATCTCGCCCAAATCGCAACCCGCGAAGCACGCCAAGATCACCGACGTGGCCGAGCTGGCGGGGGTCTCGGTCACCACAGTCTCCATGGTGCTCAACGGCAAGGGACGTATCTCCCCTGCCACAGCAGAGCGGGTGCAGCAGGCTATCAAGCAGCTCGATTATGTGCCCAACAGCGCCGCCGCCAACCTGCGCAATCAACACTCCAATCTGGTCGGCTTGATCCTGCGCGACATCACGGATCCCTTCTATACCGAGGTGACGGCAGGGGTGAGCGAGGTGCTGGAGCAGCAGGGCTACCTGCTGTTTCTGACCCAGTGCGGCCACAGCCCGGAGCGGTTGCAGCAAAGCATCCAGTCCCTGTCACGACAAGGGGTGGCGGGCATCATCTTCAATCCGGTGCGCGGCGCAGCGGCCAAAACACTGCAAACCCTGCTCGACTCACAGCTGCCGGTGGTGTGCGCCGCCCGCTCCTACTACCGCGACGACGTGGACTTTATCGGCCCCGACAACACCCACGCCGCCAAGCAGGCCACCACTTATCTCATCGAGCAGGGTCATCGCCACATCGCCTACGTGGGCGGGCGGGCCGACTCCCTGGCCCGCGCCGAGCGGATCGGCGGCTACTGCGCCAGCCTGCTGCAATATGGCCTGCCCTTCAAACCAGAGTGGATATTGGAGTGCGAACGCACCCAGCGCAGCGCAGCCGACACCATCGCCCAGCTGCTGCACCAGCACCCCAAGGTGACCGCCGTGCTCTGCCACTATCCCGAAGTAGCACTGGGTGGCATCTACGGGGTGGAGGCGAGCGGGCGCACCGTGGGCAAGGACAACTACATAGGTCAGCAGGTGGCGCTGCTCGGCTTTGACGACGTGGCGGAAGCGGAACTCAGCTCCCCCGCCCTCACCTTCGTCAGCTCACCGGCCCGCGAAATTGGCCGCCAGGCCGCCCAGCGGCTGCTGACCCGGATGCAGCAACCGGATCTCGCTCCCAACCGCCATATCATCACCCCCAGCCTGCAAAAACGAGAGTCGGCCTGAGGCTCCGTCAGGACCTCCAAACTGACTCACCCATTCACTGGCGCCAGCGCGTCATCAGCTGGCCATTCCCGGCCAACCGATCCAGGCAATCCCCCCCATGGGTAAATCCCCCCAGGCAGGGGGTTGAGAGCCAACTGGACAAGTCTATGATGGGCACGCCATCCGCAGCAGAGTCCGCCATCGTGACCACACAACCTAAACAACAGCAACAGACCGAACCACAGAGCGAGATCCATCGCTGTGACAAATGCCGGGAACGCACCCGCCATATCGTGGTACTGGTGCCACGGGATCACAGCCAGGATGTGATGCCCAAAGACCCGCGCAAGGCCTTCTGGCAAGCCTTTCGCTCCAGCAGCCTGACCAATGCGGTATTCGGCCAGACCCTCGCCTATCAGGCCACCCATGTGCGGCACCTGATTTGCGAGCGCTGCGGCGAGAAGTTTCTCGAGTATTGAGTACCTGTTGCTCCCGGCAGGGGGCGATAGCCTGCCTGCTGCCGTACAAATAAGCCCGCACTCTCACTAATTTGTTGATCCCCGGCCGCTTTCTCGCAAAGGGCCGTTTTACCCCCTTCCACCACAGCTTGCTATGCCCCGCTTGCAACCAGGCTTCCTCGGGATCGCTGCCTGTGCCGCAACAAGGTAATCGAACGGCCATGTCCCGCTATATCACCGGTTGACCGCAGCAGACTGGCAGCTGTCATCACAGGTGGTAGCGTGGTTTTTAGGTTGGCGCAGCGCGTAGAGAAGCCCGACAGGCAAGCATTATTGCGCCAGCCAGAGCGGAATAAACGTGGATACAAGAGATTGGCACACCAGAATTAACGATACATTTCGCGGTAAACCTTGGCTTCACTTCGTTCAGCGCCAGCCCATGATTTTTAGCCCAAGAGACGAGATGAGCCATATATCCAACGAGACGGCAATCGAAACGACGGCTCCTTGCCCATGAAGTGCTTCCTGATCGCACCAGCTGGGCTAAGCCCCTTTATTCAGTGCTCTACTGTCCTTCACCATCATTTAGCGTTACAACATTATGCTGCATTTCTCTTAGAAACAGATTGGTTAAATCTTGAACCGTTCCATCCATCTCTCCCCGCTGGCGATAAACTGCAATGGTAATATTTGGGAGTGCAGGGAGCTGGGTCAATCTCTGGCTATGCTTGGGGGGCGTTTGAGAAAATAAAGCGACGACGCCCAGCCCAGCCTCTGTAGCTGCCTGCAAAGCTGCAAGGCTACTGCTCTCAAATACTATATGCCAAGGAATACCTTCTCTATTCAATGCCTCTAATATACGATTACGCCATGAGCAGGGTTGACTAAAAATGACTAAAGGTAATGATTCACCTTGATGTTCAAACCCATGCGCTGCAAACCAATAAAGTGGAAAACTAAATTCCTGAATTGGTGCTGGTGCATTGGCAATCGGCATGCTGACCAACACATCCAACTCACCACGTTCAAACGCAGCAAATAGTGACTGCTTGTTAGTCACCTCAACCCGCAAGCTTAATCCTGGATGCACACAAGCAAAGTCTGCTAGGG
>NZ_AQGQ01000236.1 GCF_000388115.1 Aeromonas molluscorum 848
CTGCATCCAGAGCGGGCTCGGGGTGTGCAGGTTAAGCCCCTTGATGACGCGACCCAGATAACGGGGGCAATCGGCTGGTGCTTCAACCCGGATCGGGAAGCTGGCATCACAGGTGGCAACAGCCGGCGTCCAGGTCGGCTCGACCACGTCCACGCTGTTGAGCACACCGATCTCGCGAGCAAGCCCTTTGATCCCGAGGCAGTCGGCACGGTTCGGAGTCAAATCCACGTCGATGCTGACGTCGTTGAGCGCGAGGTAGTCGCGAATGTCAGTGCCGATGGGGGCATCGCTCGGCAGCTCTATGATGCCGTCCGCTTCTACGTCAATACCCAGCTCGCTGAAGGAGCAGAGCATGCCGTGAGACGGCTGGCCGCGCAGCTTGGCTTTCTTGATGGTAAAATCACCCGGCAGGGTCGCCCCTACTTTGGCCACGCAGACTTTCAGGCCGGTGCGGCAGTTCGGCGCGCCGCAGACGATGTCCAGCAGCTCGGCCTCGCCCACGTTGACCTTGGTCACCCGCAGTTTGTCGGCGTCCGGATGCTGGGCACACTCGACCACTTCGCCCACGACCACGTTGTTGAACTGGCCGGCCACCGCTTCCACGGCGTCCACTTCCAGACCGGCCATGGTGATCTGCTCGGCCAGTGCGTTGTCACTCAACTCGGTGCGGACCCACTCCATCACCCAGGATTTACTGAATTTCATGTTCTCTCGCCCTTACTTGAACTGCTTGAGGAAGCGCAGGTCGTTTTCGAAGAAGGCACGCAGGTCATTGACCCCGTAACGCAGCATGGTCAGGCGCTCAACGCCCATGCCGAAGGCAAAGCCGGAGTATTTTTCCGGATCGATACCGACCGAACGCAGCACATTCGGGTGCACCATGCCGCAGCCCAGCACTTCCAGCCACTTGCCGTTCTTGCCCATCACATCCACTTCGGCACTCGGCTCGGTGAACGGGAAATAGGAAGGACGGAAGCGAATGGTGAGATCTTCCTCGAAGTAGTTGCGCAGGAAGTCGTGCAGTATGCCTTTGAGCTCGGTAAAGCTGGCATGCTCGTCAACCAGCAGGCCTTCAACCTGGTGGAACATAGGCGTGTGGGTCATGTCGTAGTCGTTACGATAGACGCGGCCCGGCGCTATGATGCGGATCGGTGGCTGTTGCTGCTGCATGGTGCGGATCTGCACGCCCGAGGTATGGGTGCGCAGCATCAGATCAGGATTGAAGTAGAAGGTATCGTGATCGGTACGCGCCGGGTGGTGAGCCGGGATGTTCAGCGCATCGAAGTTGTGGAAACCATCTTCAATCTCGGGACCGCGCTCAACCTTGAACCCCATCTCGCCAAACAGGCGCTCGATGCGCTCGACGGTGCGGGTCACAGGGTGCAGGCCACCGCTCTCGATGCGACGCCCAGGCAGGCTGATGTCGATGGTCTCGGCGGCCAGCTTCTGGTTCAGCTCCTGGGAGGCCAGATCATCGCGGCGCGCATTCAGGGCATCTTGCACCTGCTGCTTGGCCTGGTTGATCACGGCGCCCGCAGCGGGACGCTCTTCTGCGGACAAGGCGCCCAGTGTCTTCATCTGCTCGGTAAAAAACGCCTTTTTTACCCAGATATTTGACCCGGATCTCGTCGAGGGTCGCAACGTCATTGACGCCCTCAATCTCGGCCTTGGCCTGGCCGACTACTTCTTCAAGCTGTTGCATGTCTTCCTCGTCACCACTCCCGAAACAGGAGCCTGTAGGCTAAATAAGGGTAAGAGGGGGATAATACAAAAAAAGCCCCTTGGCTGACCATAGTTAAGGTGGGCTTTTCTCCCGAGAAATCATTTTGTTATAGCGCAATGGTCATGGTATCGCCGTGCCATGGATGGCAATGTTTGAGGTCGGCAGGCCATATTCGAGGGAGGGAATTATTAAATATACTTTTAAATCAATATGATAAAAATTAATGGCAAAGCATGTGACGGATGGCGTTAGTAGTATGAGCCTGTCAGACAAACGCTATCTCTCCGTCAATTCGAGCGCTTTCGAATTAACGGCTCTGCATACTCCTCAGCGACAGGCACACTCGCCTCCGACCGTTGAGCACAACAAGGTACCCATCCCCTGCCCCTCTGGGGATATACCCCATAGCGCACACCGAAAACCGGTCTTAACAGATAAAACAACAAAAAAGGAGGCCTAGGGCCTCCTTTTAGTTTCATAACAGAACCGGATTAAACCAGTGCTGCTTTAGCCTTTTCAACCAGGGCGGTGAAAGCCAACTTGTCGTGAACAGCGATATCGGACAGGATCTTACGATCGATTTCGATAGAAGCTTTCTTCAGACCGTTGATCAGACGGCTGTAGGACAGACCATTCTGACGGGCTGCCGCGTTGATACGGGCAATCCACAGTTGACGGAACTGACGCTTTTTCTGGCGACGGTCACGATAGGCATACTGACCAGCTTTGGTTACCGCTTGTACCGCTACGCGGTAGACACGGGAACGGGCGCCGTAGTAACCCTTGGCGGCTTTCATTACTTTCTTGTGACGAGCGCGAGCAGTCACACCACGTTTAACTCTTGGCATTTTTCACATCCCCCTTATGCGTACGGCAGACAGGCAACAACACGTTTGTGGTCAGCAGCAGAAACCATGAACTTCGGTCCCAGCTTGCGCTTACGCTTGCTGCTCTTCTTGGTCAGGATGTGACGCAGGTGGTTATGCTTGCACTTGAAGCGGCCGGAGCCAGTCTTCTTGAAGCGCTTTGCAGCACCCCGGTTGGTTTTCATCTTCGGCATTTTATACTCCGCATTGTGAGTGAAAACAAAATCGCAAGGCGAACTAACTCATGGGACTAGCCCATGAGCCAATTTCTTGTGGGCCTTAGGATTTCTTCTTAGGCGCGAGGACCATCACAGCTTGACGGCCTTCCACTTTAGGGAACGACTCGACCACTGCCAGCTCTTCCAGATCGTTCTTGACGCGCTCCAGTACCTTGATACCAAGATCCTGGTGAGCCATTTCACGACCACGGAAGCGCAGGGTGACCTTCGCCTTGTCCCCGTCTTCAAGAAAGCGAACCAGGTTGCGTAGTTTTACCTGATAGTCGCCTTCGTCGGTGCCAGGACGGAATTTGATTTCCTTAACCTGGACAACTTTCTGCTTTTTCTTCTGTTCTTTGGTTGTCTTGCTCTTCTCGTAGAGGAATTTGCCGTAATCCATGATTCGGCAAACGGGCGGTTCAGCGTTAGGGCTGATCTCGACCAGATCTACTCCAGCCTCAAGGGCCAAGTTCAGTGCATCATGGATTTCGACGACGCCCAAGGGCTCACCATCAAGTCCAGTCAAACGAACTTCTTTCAGACGAATCTCGGTATTGATCCGGTGAGCGCGGGCTTGCGGTTGCTTGCCCAGTTTTTTTCCGCCTTTTATAGCTTATTCCTCCACTTTCTTTTGTCCGCGGGTCTGAACTTCCTGGGACAGTAGAGCGATTAGCTCTTCAACAGGATAAGTGCCCAGGTCAGCCCCTTTACGAGTCCGTACTGCAATCTTACCGGCTTCAACTTCTTTATCGCCGCAGACCAGCATGAAAGGTACTCGTTTCAAAGTATGCTCGCGGATTTTAAAGCCAATCTTCTCATTTCTCAAGTCCGCTTTTGCACGAAGGCCCGCATCATTCAATGCTTTGGCCACTTTTACTGCATAATCGGCCTGATTATCCGTGATATTCATCACCACGGCCTGAGTCGGTGCCAACCAGGTCGGGAACAGTCCTGCGTATTCTTCGGTCAGTATGCCGATGAACCGCTCGATGGAACCCAAGATGGCGCGATGTATCATCACGGGGACGTGACGCTCGTTGTCCTCGCCCACATAAGTGGCACCCAGCCGACCTGGCAGGGCGAAATCGAGCTGCACTGTACCACACTGCCACGCACGATCCAGGCAATCGTGCAGGGTGAATTCAATTTTAGGACCGTAGAACGCCCCTTCACCCGGTTGCAGATCGTACTTCAGGCCGTTCAGCACAAGGGCTTCGGCCAATGCAGCCTCGGCACGATCCCAAGCTTCATCTGAACCGATACGCTGTTCGGGACGGGTGGAGAGCTTGACCACGATGTTTTCGAAGCCGAAAGTGCCGTAGACGTCATAGACCATACGGATGCAAGCAGATACTTCTTCCATGACCTGCTCTTCGGTACAGAAGATATGGGCATCATCTTGTGTAAAACCACGCACTCGCATCAGACCGTGCAGGGAACCCGATGGCTCGTTGCGGTGGCAGGAGCCGAACTCGGCCATGCGCAATGGCAGATCGCGATAGGATTTCAGGCCCTGATTGAAGATTTGCACATGACCCGGGCAGTTCATCGGCTTGATGGCGTACTCGCGGTTTTCGGACTGGGTGGTAAACATGCCCTGGGCATATTTATCCCAGTGGCCTGAACGCTCCCACAGCACGCGATCCATCATGGAGGGGCCTTTCACCTCCTGATAGTCATACTCACGCAGCTTGGTACGCATGAAGGTTTCCAGCTCACGGAAGATGGTCCAGCCATCGTTGTGCCAGAACACCATGCCGGGGGCTTCTTCCTGCATATGATACAGGTCGAGCTGCTTGCCAATCTTGCGATGGTCACGTTTGGCGGCCTCTTCGAGGCGTTGCAGGTAAGCCTTGAGCTGCTTTTTATCTGCCCAGGCGGTGCCGTAGATGCGCTGCAGCATCTTGTTGTTTGAATCGCCGCGCCAGTAGGCGCCG
>NZ_AQGQ01000237.1 GCF_000388115.1 Aeromonas molluscorum 848
CGGGCAATACCCGTGGTGCTCAAGCCCTCCGAGCCAGACCCCCGCTCACCGCCCTGCGCCTCGCCGAGCTCGCCAGCGAGATCTTCCCCCGCGGCGTCATCAACGTCATCTGCGGGCGAGGCGAGAGCGTGGGGGCGCCGCTGGTGGAGCATCCGCTGGTGCGCATGGTGTCGCTCACCGGCGATATCGCCACCGGCCAGAAAATTTTGCAAAGCGCCGCCCGCACCATGAAGCGCACCCACCTTGAGCTGGGGGGCAAGGCGCCGGTCATCATCTTCGACGATGCGGATCTGGAGGCCGTGGTGGCGGGGATTCGTACCTTCGGCTTTTACAACGCCGGGCAAGATTGCACCGCCGCCTGCCGCATCTACGCCCAGGGCAAGATCTACGACAAATTCGTCGCCGCCATGACCGAGGCGGTGGCCTCCATCAAGGTGGGCAGCCAGTACGAGGAGGGGGTGGAGATGGGGCCGCTCATCTCGGACCGGCAGCGCAACCGGGTCGCCAGCTTCGTCGAGCGGGCCCAGAGTAGTGGCCATGTGGAGGTGACGGCGGGGGGCAAGATCCGCCCCGGCAACGGCTTCTTCTTCGAGCCGACCCTGATCGTCCATGCCCGTCAGGAGGATGAAATAGTACGCCGGGAGGTGTTCGGCCCCGTGGTGTCGGTGACCCGCTTTGGCGACGCCGAACAGGTGGTGCAGTGGGCCAACGACTCGGACTATGGCCTCGCCTCCTCGGTCTGGACCCGGGATTTGAGCCTCGCCAGCAAGGTGGCCAGCCACCTGCAATATGGCTGCACCTGGATCAACACCCACTTCATGCTCACCTCGGAGATGCCCCATGGCGGCATGAAAATGTCCGGTTACGGCAAGGATCTCTCCCTCTATGCGCTGGAGGATTACACGGTGCCGCGCCATATCATGGTCAAGTTGTAGGGGGGATTAGCCAGCGGTTGTCACATTTTCTTTACATGCTTTGATAAGCAGCCGACCTTGGGTCGGCTGCTTTTTATGGGGAGAAATCGTTACAGTGATCCCATCAGGTGCTCTGTCAGTGGATTGACTAGAGAGTGCCTTCCGAGTCGACCGCGTCGGCTCACCGACATGGCGACCGACTCGCCATCGCCACGGATGCCGCAGGATGCCAGCATGGGAAATCAGTACACAGCGCACCAGCCCGACAGTCGGGGATTTATCGATTACAGCCGTGAAGAACATGCCACCTGGCAGATCCTGATCGAGCGCCAGTTGCCTTGTCTGGCGGGACGGGCCTGCGCCGAGTATCAGGCCGGGCTGGATCTGCTCGACCTGCCCCGGGATCGCATTCCCCAACTGGGCGAGATCAATGCCGTGCTCACGCCCTGTACCGGCTGGTCTGTGGTGGCCGTGCCGGCACTCATCTCTTTCGATCGCTTTTTCGCCTTGCTCGCCAACCGCCAGTTTCCGGTGGCCACCTTCATTCGCCGTCGGGACGAGCTCGATTATTTGCAAGAGCCGGACATCTTCCACGAGATTTTCGGCCACTGTGCCATGCTGACCAACCCGGCCTTCGCCGACTTCACTCACACCTATGGCCAGCTGGGGCTCAGTGCCAGCAAGGAGGAGAGGGTCTTCCTGGCGCGGCTCTACTGGTTCACGGTGGAGTTTGGTCTGCTTGATACTCCTGCGGGGCTGCGTATCTATGGGGGCGGTATTCTCTCCTCCATCGGCGAGACGGCCTACGCCCTGTCCGAGACGCCGCGCCGCACCCCTTTCGAGCTGCAAGATGTGCTGCGCACGCCCTATCGCATCGACATCATGCAGCCCCTCTACTATGTGCTGCCGAGCCTGGACAGCCTCTATTCCCTGACCCGGGATGAGATATTGGCGCAGTTGGCCCAGGCCAGACAGCTTGGTCTGTTCAGTCCACTCTATCCCCCCAAACCCATGCAGGCGGCCAGCTAGGCGGCTCAGGGCCAAGCTTCTGGCGGGCCACGTCCATTTTATCAAGGAGAAATACATGTCTGAATTGGCAAACCAGCGCTGTGAAGCCTGCCGGGCCGATGCCCCTAAAGTGAGTGAACAGGAGCTGGCCGAGTTGATGCATGCCATCCCCGATTGGCAGCCGGTGAGCGAGCAGGGAGTGCTGCAGTTGCGCCGGGAGTTTATCTTCCGCAACTTCAAGGAGGCGCTCGCCTTCACCAATCGCCTGGGCGAGCTGGCCGAGGCCGAGTTTCACCACCCGGGCATCTTGACCGAGTGGGGCAAGGTGACGGTGACCTGGTGGACTCACAAGATCCAGGGTCTGCACCGCAATGACTTCATCATGGCGGCGCGCACCGACGCTTTGTTCAAATAGCACAAGGGGATGTCCCCGGGGTGGGGCAATGACGCCTTGAACGCGGGCCCGCCCGGTGCAAACCGGGGCGGGCCCTCATTTTTACCGGGCAAGTCTCGCACTGGCGGGGGGGAGACGTTATTATCACGCCCATCATGAAGTTAGCCAGGAAGCCTGCCTCGAATGCGTCTTGAAGTCAGCTGTGAAGACCGCCTGGGCCTGACCCGGGAATTGCTCGATCGTCTGGTGGAGCACAATATCGATCTGCGCGGCATCGAAATCGATACCACAGGCATCATCTACCTCAACTTCCCCGAGCTGGAGTTTCGCGACTTCCAGCATCTGATGCCCGAGATCCGTCGCATCCCCGGGGTACACGACGTCAAGACCGTCCCCTATCTGCCCTCCGAGCGTGAACACCACGAGATCCGCGCCCTGCTCAAGGCGCTGCCGGATCTGGTGTTTTCCCTCGACAGCCGTGGTCGCATCACCCAGGTCAACCAGTCGGCGCTGACCACCCTCAACCTGCCGCTGGAGGAGGTCAAGGGAGTGGCACTCGGTTCCCTGATCAAGGGGTTTGCCTTCACCCGTTGGCTCGAGTCGAGCGACATCAAGCCGCAAACCTGCAAGCTGAGCCTGGGCGGTGAGGAGTACCTGGCGGATCTGATGCCGCTCTTCGTGGCTGAGGAGAAGGGCAAGCAGGCGCTGGCGGGGGCCGTGGTGGTGCTCAAGTCTGCCCGTCGG
Source organism: Aeromonas molluscorum 848 (assembly GCF_000388115.1). Taxonomy (GTDB): domain Bacteria; phylum Pseudomonadota; class Gammaproteobacteria; order Enterobacterales; family Aeromonadaceae; genus Aeromonas; species Aeromonas molluscorum. Next base: position 3,061 of record NZ_AQGQ01000237.1, read on the forward strand.
GTCGGCCTGCATTTCAGCGCCCTGCATGCCATCGAGGTGGGTGGCTTCGAGCATCTGCAGGCAGAAAGCCCCAAGATGAGACAGGTTCTGACCGAGGCCAGCAAACTGGCGATGCAGGATGCCCCCTTGCTCATCGTCGGCGAAACCGGCACCGGCAAGGAGCTGTTGGCCCGCGCCTGCCACGGTGCCAGCCTGAGATCCAGCCACCCCTTCATGGCCCTCAACTGCGCCGCCATGCCCGATAACGTGGCCGAGAGCGAGCTGTTCGGTTACGCCCCCGGCGCCTTTGGCAATAACACCGAAGGCAAGCGCGGCGTGCTCGAGCTCGCCAGCGGCGGTACCCTGATGCTCGATGAGATTGGGGACATGTCTGCTCATCTGCAGACCAAGTTCCTGCGCGTGCTGCAAGACGGGGTGTTTCGCCGGGTCGGTGACGAGCAGGAGGTGAAGGTCAATGTGCGCTTCATCTGCACCACCCAGAAGCAGTTGCTGGATCTGGTGGCCGAGGGCAAGTTTCGGGAAGACCTCTATTACCGTCTCAACGTGCTGAGTTTGTCCCTGCCACCCCTGCGCGAGCGCAAGGCGGATATCATGGCCCTGGCCCAGCAATTCGTCGCCCGCTTCGCCAGCGAGTTGCAGCGCCCCAAGCCGCGCTTCACCCGCAACATGGCGGAGTACCTGACCGCCTATCGCTGGCCGGGTAACGTGCGCCAGCTGCGCAACTGCCTCTATCGCGCCATGACGCTGCTGGAAGGGGATGAGATAGGTCCCGAGCAGATAGACTTGCCGGTGGCGCCCGACGCCATGCCACTCATCGACGAGTGGTTCGAAGGAGCCCTGGACGAGGCAGTCAAGCGCTTCGAGAGCCGGTTGCTGGCGCGTCTCTATCCCGCCTTCCCCTCGACCCGCCAGTTGGCCAAGCGGCTCGGGGTCTCCCACACGGCCATCGCCAACAAGTTGCGAGAATATGGCATCGGCAAGAAGTAAGTGCCGCGCTCGCCGCATAACACAAAGAGGCCATGTGACCTCTTTGTGTTATGAACAAGGCGGGCCTGTCCCTATGCGTCATGGCCCCGATTCGCAGGGCCGTTGCCTCCCTGAGGGTGGATGACAAGGGTCAGCATGAGGTCCAATGTTGACAAGACGCGCCCTGGCGCGGCACTGTCGGGCTAACCCTGTGGTTCAGGGACATGCTAGGATCTGTGCCACTATCTCAATGATCAAACCTATGCACCTATCGTATCTGCTTCATCTGTTTGCCGGTCTCTGCCTGCTGGCAAGCTCGTTGGCCCTGGCCGATATCCAAACCCATAGTCGTGGCACGCAAGCCGAGGTACGCGTCGAGCATGTGCGCCAGACGGTGCTCGATATCCTCAGCTATACCCGCTGGCCAGTCGAACCTCCTACGATGCGGCTCTGCGTGCTGGGGCCGACAGAATATGCCGACAACCTGTTTCATATCAGCCAGCAGGCCAATGGCCGCCGGGTCACGGTCAGTCGCTACAACGTGGGCGACCCCTTGGTCCCGGACCACTGCGATGTGCTCTATTTGGGGGATATAGGGGAGGCCGAACGGCTAATTCTGTTCGCCCGCCTGCGGGTCATGCCTTGCTCAGCATTAGCGAACAGGCGGGCCTTGCAGC
>NZ_AQGQ01000238.1 GCF_000388115.1 Aeromonas molluscorum 848
CCCTAATACTTCAATGTATTCGCTTGACCTCCTCTTTTTACTCTACCATTACTACTGTATAAAAAAACAGTTATGGAGCCAGCTATGGAGAGCACCACCAAACCCCGTCTGCGTGAACAGGTCAGGACAGTGATGCGTTTGCATCATTACAGCATCCGTACTGAAAAGTCCTACTGGTACTGGATCCGCAATTTCATACGTTTTAATCAACTGCGACACCCGCAAGAACTCGGTGCCATTGAGGTCAATGCTTTTCTCACTTGGCTTGCCGCCGAACGAAAGGTCGCCGCCGCAACTCAGAATCTGGCACTCAATGCACTGGTTTTCCTGTATACCAAGGTGTTGCGACAACCCCTTGGTCAGATCGGCGAGATTGTGCGCGCGAAACGCTCGGTTAGGATCCCTTGTGTGCTGACTCATGAAGAGGCAACTGCGCTGATCGCACAGTTAGGTCAACCGCATCAATTGCTGGCGTCGCTGATGTACGGCGCGGGATTACGTGTCGTTGAGGCTACGCGTTTACGTATCAAGGATGTGGATTTTGACAAGAAAATCATCACCATTCATGACGGTAAAGGAGCTAAAGATCGTACAACGCTCTTACCAGTCCCCTTGATCGCACCACTACTGGAGCGCAGAGCACGCATGTTTAATGCCTGGAAACAGCAGGACAGCTTCTATCACCCCCCTGTCAGCCTGCCATTTGCGTTACGACGCAAGTACCCTAACGCCGGGCATTCGTTTGAGTGGCAGTGGCTATTCCCATCGACCGGACTTTGTACAAATGAGGACGGACAGATCGTCCGCCACCATCTTCACGTTAGCGCAATACAGAAAGCGGTCAGACAGGCCGTCAGGCAATCCAACCTGAACAAACCCGCTAGCTGCCATACCTTTCGCCACAGTTTTGCCACCGAGCTTCTACGTCGTGGCAGTGATATCCGGACAGTACAAACGCTACTTGGGCATTCCGATGCGCGTACAACGCAGATATATACACATGTGCTGGGTCAGGTATTTGCGGGTGTGGTCAGCCCGCTTGGATGAAAGTTCTGCTGTTTGATGTGAGCGTATTACCATCGTGCATCCATGTTACCCGCGTCCAGCACTGTCTGAATATGTGCTTCTGATTGGCAATCAGAAAATGGCCTCCCACTGTGAGGAACCGTGTGCGGGGGTTCGCTTGTCAGTTTCTGCAGGCAAGGCTACCGCCCCTGAGTTCCAGCCCCCAGTTCGCTGCTTTCACCCGCGAGATTGCAACCATCGCTGCCATGACGCTCTCCCCAGAGGTTGATTGTCGTTTGGCTATCATAAGGGGCCTGATTGAGGCATGGGAAGAGGCAGTTGATAAAAATCTGAACCGGTTCAATCAATTAGCGGGAAACCGCTGCTTTGAATAGGTTGTTGGGTTAGCAGAAGTGCGAAAACGCCCCTCACCCCAACCCTCTCTCGGAGGGAGAGGGAGCATATCTGTGGTTAGACGGAAGCTGAGGACTGGCACGGTTTTGATCCCCCTCTTATTCGCTGAGGCGAGGCCTCTTGTCCAGGCCGCGAGGCAGGATGCCGAGCGAGCGGCGTTGGGCCATGGACGGCCCATTGGCGCGTGCCGTTGGACAAGAGGGGGAGCCGAAGGTACCCGACGTCAGTCGGGCGAATAAGCGGGGGAGAAGACCTTTGGTGACTTTGGGTCTTTCCAAAGTCACTCGCCCCAGCCCGAAGGGCGGGCGAAACCCCGTCGAGGGCAGAGCCCCCGCCTCCTACGTGGCTAAGCCGCGCCACCAGATCAACTCCGCGATCGTCTGATTACGCTTCGCTAATCAGACCTATAGAGAAGCCAACCCCTGACGCCGGATAATAAAAGGGAGCCCAAGTGGGCTCCCTTTATGCTGGCTGGTCAGGGCCAACGGCATATGACCCTATACCTGCCCCTATTTGTTGGTCGCCGCCTTCATCCCTTGCACAAACTCCTTCAGGCGAATGAGCATGCGGTCGGGATCCTGCTGGTGGGTCTCGATGATCTTGACCACGGCGGAGCCGGAGATGGCGCCAGCGGCGCCCGCCTTGATGGCCTCCTTCACCTGCTGGGGATCGCTGATGCCAAAGCCGAGCAGGGCGGGGGGGGCCTTGAACTCGTTGAGGGTGTTGATCAATCCCTCCACCGGCATGCCCGCCTTGGTCTCGGCACCGGTGACGCCTGCGCGGCTCACCAGATAGGTGTAGCCACTGCCAAGTTCGGCCACGGCTTTGAGGGTCTCGGCGTCACCGTTGGGCGGCGCGATGAAGATGCTGTCGATGCCGAACTTGTCGGCCGCCGCCTTGTAGGGGGCGCACATCTGCACCGGCACGTCCGCCACCAGCACCGAATCGACGCCAGCCTGCTGGCATTTTTGATAAAAGCCGTCGATGTGGCGCACATAGACCAGGTTGGCGTAGACCAAGAGGCCAATGGGCATCTGGGGGTACTTGGCCCGGATGCGGGTCAGCAGCTGGAAGCAGCCATCCGGGGTGGTGCCGCTGGCAAAGGCGCGCAGGGCGGCGCCCTGAATGGTGGGGCCGTCGGCCACAGGATCAGAGAAGGGAATGCCGAGCTCCAGGGCATCGGCGCCCCCCTCGACCAGGGCATCGACGACGGCCAAGGAGAGTTCAGGGGTGGGATCCCCCAGCATCACGAAGGGGACGAAGGCGCCTTGCTTGGCTTGTTCCAGGCGGGAGAAGAGTTGTGCGTAGCGGTTCATTTGCGGCTTCCTTCTTTGTCAAAGCTCTCGGTTTCCAAAATATCGGCCACGGTGAAGATGTCCTTGTCGCCACGGCCCGAGAGGTTGACGATCAGCACCTGCTCCTTCTCTGGTTCGCTGCGCGCCATCTTGAGGGCGTGTGCCAGGGCGTGGGAGGATTCCAGCGCCGGAATGATGCCTTCGCTTCTGGCCAGCTCCTGGAATGCATCCAGTGCTTCTTTGTCGGTGATGGAGACATATTCGGCGCGGCCGATGGCTGCCAGATGGGCGTGCTGGGGGCCGACGGAGGGGAAGTCGAGCCCCGCCGAGACGGAGTAGGACTCCTGAATTTGCCCCTGCTTGTCCTGCATCAGGTAGGAGTGCATGCCAAAGAAGACCCCTTTGCTGCCGTGACCGAGCGGCGCGCCATGCTCGCCAGATTCGATGCCATGACCGCCGGGCTCGACGCCGATGAGGCGCACCCCCTCTTCGGGGATGAAATCGGCGAAGATGCCGATGGCGTTGGAGCCGCCGCCGACGCAGGCGATCACCGCGTCCGGCAGTCGCTCCTCTTTCTCGAAGCACTGCACCTTGGCCTCTTCCCCGATCATCTTCTGGAACTCCCGCACTATGGTCGGGAAGGGGTGGGGGCCGGCGGCAGTACCGAGCAGATAGTGGGCGGTCTCGTAGTTGGCTGCCCAGTCACGCAGCGCCTCGTTGCAGGCATCCTTGAGGGTGCTGGAACCTGAATGCACCGGTATCACCTCGGCGCCCATCAACTTCATGCGAAACACGTTCGGTTTCTGGCGCTCGCAATCCTTGGCACCCATGTAAACCCGGCACTTGAGGCCGAGCAGGGCGCAGGCCAGGGCAGTGGCGACCCCGTGCTGACCGGCGCCTGTCTCGGCGATGATCTCGTTCTTGCCCATGCGTTTGGCTAGCAGGGCCTGGCCCAGCACCTGGTTGGTCTTGTGGGCGCCGCCGTGCAGCAAGTCTTCGCGCTTGAGGTAGAGGCGGGTCTTGGTGCCACGGGTCAGATTGCGAACCAGGGTGAGCGGCGTGGGGCGGCCGGCATATTCGGTGAGGAGCTCCTGGAACTCCTTCACGAAAGCGGCATCCTCCCTGGCATCCACGAAGGCTTTCTCCAGCTGGAGCAGCGCGGGCATCAGGATCTGGGGTACATACATACCGCCAAATTCACCAAAAAACGGATTGAGCAGGGTCATGGTTATCTTCCTATATATTCTGCAATTTAGATCAGCGATGAGCCGTGGCGGGCTGAAGCATATGACTGAGGCGCATACATATCAGCAACGAAATTCACCAAAAAACGGATTGAGCAGAGTCATGGTCTATTCCTTGTCCTATTCATAAAATGCGAATCGATAGCGGCGAGAGCTCAGAGCTGCCTGAGGGCGGCAAAGGCGGCCTCAAGCTTGCTGGCATCTTTCCGGCCGGGGGCGCTTTCGACCCCGGAGTTGAAATCAAGGCCCAGGCAACCGACCTGGGCTGCGCTCAGGGCATTGTCCGGGTTGAGCCCACCGGCCAGCATCAGGCGGGACTTGTCTAGCCCGTCGAGCACTGTCCAGTCGAAGGCCTGGCCGGTGCCACCGCTCTGGCTGCCGACTGCCGTTTTCACGACGGTATCGAGCAGCAGGCGATCGGCCGGATAATCCAGGTTGGGCAGCGGCTCCCCACTTGCCTTATCGAGAGTGATGCCGACCGCCTTCCAGATCTGGCACTGGCCTGGCAGCCGGGCACGCAGGGCCTCGATAAAGGCGGCGTCTTCGTCCCCGTGCAGCTGC
>NZ_AQGQ01000239.1 GCF_000388115.1 Aeromonas molluscorum 848
AAACCTCATTCTATCAATAACTTGCCTTAAGACTCACACCAGAGAAGGCACTAAAGCCACTCAGTTGCACATGCCAGGTGCCCGCCTTGGGCGCATTGAGGGTGCAGGTCTCGGTGTTGCCACTCTTGTAGGGGCGGCAATCGTAGCTGGTGCTGGTTGGCACAGCACCAAATTTCACATAGAGATCCGCATCACCGCTGCCGCCACTGCTGGCAACCACAAGCGTGCTCTTGCCGGCCGGAACCTCAATGGTGTAATTGAGTTTGCCCCCCTGGGCTCCCGCCAGTCCGGTCTGGGCCACGCCGTTTTGCAACACACTGCCCCCTGAGGGCGGCGTGCTACCACAACTGGCATTGACGCCGACCGTGCTGAAGGCGGCCGCCACATCGCTCAGACTGTAGTCAAGATCCGTGGCCGCCCGGGTCACGCCACAGGCCCCCTGATCGAAGCTGGCGTTAGGACCCCAATAGAGTCTGTTTGCCAGCACGAACACCTCGAACGCCTTGCGGGTGTTCCAGCCGCTGCTGTTGGCCAGCAGGTAGAACGCGCGGTTATAGACCCCCGAGCTGTGGTGCACGTCCATGCCGCTGCGATAATCGCTGGCATGACCGATGGAGCGGCCATCCCGGGTCGGATCCTCGAAGTAGCGCAGTGAACCGTTGCCCTTGAAGATCTGGGCGCCCACCAGCCAGTCGTTGCTGCCTTTCATGAAGTTCTCGGCAGCTTCCCCGCCATGTCGGAGAAGGCCTCGTTGATGCCGCCGGATTGATTGGCATAGACCAGCCCCGCGTTCTGCTCGGTAAAGCCGTGGCTCACCTCATGGGCGGCCACATCCAGGCTTACCAAGGGATAGAAGGTGGTAGCGCCGTCACCAAAGGTCATCTGGCTGCCATCCCAGAAGGCGTTCTCATAGTTGCGGCCATAGTGGACCCGCATCTTCAACTTGAAGCTGAGCGGCGCCGTGTTGTACCAGCTGCGGTACATGTCGAACACCACATTGCCGAAGTAGTGGGCATCATTGAGGGGCGAGAAGGCGCCGTTGATCTCCTTGACCGTATTTTCCGGGCAGCTGAACTGGTGAACGCTGCCCCCCGAGGTGGCATGATTCATGTTGATGGTATCGACGTTGGCGCTGCTCATCCGGCAGTTGGCATCGACCAGCAGGGGGCCGAAATCGGCGCCATAGAAATACTTGCCAGTTTTGGTGTTGCCGCCCGGACCGCTGGCATTCTGATGATTGATCCCCTCCCAGCGCTTGAGCTCGGCACCACTGTGGGCATCGACCATCACGAAGGGGCGGCTCGGCGCCTCGCCCGCCGCCAGCCAGGAGACCAGATAGACCAGACGCGCCTGTCCGGCCTCATCTTGCACCACGAGCAACTTGACCCGCTCGTTGCTACCCTTGGCGCCATTGCGCGCCTTGACCGCCGCCTCTGCCGGGCTAAGGGTCGCCACAGGGCTAGCCACATCCCCCTCTATCTGGCGCAATATCTGCCCGGACAACTTGCTGACCTGGCCACCAAGGGATTGCTCAGCCACCAGCACCTGACCCCACACCGGGATACCATGCCAGGTCTGCTCATAGCGGACCCGCAGCTGGCCATTGGGCAGAGTAACGGCACGAACCTGACGGTACTCGCCATCCCCTGCCAGGGCGCTCACCCCCGCCGCGCCACTCGGCGCCCCCTGAATACCGGCAACCTGTTCAATTGCGACTTGCTCGGCGGCCAGAACGGCGCCACCCCAACATGCCAGCGCGACGGCCAAATAGACTCTGTTCATCTCTTCTTTCCTTAGGTCGATGATATCCCGGGCCACTCCCGGCGCCTCTAAGCTAGCGGGACCGCCACAGATTGCGCCCTGTCAGAACTGACAGCTCAGCACAAAGGGATAGCAGGATCTGCTGAAGAGTCTGCAAGGGGCCCCCAGAGAGAGGACAAACGACATTTCCTGCCAGAACGTGACCGACAAGTCTCCCTTGCCCCCCCATATTTGCCAGCAAGAGAGCTCCCCCATGACCAAGGAACAAGGGCAAGGTCGCCATGGCGCTCTGTAAGCCAATTGGCTACATTGGCACATCAATGCATGACATAGACGCACCGAGGCAAGACCCTATGTTCACCTGGCAATTGGATGACGAACTGGCACTGACTTTCTTGCAACCCGACATGGCAACCGAGCTCTATGCTCTCTGCCAGCAGAACCGGGAGTACCTCTCCCAATGGTTGCCCTGGGTGCCGTTCGTCCAGCGCCGTGACGACACCGCCACCTTCATTCGTCACGCCATCGAAGGCTTCGCCCGTGGCGACTCTCTCACCACGGCCATCGAGTATCAGGGGGAGCTGGTCGGAGTCATAGGTTACAACCGGATAGATCAGAATCTGGGCAAGGTCACCCTGGGTTACTGGCTGGCGGAGCGCTGGCAGGGCAACGGCATCATAGGTCGCGCCTGCCAGGCCCTCATTCATCACGCTTTCGAGGAGATGGGCATGGAGAAGGCGGAGATCAGTGCCGCCCTCGACAATGAGCCCAGTCGGGCGGTGTGCGAGCGACTCGGCATGCGCCAGGAAGGGGTGCTGCGCCGGGCCGAGCGGCTGGGAGACCGGGTCGTGGATCACGCCCTCTACGGCCTGCTGCGGGAAGAGTGGCTCCAGCAGAGGGATGCCTGATGGCGCTACCTCATATCAAGACGGCGCGCACCCAGCTCACCATATTGCCGCCGGAACGGGCAGATCTGATGCTCGATTACCATCAACGAAATCGCCTGCATCTGGCGCCCTGGGAACCCAGACGCGATCCTGACTTCTATACCCTGGGTTGCTGGTTTACCCGGCTGCGAGAGAGCTACGGTCAGTTTTTCGCAGGCCAGGCGGTCAACCTGGTGGCCCTCGATGCCAGCGGTGCGCGGGTGATCGCCACCTGCAACTTCACCAACATAGTGCAAGGCATGTTTCAGGCCTGCCACCTTGGCTACTCGATAGATGAGGCCTATCAGGGGCAGGGACTGATGCAGGAAGTGGTACAAGGGGGGATAGATTATCTGTTCGCCGAGCTGGGGCTGCATCGCATCATGGCCAATCACATGCCCGCCAACCTGCGTAGCGCAGCCCTGCTGGCACGGCTCGGCTTCGAGCGAGAAGGATATGCCCGCGACTACCTGATGATCAACGGCCAATGGGAGGATCACGTGCTGACCTCCCTGCTCAATCCAGCCTGGGCGCCGCGCTGACCCAAGCCATTGGGCGCCACCAATAAAAACGGGCCCGGGATATCGCCCCGGCCCGTTTTTGTCAATCAAAGCCAACTTAGTTGGCTTTGGCATCGCTCACAGCGGCTTCAACCTTGTCGGCAGCAGCGGTAGCGGCCTTCTCTACGGCTGCGCCTGCATCGGCAGCAGCTTGCTTGGTGGCTTCGCCGGCGGCGGCGGCTTTGTCGGCAGCCTTGTCAGCAGCCTGTTCAACAGTGGCGCTAGCTTCGCTGGCGGCTTGTTCTACTTTGGCAGCAGCGTCAGCGGCAGGAGTCGCAGCCGGTGCCGCTTCTTCTTTCTGACCACAGGCGGTCAACATCAGACCCAGGATACCGGCTACCAGTACTTTGTTCATGTGCATACCCTCAAAAATTTGGAGAGATGGCATCGTTGCCATCACAGGCCAGCTGTACCCCTTTGTTCAAAGATGAATAAGGGAGCCAAGAGGCGCGCAAAATATAACCCTAACCCCAGTTAATGAAAACGAGTATCACAATGATATTTTCTCACCCAGTGGATGAAAAAACCTAAACAACCCTATTTTTTTGATACAAAATTTCAACAAAAAACGATTTTATGAACAGTTAATCCACTTCCAAGGCAACAGGCTCCCCTATATCACCACTGTCGACCCCATAGTCCAGCATCTGGCAATCAGACAACTTTTGACAGGGAGGCAGCGTCTTGAGAGCGAGAAATAAAAACGGGGGCCTGAGCCCCCGTCTTGCACATCGCTGTCATCACCCTCAAGCGCTGGCGCAGAGGCGGCGGCCACGCCGGGTCAGCAGCATCACCAGAGGCGGCAACAATAACCACATGTGCAACGCCAGCTGGTTGAGTGGATCCGCAACCAGCGCCCCAGTGATGCCAACCAAGGCACCGGCCCCACTCATCTGGAAGAGCCCGAGCAGCGCGGCAGCCGTACCGGCACAGTGACCAAAGGGTGCCAATGCCATACCTGCGGCGGCCCCCAACACCATGGCAAAGCCGATGCTGGAGAGGAAGACAGGCCCCATCATGGCCAGCGGATGCGGGATATCTTGCACCAGGGTCAGCATCAGTGCCGACAGACAGATCACCAGCAGCCCCAACCGCAGCGTGCGTCTGGCCCCGACCTTGACGATGAAGCGGGGCGCCAGGAAACAAGTGGCGATATTGAGCACCGCATTGGCAGCAAACCAGTGGCTGAAGCCATCCATATCCAGTCCCAGCTTGACCATCAACTGCACAGGCGCCGCC
>NZ_AQGQ01000240.1 GCF_000388115.1 Aeromonas molluscorum 848
ATAATCGGGGCGAAAGTTGTGACCCCACTCCGAGATACAGTGCGCTTCGTCCACCACCATCAACGAGAGTGGCACACCGGCAATGAAGCGGCGAAAGCGTTCGTTCTTGAGTCGCTCGACCGAGATCATCAGGATCTTGAGCTCGCCAGCTTCTATCTGCCGCATGACCTCACGGCTCTGCTCCGGGGTCAGGCTCGAATCCAGTGCGGCGGCGGCTATTCCTTTGCGCTGCAAGAAGGCGAGCTGATCCTGCATCAGTGCGATGAGCGGTGAGATGACCAGGGTGAGGTGGGGCAGGGCCAGGGCGGGCAACTGGTAGCAGAGCGACTTGCCCGAACCGGTCGGGAAGATGGCAGCGGCACTGCGCCCTGCCAATATCTGCTCCATGACGGCCTGTTGCCCGGGTCTGAGCTGGGTGAAACCGAAATGTTGTTCAAGCAAAGAGGCGATCATAGGGCGGCATCCTGAGGAAAACCCCATGATACCACCTGGGCTCTGACAGGATCGTCTGGCGACGCCAAGAGAGTGGCATTTGGCATCGTTCTTATGGTTGTTGATATGGTGTTACTTCATTGTTGTGGTTTTTTTGTGATGTGAAATGGGATTTTCGTGGTGTATGTGTGGAAAAAAGATGTTGCAGGTGGGATATTCCATGGGTGCGACCCCTACCGGAATACAGACCCCACTCGAGAAGGTCTGACCGCAGCCGGTTGGTTCGTTCGGTTGGTTCCGAATGAAAAAGGTTCGCCGCAGGACTTCATGATTCAAGCACCGTGTGTGCACAGGGACTACATAGATGACACAACAACACCCCCTCCTTCGTCTGATCAATCGCACCAGTCTGGTCAGCCAGATCCTGATCGGTCTGATCGTTGGCATAGTGCTGGCCTTGCTCGCCCCCGAGTGGGCCAAATCGGCAGGCTTGCTCGGCAACCTGTTTGTCGGCGCCCTCAAGGCCGTGGCCCCGATACTGGTCTTCGTGCTGGTGACCGCCTCCATCACGGGTCACAAGCAGGGTCAGAAGACCAATATCCGCCCACTGCTTGGTCTTTACCTGTTTGGTACCTTCGCCGCCGCGCTGGTGGCGGTGCTGGCCAGCTTCATGTTCCCCTCCAACCTGCATCTGGTGGCCAATACCGCCGATGTCACGCCGCCGGGTGGCATCACTGAGGTATTGCAGACCCTGCTGTTCAACGTGGTGAGCAACCCGGTCAAGGCGCTGATGGAAGCCAACTATATCGGTATCCTGGCCTGGGCCATCGCTCTGGGGATCGTGCTGCGTCATGCCAGTGACAGCACCAAGGCGCTGGTGTCAGACTTGTCCGATGGGGTCTCAACCATCGTCAAGGCGGTGATCCGCTGTGCGCCGCTCGGTATTCTGGGCCTGGTTGCTTCCACCCTGGCCGAAACCGGCTTCGATGCGCTGTTTGGTTATGCCCATCTATTGATGGTGTTGATCGGCAGCATGTTGTTCATCGCCTTGGTAGTCAACCCGCTCATCGTCTTCTGGAAGATAAAGCGTAACCCCTATCCGCTGGTATTTACCTGCCTGAAAGAGAGCGGCGTGACCGCCTTCTTCACCCGCAGCTCTGCCGCCAACATCCCGGTCAACATGGCTCTGTGCGAAAAGCTCAAGCTGCCCAAGGACACCTATGCGGTCTCCATTCCGCTTGGGGCCACCATCAACATGGCAGGCGCCGCTATCACCATCACGGTGCTGAGTCTGGCTGCGGCTCATACTCTGGGCCTGCAGATAGATTTGGGCACGGCAGTGCTGCTCAGCGTGGTCGCGACCATCAGTGCCTGCGGCGCTTCAGGGGTGGCCGGTGGCTCCCTGCTGTTGATCCCGTTGGCCTGCAGCCTGTTTGGTATCAGCAACGATGTCGCCATGCAGGTGGTCGCGGTCGGCTTCATCATCGGTGTGCTGCAAGACTCCGCCGAGACGGCCCTCAACAGCTCCACCGACGTCTTGTTTACTGCGGCGGCCTGTATGGCCGAAGACGAGGCCTTGCTGGATCACCCAGTGGTCAGCCGTAACGTCTAACCCTATGGCCGACGCAGCCAGGCTGCGTGTCAGACATGAAAATGCCCTCTTCGGAGGGCATTTTTTTGCGTGCCGCTATGTGGGGTGCGAGGGGCAGTCTTTCTCTCTAAATAGAAATAGTCGCCAGGCTGCGGGGTATCCCGTGATGCATGACTGGTATGGGGCGCGTGGCAACCAGCGCAGTTCAACTAGAGGCTTACCTTGCGGGAAAAAGACAAGGAAGGGGATCATGGGATACCTGGAGTGCGCCGTGCGCGAGTGGGGAGGAGGATTGGTTTGATAGGCCCAATCAGATCGTTATCACATGCCACAGAGCCCTCGATTGAGGGCTCTGTGGCAGGAGTATTGTGGCGATGGACTAGTCGTGGCGACTCAGATCGAGGGTGACGTTGCCAACCGGATGACAGCAGCAGGGCAGGCATTGCCCCGCATCGACGAAGGCCAGGGGGGATTCTGGATAGTGTACCTTGCCTGCCAGCAAGGGCGTGCGGCAGGCGCCGCAATAGCCGCTGCGGCACTGATATTCCAATTGGTGACCGTGGCGCTCCAGTGTGTCGAGCAGCGCCTCACCTGGGTGAGCCTGCATGGGGCCGTGCCGGCTCTCTATGATGGCCAGCGGCTGCTCGCGTTCACATTCCAGGGGCTGGACGGCCCGCTCTGGCACCAGCAGGGCATCACTCACAGCTCGAAGTCACCCAAATCTTCGTGGCTCACTTCGCTGTCTATCTGACCGACCAGATAGGAGCTCACTTCCACTTCCTGGGGCGCGACCTGGACGTTGTCGGATGACAGCCAGGTATTGATCCAGGGGATTGGGTTTTGTTTGGCGCCGCTAAAGGCGGACGGCAATCCCACGGCGGCCATGCGCAGATTGGTGATGTATTCCACGTACTGGCAGAGGATGTCCTTGTTCAGCCCAATCATGGAGCCGTCCTGGAACAGGTACTCGGCCCACTCCTTCTCCTGCTCGGCCGCTTCCTTGAAGATATCGAAGCAGGCCTGTTCGCACTCGCTCGCCACGACAGCCATCTCGGGATCGTCCTGGCCGCTGCGCATCAGGTTCAGCATGTGCTGGGTGCCCGTCAGGTGCAGGGCTTCGTCACGGGCGATCATCTTGATGATCTTGGCGTTCCCCTCCATCAGCTCGCGCTCGGCGAAGGCAAACGAACAGGCAAAGCTGACGTAGAAGCGGATCGCCTCCAGGGCATTGACGCTCATCAGACACAGATAGAGCTTCTTCTTGAGCTCATGCAGGTCGATGGTGCGCTCAGTGCCGTTGACCAGATGGGTGCCGGCGCCGTGCAGGTTATAGAGAGCGGTTGCCTCGATGAGGTCGTCATAATAGCAACTGATGGAGCCGGCGCGCTTGAGGATCTGCTCGTTGGTCACAATGTCGTCAAACACCTGAGAGGGGCTGTTGACTATGTTGCGGATGATATGGGTGTAGGAGCGCGAGTGGATGGTCTCGGAGAAGGCCCAGGTCTCAATCCAGGTCTCCAGCTCCGGGATGGAGACCAGCGGCAGCAGAGCCACGTTCGGGCTGCGGCCCTGAATGGAGTCCAGCAGGGTCTGATATTTCAGGTTGGAGATGAAGATGTGCTGCTCGTGAGGGGGCAGGGCATGGTAGTCGATGCGATCCCGCGAGACATCTACCTCTTCCGGGCGCCAGAAGAAGGAGAGCTGCTTCTCTATCAACCGCTCGAATACATCATATTTCTGTTGATCATAACGGGCCACGTTGACCGGCTGGCCAAAGAACATCGGCTCCTTGAGCTGGTCATTTTGGGTTTGGCAGAACGTTGAATAAGCCATGGTGATTTGAATGTCTTGAATTGGGAAACAGGAGAGCGGGAGTAAAGACTCCCGCTCGGTGTTTATCAGATCTTGCAGGCGCCGCCGGCACAGCCGTCATCTTGCATGTCGGCCTGGGTGTCGTCAGCCCCGTCACGGGTGTTGTGATAATACAGGGTTTTTAGACCGTATTTGTAGGCGGTCAGCAGATCTTTGAGCAGCTGCTTCATCGGTACCTTGTTGCCTTCGAAGCGGGCCGGATCGTAGTTGGTGTTGGCAGAAATCGCCTGATCCACAAATTTCTGCATGATGCCGACCAGCTGCAGGTAACCATCGACGCTCGGCTGTTTCCACAAGAGTTCGTACTGATCCTTGAGGCGCTCGTACTCGGGCACCACCTGCTTGAGGATGCCATCCTTGGAGGCCTTGACCGACACCAGGCCGCGCGGCGGTTCTATGCCGTTGGTGGCATTGGAGATCTGGCTGGAGGTCTCGCTCGGCATCAGGGCGGTCAGGGTCGAGTTGCGCAGACCGACCGTCTTGATCTCTTCACGCAAGGTTTCCCAGTCCAGATGCAGCGGCTCGTTGCACAGGTTGTCGAGATCCTTTTATAGGTATCGATGGGCAGTAT
>NZ_AQGQ01000241.1 GCF_000388115.1 Aeromonas molluscorum 848
AAACAGCATGCGGCCCTGCTCGCCACCGGAGAGTACCTTGACCGGCTTTTTGATGTCGTCCTGGGTGAACAGCAGACGACCCAGAATGGAGCGTACTGCCTGCTCATCTTCGTTGGCCTGTTTCCACTGGGCCATCCAGTCGAACACATTGAGATCGGTGTCGAAGTCTTCGGCGTGATCCTGGGCGTAGTAACCTATCTGGGCGTTCTCGGACCATTTGATGGTGCCGCTGTCCGGTTCCAGTTCGCCCATGAGCGTCTTGATCAGGGTGGATTTACCAATGCCGTTGGTCCCCAGGATGGCGACCTTCTCGCCCACTTCCAGCATCATGCTCAGGCCCTTGAACAGGGGCGCCTCACCATAACCTTTGGACACCCCTTCCACTTCCAGGATGTTGCGGTACAGCTTCTTCTCCTGCTCGAAGCGGATGAAGGGGTTCTGACGGCTGGACACCTTGACCTCTTCAATCTTGATCTTGTCGATCTGCTTGAGACGGGAAGTGGCCTGGCTGGACTTGGAGGCGTTGGCGCTGAAACGCGACACGAAGGATTGCAAGTCGGCAATCTGGGCCTTCTTCTTGGCATTGTCGGAGATCAGACGCTCGCGGGCCTGGGTGGCCGCCGTCATGTAGTCGTCATAGTTGCCGGGGTAGACGCGCAGCTCGCCGTAGTCCAGATCCGCCATGTGGGTACAGACCGAATTCAGGAAGTGACGGTCGTGAGAGATGATGATCATGGTGCTCTCGCGATCGTTGAGCACCTGCTCCAACCAGCGAATGGTGTTGATGTCCAGGTTGTTGGTCGGTTCGTCCAGCAGCAGTATGTCGGGGTTGGAGAACAGCGCCTGTGCCAGCAGCACCCGCAGTTTCCAGCCCGGGGCCACTTCGCTCATGGGGCCGTTGTGCAACTCGATGGGGATACCGGCGCCGAGCAGCAGCTCACCGGCACGGGCCTCGGCGGTGTAACCGTCGTACTCGGCAACCAACCCTTCCAGCTCGGCGGCCTTCATGTAGTCGTCGTCGGTGGCTTCCAGGTTGGCGTAGATGGCATCACGCTCGGCGATGGCGGCCCACAACTCGGCATGGCCCATCATGACCACCTCGAGTACGCGCATCTCTTCGTAAGCGAACTGATCCTGGCGAAGCTTACCGATCCGCTCGTTGATATCCAGGCTCACATTACCGCCAGTGGGCTCAAGATCGCCGCCGAGGATCTTCATAAAGGTGGACTTGCCACAGCCGTTGGCGCCGATAAGGCCGTAGCGGTTGCCGCCGCCAAACTTGACGTTGATGTTCTCGAACAACGGCTTGGCGCCGAACTGCATGGTGATGTTGTTGCTGCTTAACAAAGGATGTGTCCCGGGTTGTCTGCCAAATGGCGCGCATTATGGCACAGCTCGAGAGAAAACTTTAGCAAGAAGTGTGATCCGAACCACATGAGCGTCTCATCCACAGGGGGGAAAGGGATGGAGAAAAGACACGGCCTTGAGTATCGATTGGGTCAGTTAAGACTAAAGTCGTGATTTCCTGTTCAGCAACAGCTGCTAGATTGGGGGTGAAACATTTCATTAACAAATGGAGTTGGGAAATGGCATTTGAAAGTGAAGACAAGGCCAAAGCCTATTGGCGGGAGAATCTCTCCCTGATGCTCAAGCTGCTCTTGGTGTGGTTTGCGGTCTCTTATGGCGCCGGAATTATATTGGCAGACTGGCTCAACCAGTTCCACCTGTTTGGCTTCAAGCTGGGCTTCTGGTTTGCTCAGCAGGGAGCCATTTATGTGTTTGTCATTCTGATCTTCGTTTACGTTCACCAGATGAACAAGCTGGATCGCAAATATGATGTTCATGAAGACTGAGGTGTGAAATGGATTTAAAAACACTGACATACATAGTGGTCGGCCTGACTTTTGCGCTCTATATCGGCATTGCAGTCTGGGCCCGCGCCGGTTCAACCAAGGAGTTTTACGTGGCAGGGGGCGGGGTGCATCCCATTGCCAACGGCATGGCCACGGCCGCTGACTGGATGTCGGCAGCCTCCTTCATCTCCATGGCAGGCCTCATCTCCTTCATGGGATACGATGGCGCCGTCTATCTGCTGGGCTGGACCGGTGGCTATGTGCTACTGGCACTGTGCCTGGCTCCTTACCTGCGCAAATTCGGCAAGTTCACCGTGCCCGATTTCATCGGCGATCGTTACTACTCGCAGACTGCCCGTACCGTTGCCGTTGTCTGTGCCATCCTGGTCTCCTTTACCTATGTTGCAGGCCAGATGCGCGGTGTGGGGGTGGTCTTCTCCCGTTTCCTTGAGGTGGACATCACCACCGGGGTGGTGATCGGCATGGCCGTAGTCTTCTTCTATGCGGTGCTCGGCGGCATGAAGGGCATCACCTATACCCAGGTCGCCCAGTATTGCGTGCTGATCTTCGCCTACATGGTGCCGGCCTTCTTCATCTCTATCATGATGACGGGTCACGTGCTGCCCCAGACCGGGTTCGGCGCCACCCTAGTGGACGGTTCCAACACCTACCTGCTCGACAAGCTTGACACCATATCGCGGGATCTCGGCTTTGCCGACTACACGGACGGGGTCAAGTCCAAGATTGACGTGATGGCCATCACCTGCGCCCTCATGGTCGGGACGGCCGGTCTGCCTCATGTGATCGTGCGCTTCTTCACCGTGCCCAAGGTACGTGATGCGCG
Organism: Aeromonas molluscorum 848; assembly: GCF_000388115.1. Classification (GTDB taxonomy): domain Bacteria; phylum Pseudomonadota; class Gammaproteobacteria; order Enterobacterales; family Aeromonadaceae; genus Aeromonas; species Aeromonas molluscorum. The sequence continues at coordinate 2,698 of NZ_AQGQ01000241.1, forward strand.
CATCTCCGCCGGTTGGGCCCTGCTGTTCATCTCCTTCCTCTATACCACAGCGCCAGCAGTGGCTGCCTTTGCCCGGGTCAACATGGTTGACACCATCAATGGCAGCGATGGCAAGGGCACCGAATATGCTCATGCCCCCGAGTGGATCAAGAACTGGGAGAAGACCGGTCTCATCTCCCACGAAGACAAGAACGGCGATGGTCGCATGTTCTACTCCAACGATGATCGCAACGAGATGAAAGTGGATCGCGACATCATAGTGCTGGCCAACCCCGAGATTGCCAAGCTGCCCAACTGGGTCATCGCCCTGGTGGCTGCGGGTGGTATCGCTGCGGCGCTCTCTACGGCGGCGGGTCTGCTGCTGGTCATCTCGACCTCTATCTCCCATGATCTGCTCAAACGTAACCTGATGCCCAACATCACCGACAAGCAGGAGCTGCGTTATGCCCGTGGCGCCGCCGCCGTGGCCATACTGGTGGCCGGTTATCTTGGGATCAACCCGCCGGGCTTCGTGGCCGAGGTGGTGGCATTTGCCTTTGGTCTCGCCGCCGCCAGCTTCTTCCCCGCCATCATCATGGGCATCTTCTACAAGAAGATGAACAAGGAAGGGGCCATCAGCGGCATGCTGGCGGGCATGATCTTCACCATTGGCTACATCGTCTACTTCAAGGGCATCGTCATGACCCCCATGGCGGCCAACGTGCCGGAGAACTGGCTGTTTGGCATCTCGCCGGAAGGGATAGGCTCTGTGGGCATGGTGATCAACTTCGTGATTGCCTACGGGGTGAGCCTGTTCACCAAGCCGGTGCCGCAAGAGGTGCAAAATATCGTGGAGAGCATCCGCTTCCCGAAAGGGGCAGGTGAGGCTCACGACCATTGATCAATGCGGGGAGGGGCCAGGCCCCTCCCATCGGGAGTGATGATGGAACTGGTTGAGATACACCAATTTCTGGCCCGAACTACCCCCTTCAACTTGTTGGAGAAGGGGATCCAAACCGAGTTGGCGCGAGCCATCTCGGTTTACTATTTTCGGGCCAATGAGACTGTGCCGCCACAGGCGCAGCGATTGATGATTGTGCGCACCGGCCTGTTCGCCCGCTATGACGGGCAGCAGTTGCTGGAGAAGTTGCAAGAAGGAGATTTTGACGGCTACCAGTTGTCAGGGCAGTCAGGCGGCAGGCTGGTCTGCGAAGAGGATGCCCTGGTCTACTGGCTCGACGGCGAGGTGTTCGCCCAGTCCCGGCAGCGCTGGCCCTTGCTGGACAACTTCTTCTTGCGTCTTGCGGCACGTACCTTGCACCAGCAGCCGAGTCCGGGGGGCGAGGGCTATTTCACGCTCAAGGTGCGGGATCTGGTGCAGCCTCACAAGATAACCATCCTCCCCGGGAGTTCGGTGCAGGCCGCGGCGCAGCTGATGAGCGAGCGGCGCGTCTCCTCTTTGCTGGTGGAAGAGACGGGGGCACTGCTTGGCATCATCACGGACAGGGATCTGCGCAGCCGGGTGCTGGCGTTGGGGCTGCCAGCCGATACCGCGGTGGGGCAGGTGATGACCCGGGATCCCAGGACCATCGACAGGGATGCCTATCTCTTCGAGGCCCTGCAGCAGATGGGGCGCTGGCGCGTGCACCATCTGCCTGT
>NZ_AQGQ01000242.1 GCF_000388115.1 Aeromonas molluscorum 848
GAGGCCTCCCTCGCCTCCCCGGTCAGCACCACCCGGCTGATCTGTTCCAGCCGCTTGGTACAAGCGACCAGATGCTTTTGCATACGATCAAGTTCGGGCCCCTCCACCAGCTTGCCGGCATCCATTTGCGACTCGATCAGCTTGAGATCGGCAAACAAGTCACTGGCGATGTCCCCCAGGCCTAGCTGGCCACGCACGACTTGGGTCTCATCACTCACCAGGAAAACATCAATCCGGTTCCAGAACAGATCGTACTCGAGGGAGAGTGACGCCATGTCCCCCACCCCGGCCCGGTATAGCTTCAGCTCATAGAGGAAGCGCTGCGAATCGAGCAACAGCTGATGAATGTTCCAATGGGAGCCACGATAGAAGTAGTCAACCAGCCGCTCATGCTTTTTCTGGAGCATAAGGCCCCAGATGGAAGAGCCGATAAACAGCAGACAAACCCCTATCAACAGCGGGTTTTGCAACGAGCGGCTTTTCAATCCAACACCTCTAACCGGACAATCTGCCACACCATCGATGCCTGCACATTGGGGTCTTCGCTCAGTTTGGGGTGGTCGGAGAAGGGAACCAGCAGCCAGAGCGGTCCCTTGTTGCGACGGGTCAACGCCTTGCCATCCTCGCTCATGGCCAGGATCAGTGCGTAGTCGTCATAGTCCGAGAGTCTGACCTCATGGCTGTAATTATTCAGGGCAACCACATTGACCCGATCGGCATTGGGGCGAACCTGCCGGACCAGCTCCCGCAGCAAGGGGCCACGATAACCATGCTTGCCCTTGGTCCAGGGACTGACCGTCTCAAACACGCCCTGAGGCAGGGATTCCAGTTCGATGCGCCCATACTCTTTGCTAAATCCGCCAGGGGCGGTCAGCGTCAGAATGGTGCTCTCTGCGGCCTGCACCAATGGCGCCATCAGGCCGCTTAACAGCAGGGTGGCGATCAGCCACCTGGTGAATATGTTTCTTTGCATCCAGCAGCCCTCTATTGTCACATCCATCAGCACTGTCTCATTCGAGTGTGCTGACATATCATCGGGAGTGCAACTTTATTGGCTTTGCTTAATTAAAACAGTGAGATAAATGATCAGCGATGGGAAGCGGCTCCCACATCAGAGGCGATCTCTCATCTCCATCCAATTCTCCCCGGAGATGGGCTTGGGTTTGTGCACACCGCAACGTTGCAGCAGCTCGTCCACATAGGCTGGCACTAAAAGGGACGCGGGGCCATAACGTTTCTCATCAAATTGGCTCTCCAATTCACTTGGCTCCAGATTGAGCTCTATGGTGTGAGCACCATTGAGGCCCGCCTCATGGACAAAACCCGCCGCCGGGTAGACGGCTCCCGAGGTGCCGATAGAGATGAAGAGATCGCATTGCGCTAAAGCGCCATAGATGCGATCCAGCCCCAGCGGCATTTCGCCAAACCAGACCACATGCGGACGCAACGGCTGCGGGAACTGGCAACAGGAGCAGAGATCTTCCTGATGCAGGTCACCACGCCACTCGATAACTTGTCCCGAGACAGGGCAGCGCGCCCTGAGCAGCTCCCCATGCATATGGATGAGTCGCTGGCTGCCCGCCCGCTCGTGCAGATTGTCGATGTTCTGAGTGATCAAGGTGATCTGTTCTGGATAGAGGCGCTCCAGCCGCGCCAGCGCGTAATGGGCCGGATTGGGATGGATCTGTTCTTGCTGCAACTGCTGACGGCGGGCGTTGTAGAAGCCCTGCACCAGGACGGGATCCCGATGGTAACCCTCTGGGGTGGCCACGTCTTCCACCTTGTGTTCTTCCCAGAGACCATCACTGGCACGAAAGGTCTTGATACCCGACTCGGCCGAGATACCGGCCCCGGTCAGTATCACTATGTGTTTGGGCGCTTGCATGCTCAACTCCTTGACGCAGCCTATAGAAAGACCTTAACACAGGCCCCTTGAGGGGGCCTATTCGCCCTTGGTCTTAGGACCACGCTGCCGGGGCGACCCATCGACCTGCGTTCGGCCCGGTCGCGCCAGCAGAGGATCCAGTGCACTGAGATCGAGGCGCACGAAGATAAGTTCACGCCCCGTCACCAGGGTGAGCGGCAACCCCAAACTCTTGAGCAGCGCCAGCATGGGCCTGTTCTGGGCCAACACCTCGGCGGTCCACTCACGGATCCCCTCCCCCCGCGCCAATATGGCCAGGGCCAGCAACAGGCGACGACCCGCGCCTCTGTGCTGGAAATGATCGGCGACGATACAGGAGAACTCGGCTCTGTCAGGATGCAGACGGCGGATGGACTGGGCCTGGGCCAGGGGTTCGCCCAAACTGTCGCTGAGCAACAAGGAGATCTGCTTGTCTCTCGGATAATGGAGGAAGAAGGTCACCTGATCGGCGGTGGGATGCTGCTTGGCGCGCATGAAACGCAAGTAGACGCTGTGCTGACTCAATCCCTCGAATGCTTGCACGATACGCGTCTCATCGGCGGGCCCCAGCTCGGCAAGAAGACAGGTCACCCCCGCCAGGGTCATGGCCAGCGGCAGCTCGGCGCGGCTCAGGGCCGGTTGCCAGCCAGCAAGTCCACGGCCAAGGCGGACCTCGTCCTGGGGCCAGCAGAGATAGCGGGGCACCTACCAGTATCCCGCCGCACCCCGGGTGCGCCAACTCTCTTCATCCAGCAACTTGACGCTGTCATCCAGATAGATGTCGATGCCTATCTCACGTACCCGCGCCATGAAGCGGCCAAGCAGAGAGTCTGGCGCCGCACGCTCCCACTCCTGCAAGAGGGGCTGACCGAGCAACAACTGCTGAAACGGCAAGCGCTCGATCAGATCAAATGGCAGGTGTTCGCCATTGTCGAGTAACAGTGCCAGCTTGACCCCCGCCAGACTCGCTTGCAGCACCAAGGCGAAGGCGGCTTGATCGCCGAGCAAGGCATCCCGGCGCTGGATAACCAGAGTGAGTGCAGAGGGCGCGCGATCCAGACTGTCCAACCAGGCTTTGAGCGTCTGCCAGTCAGGCGCGCAGCCGGTGAAAGGCAACCAATGTTCCCCCTGCAAGGGGGGATTGGACTTGAGGGAGAGGGTGCCGACCCCTTGCCCCTGCCAGGTGCGCACGGTGCGGCGCAGCCCTTTGAGACGCCGCAGCCGCTGGTTGCCAAGATAGAGCCCCTTGAGCTGACGCAGCAGCTCGTCGCCCAGGAGCGGTTTGGCGATGGCTGCCAGCACATTGAAGCCCGCGTCATGGAGCAGGCGACGACTACCGTCGATCAGAGTCTGTTCATGGGCGGAGAGCAAGATGACGGGCAGGGTCTGATACTGGCGGTTGGCAAGTAACAGACTGATGGCATCCTGCTCCGCGAGACTCAAGTCACAGAGCAGAAGCCGGGTCTTGCCCTCGGCCAGTACCCGCAGGCAATTGGCGCCATCTTGCACCCAGCGGCAAGGCAGACCCAGCTGCTGGATCTGCTGCTCCAACTGGGCGCCCTGGAAGGGGTGGTCTTCGAGCAGCAGCAGCTCAAAATCCGCCAGCCAGGCGAGCCACTGCTGCTGGCGAAGCGCGAGGGCAGCCTGCCAATCCTGATCGAGACGGTAGATGCCCTCATGATCCTGCGTCATGGCGGCAAGATAGTCAGTACCATCATGTTCGCCTGGGTCATACAAGGCGATGGCGCCAGTCGCAAACAACCCTGACCATTGCCAGCTGGCGTCGGGACGGGCACGCCACAGGGACACATGGTCGGGTAAACCCGCAGCCCTTGCCGCTTCATAAGCGCGATTGTCCAGGGCGTAAAGGGTCAGGGTATGAAAACCGGACTCCTGTTCCGTTGGGGATTCCAACAGGGCCATCAGCTCTTCATCTGTGATGATCATCAATTTGTCTCTCGGTCAGCTGGTGCACCGTCTCGGCCAGGGCCTGGCGCAGCAACAGGATCAGGGATAACTCGGGATCCCCTTGCCAGCGCGCTATCGCCTGCAGCAGGGGCAGGGCCGCGACCATTTTCGCAGCTCCCCTGATCTTGTGTAAATGCGCATTTATCTCAACGCTTTGCTGACAGGCGAGCGCCTCGGCCAGCTTATTGATGTCTTCGGTGGTGGTGGTCCGGTAGAGGGCGATCAACTCATCGCTCAGGACGGGCATGGCCAGCCGCTCTCCAGCAACAGGGCCCTGCTTATCCAGCAAGCCAGCTCGGGAT
>NZ_AQGQ01000243.1 GCF_000388115.1 Aeromonas molluscorum 848
AGAAACGCCTTCTCCTCCATATCGATGCCGATATCGGCGAACGACATCATCTCGGTCTTGATGTCGTAGATCATGTCGGCCATCTGCTGGGTGAAGGTATCGAACTCTTCGCCGTTGAGCACATCGTTCTCTTTGCGCTGGTTGTACTGCTCCACCAGCGCCTGGAAGCGCTTGGAGAAATCTATCCCCTGCAGCTGGTTCACCTTTTGAAAATCGCTGATGGCCTTGGCCAGCATTTTTTGCAGCAGTTGCATCCGGGTGTTAGGCAGCTTGATCTTGCCGATGCGGGCCATGTACTCGTCATCAAAGATATCGATGGTTTCAGCCTTGTCCTCACCCAGGGTGAATATCTCCTCCACCCCTTCCGCCTTGAGGGCCTCTGCAATCATCTCCCGCACCTTCTGATTCATCTGTGCGGTATCAGGCGCATCACCCTTGGTGAGCTTGTAGACGATGGAGCGCGCTGCCAGATAGAAGTGGATCTGCTCACGCTCCTCCTGGCTGATCTCCTCACTGCCAACGCAAACGTCATAGGCAGCCTTGAGCCGTTTCACCAACCCCATAAAGCGCAGCTCAATCTTCTTGGTCTGCAGGGCAAACTCGGCGGCGCGGTTGAGGCAGTCGAGCTGCAGGGTCGGCGTACCAGAGAAATAGTCACTGCTATCGAAGGTATGGAACACCTGGCCAAGCAGATGCAGATGATTGCGCACCTCGATCAGCGACTGCTGAACATCTTCAAAGTTTGACTTGTCCGCCTTCGAGTACATGGCCAGCGCCATGTTCATCCGGCTTTTGATGCCAATATAATCGACCACCAGCCCCTTCTCCTTGCCCTCAAAGCGGCGATTGACTCGGGAGATGGTCTGGATCAGGTTGTGCTTTTGCAGCGGCTTGTCGATGTAGATGGTATCAAGCTCCGGCACATCAAAGCCGGTCAGCCACATGTCCACTACTATGGCTATCTTGAAGTTGGATTTCGGGTTTTTGAACTGCTTATCCAGCTCCCTGCGGTACTCCTTGGTACCGAGCAGGTCATACATGGCCTGCGCATCATCCTGGCCACGGGTCATCACCATATTGACCAAGGGAAGGGGCACCAGCTCCTTCTGCTCCTGTTCGGACAGGGTGACCCCATCGATGGCCAGTTTTGGATCGAACCACTCGGGGCGCTGAGCTTTAAGGCTCTGATAGAAGGCATAGGCAATCTCGCGGCTGGCACAGACAAACATCGCCTTGCCTTTAACGGTCGAGCCTTCCGCAACCCGCTGCGCGTAATGTTTGGCAAAATCCTTGGCCAGCGCCTCAATGCGATCCGGGTCGCCCAGGATAGAGTTCATGCTGGCCGTGGCCTTCTTGCTCTCTTCGATCTGATAATCGTTAGCTCCCTGCGCTTCACACTCCTGGTAATACTGTTCGATCGCCTCGAGTTTGCTGTTATCGAGTATCACCTTGGCCGCACGCCCCTCATAAACAATCCGCACCGTGATCTCGTCGTTGACCGACTCGGTCATGGTGTAGCTGTCGATGGTGGGGCCGAACACATCCAGGGTGGCGTCGATAGGAGTACCGGTAAAGCCCACATAGGTGGCATTGGGCAGCGAGTCGTGCAGATACTTGGCAAAGCCATAGGTCTTCTTCACCGTACCACTCTCAGCATCGATGCTGAGCTTCAAATCGAGGTTGATCTGGCTGCGGTGGGCCTCATCAGAGATACAGATGATATTGCTGCGATCGGAGAGCTTTTGGATATCTTCGGTGAACTTGTGAATGGTGGTGAGGAATACCCCGCCACTGGCGCGCCCAGCCAGCTTGTCCCGCAGATCCTGACGGCTGGTGACCGGCTCAATCACCGCATCACCGATAAAGGCCGTGGCATTGCAGAATTGCTTGGAGAGCTGCTCATCGAGATCGGTGCGGTCGGTAATGAGGATGATGGTCGGGCTGGCAAAATCGACACTCTTCATCAGCAGGCGAGCCAGGAATTGCATGGTGTAGCTCTTGCCGCAACCGGTGGCGCCAAAGTAGGTTCCCCCTTTACCGCTACCACCGATATTCTCACCGCTTGCTGTTATCTGCTTACGCTCTTTCTTGATGTTGTAGTAGAGCTTACGGGCGGCGTAATACTGCGGATAGCGGCAACAGACTTTCACCTCATGCTTGCTAGTGTCAGGGAAGAAGACGAAATTCTTAAGCACATCCAACAAACGGACCGGGTGGAACAGCCCTTGAATCAAGGTGTAGAGCCCGTTAATACCATCCTGCTCGGTGGACTCGTTGCCGGTCACCTTTCGCCATGCGTAATAGAATTCGTAGGGAGCAAACAGGTTGCCCAGCTTGTTGTTCACCCCGTCGCTGAGGATACAGAGGGCGTTATAGACAAACAGCTTGGGGATGTCCCGTCGGTAGCGCACACAGAGCTGGCGCCAAGCGTCATTGAGCGTAGCCTCCTCTTCCCGCACCGCCGACTTGAACTCGAACACCACCAGCGGCAGGCCGTTGACGTACAAGATGCCATCGGGAATACGTAGTTGTAGCCCGCCATCGCGGGTCTGGCCTTCAATCTCCAGTTGGTTGACCAACCGGTAGATATTGTTATTCGCCTCGGCCTCAACTTCTTCCCCTGCAAACAACCTGGCCAACTGGCTTGACAAGGTGCGGGTATCCATCAGCTCGATATAGAGGTCTTTCTGATTGCGGTCTTCGCGCTTGAGCAAGAAGCCGTTGCTGAGCCAGTGGCAGAAGGTTTTGTTGCTCTGATACAGATCGCTGGCCGGCAGGGTCTGCAACTGGTGCAAAATGGCCGCAATCTCACCTTCGGTAATGCCATCGGCCTGATACTGGCGAACAAGGTACTTGCGCAGGTCATCGGCGATCAGCACCTCACTGTTATCTTTGCGGGGCACATCGCTGCCGACATAGTGAGGGTAACAGGGCTGGCCAGCTGAGTTAAGGTGCTGGCCCAGCAGGGTGATGATGGCCTGTTCCAGCTTTGCTTCCGTGAAAATATGGCTCATGGCAATGGCTTCTTATGTTCGTTCAAATAGCGTTCGTTAACGCTGGGCGTATCGGCGATGGTGAAAGGGCGGCGCAGCAATGGCTACGTCGCCCACTGGTTTAGGCCACACCTTCCTTGGCGAGATCAGCGGCAATATTATCGAGACACAGATCACCGGAAATCAGCTTGGGTAATAAGGTGTCTCGGAGGCTAACTAAGACGCTTTCCTGCCGGTTATTTGACAGAATTTTATCAAGCCAAGGAGATATGGTTTTTCCAAATTCATTGGCTATCTGTTCACCAGAAAATGAAAAACTGAAACTGTTGAATGTGTCTCTTGTAATCGTGCTAAATACAGAGCCATGACTTCTTTGTTGCAACTGAGAGACAGATTGACGGATAAGGTAATAAATGAAGTAGTCATTAACTCCATTGTTACTGACTATGCCATAGCAGGATTGATTCATTGCCATCGGTGTAGCAACTACTGCACATTTACCCACAGTCCCTCTTGCACTAATAATAGTCGTCCCTTTTCTTAGTATTTTCGTTGATGATTTTTCAACACCTAGTTCAGTGACTTTTTTCTCAGTATCGATTACGAATACATCACTATCATTCGGAGCATCAACTACAGAAAACCAAGGGATATCTCCCCCCCAATAACTCTCCTCAGATGTTTTCGGCGTCCCACCACCGATCAAATCAATCAGTGCGCTAACAGGTCGTGGTTTCCACCCCTGCGGCACCCAGCCACCGAGACCAAGAGAAGGTTCGGCACACTCCTCAAAAGCGGCGGGGAACAGTTGGCGGGTTGCCTCCGGTAGCGGCTTGAAGTCATCGTGTTCACGCACTGCTCTACGGGCCTCGGCACGACGCAGTAGCTCGTCAGAGAAGGTTAAATCCTGATCGAAGAAGCCCGCATCCAGCGCGTTATCGACCACCGGATCAAAGTCCACAAACCACGACTTAAATAGCGCCTGAGCCATCTGCTCCAAGGTCTGGTTGATTTGGTGGCTGAGGGTTATCTTGTCATCAAGTAATCTTCCACTTTTAACCAATTGTTGCTGAATATTCAATGGTGGTTGAGGAACTAATAATTTA
>NZ_AQGQ01000244.1 GCF_000388115.1 Aeromonas molluscorum 848
CCTGAGCGTGCAGATAGTCGATGACGTGCCAGTCCAGCCTGCGGATCTGAATACCAGAGTTGAAGAGTTCTCTAACCCTGGCACCAACCTGATGATCATTCTGGATACCTCAGGGAGTATGGACTCAGCATCGGGTGTCGCCGGTTATGCAACTCGGATGGCTATTGCCAGAGCATCCATTCTGCAGTTGATCAATGACTACGATAACGTCGGCAACGTCATGGTCAGACTGGTTGGCTTTGCAAGCACGGCGACCACCAACTTCCTGGGCTCAGGTGATATCTGGTTGACGGCTACCCAGGCACTGAATGTCATCAACACCATCACCGATACTCTGGGCAACGGTGGTACAGACTACGATGATGCGCTGATCAAGGCCATGTCGGCCTACAATTCGGCTGGCAAGATCATTGGAGGACAGGGTGTGCTTTACTTCCTGTCCGATGGTGAGCCGACCGAGAGCACCAGCTGGCCTGGAGTGGTCGGTTCGGGTAGTGATGGTATCAACGGGGCGGAACAGACCGCCTGGCAAACCTTCCTGACCAATAATGACGTCAAAGCTTATGCACTTGGCATGGGGACAGGGGCAACGGCACCAGCTTTAGAACCTATCTCCTACAACGGCGCCACGGGAACAGATCAACCTGCCATCATAGTGACGGATCTGAGTCAGCTCGCTAGTACTCTTTCGGGGACGGTACAGGTTCCGACGACAGGCAACTTGCTGATCGATGCAGGGGTGGTCTTTGGTGCCGATGGCCCAGCGGCTTTGCCCATCACAAGCATCTCTCATGATGCCGATGGCAACCCTGCGACGCCTGACGTTGTTTATACCACCTCCTACTCTGGCTATAACGCAACTACCCATGTGCTGACTATACCTACCCATGGCGGTGGAACGCTCTCGGTTAATTTATTGACCGGGGCTTATAGCTACAGCTTGTCGCTGGATGTGGCCAACGACTACACCGAGACTTTCCATTACACCATTAGCGATGCCGATGGAGATGTAAAAACCGGGGTACTCAACCTGATCACCACCGATTCGAGTGATGTCACCCTCTATGACAACAGTAACGACGCACTGGTGTATCAGGTCATGGTGCCGGGAGTCACGACCAACACCATCTTGGCCGATTTCAGTGATACCACGAACTCGGCGAATAGCGGCTCTGGGTATAACCCCTGGATATATGACACGTCTGGTACCGGTACCAGTGTGATCGATTTGGGTTCCAACTTAATCGCTACAGCGGTGGTCAGTAATGGTGACAAGTGGATAGTTAGCACTCAGGGAGGATCTACCCTGGATGCGACCGTGAGCAATAATGCACTGCGTCTCGTTGATAACAATGGCGCTACCGCTGGAGGCGTAGAGATGCTGACGCCGGAGTTCGTGGCCAATGCAACTGGCACCACAACCCTGAGCTTCGATTACGGCAAAGCTAATGTTAACGCCAACGATGTTGTGACCTGGAGTCTTTACAAGTTTGATGGAGCAAACTGGGTGCAGCAAAGCGGGGCAGGTTATAGCGGTAATCTTTCTGCTGCGCCATTGTCTAGCACTATTACCACGGGGGATCTGGAAGCGGGCAAACGCTATCGGGTCTATTTCTCGGTCAATGATGGCGGTGGTAGCGGTAATAATAACGATTCTCGCCTCGAGCTTGATAATATCAAGCTGAACAACACAGCCGCAGCTACCGCCGCCATTGCCATCATGGCTGCTCAGGGCAATGTGCTGACCGACCCCAATCACAACCCGTACAGTAGCGATCCTTGGGGGGCTGTCGATTCGTTGGGCAGCGAAAGCTCGGTACTCAAGATCTGGAATGGCAGCAGTTATACCTCTGTTACCACCAGTCAGACGGTTGCCGGGCTCTATGGCTCACTCGAAATCCACAGTGATGGTGCTTACACCTACACCCCCAACTCGAACCTGAGCAATGTTGGTCAATCGGATGTCTTTACCTATCAGGTCATGCAAAATGATGGGGATCAGGATACGGCGCAATTGACCATCAACATTGGCGCCACTGCTGCGGCTGTACCGACCCCAATCGAGGGGACCAGTGGCAATGACGTGCTCAATGGGACAGGGGGGAACGACGTGCTGCTTGGTTATGGCGGTAATGACACCATTCATGGTAACGGAGGTAATGACCATATAGAAGGTGGGGCCGGAAACGATGCGCTGTATGGCGATGCTGGTAATGATGCTCTGCTGGGCGGAGCCGGTACCGATATTCTGGATGGCGGCTTGGGCAATGATACCCTGATTGGCGGGTTGGGGGCGGATACCATGACGGGTGGAAACGGGCACGATACCTTCAAGTGGCTGGCGGGTGAGGCCGATGGCAACATCGACAAGATAACCGACTTCACTCTGGGGTCGAGTGGCAGCAATGCCAATAGCGATGTGCTGGATCTCTCTCAGTTGCTGGTCGACGTGCCAGCCAGTGCCAACAACAGTGTACTGGCCAACGCGCTCAACAGTTATCTGACCTTCGATACGGCCAATAACAAGCTGACCATAGACACCAATGGTGGCACGGCTGGCGGCGATCAATTGACAGTGCTGTTCCAGAATGCACCAGACTTGAGCCATGGCGGCACCCTTAGTACCAACCAGGATATCATCAAGCAACTGCTCGACGATAGTAACCTCAAGGTTGATCCACACCCGTAGATGACATGCACAGAGGCAGGCTTGCCTGCCTCTGTTGCTTAATCGGGAAGGACGTTAAGATAGGCAACATTGACGTTGTGAGGAAGATATGGGGCCCTTTAACTGGATCGACATTGATGGCATTCGCTATAGCTGGGACGGGCAGGGCAGTATCAGTTGTTCCGGTCGCTTTGCCTATCAAACTCAGCTCGATGGCAGCAGCCTGACCGGGCTTGAGATAGAGAATGAAGATGGTGAGGCCGCCGGGGTATTGAACGTCGACTTTGCCGCTATGCAGCTCTCTTTTGTACCCTATGTCGGCGTCGAATCTCCCCATATGGTGCTGCTCTGCGGCGATGGTCAGAGTCAGCAAGAGTGTTCGTTGCAGAGCATCACGGCTCCCTTGCACGATTTATTGGCAAGTGCCGATCCTCTGGGATGGGACTCCTGGAGCGATTGCGTCGCGGCCGTTGAGGTGATTTCCCCTGGTGAGGGACACATTCTGTCGTGGGACTCATTCCACTTCGACGAGGCCGATCGGCTGCCAGAGCTGGCCGCTACCCCCGGTCTGTCCCAGCCGTCAGCACTGGCGGTTAACGAGATCAGTATCAGTCTGGATATGAGTCATCATGTGCTGGACTTTATCCCTCCCAGCCACGAGATATGAATCCGTGCCTGGCCCGTGCATAATGCCGCAATCATTCTGATTGAGGTGTTATTTATGTGGCGTTCCATCCTTTCCCTGTGTCTGTTTTGTACGAGTGCAGCCACCATGGCTATCGAGGTGCCCCAAGCCCCGCATCTGTTGGTGAGCGGTAATGCCGAACAGAAGGTGGAGCCCGACATGTTGACCCTGCGTGTGGCCGTGACGGCGCTGGAGAAGAAAGGCATAGATGCCAAGCAGCAAGTCGACAAGCGGGTGGCTGCCTTCTTTGGCCAACTTGAGGGGCTGGGTATCAAGCGCAGCGATGTGGAGGCGGGCAATCTGGTCATCTCCCCCGAGTATCAATATCCGCAGAACCGTAAACCCGAACTGGCCGGCTACCGCGCCCAGCGCCAGCTGGCTGTCAAACTCTATCAGCTCGATAAACTCAGCCAGCTGATGGATGCCGCCCTCAAATCCGGGCTCGAGTCCGTTTCCCAGATTGAATTTGGCTTGAAAGATCCCCAGGCTGCTCGCGAG
>NZ_AQGQ01000245.1 GCF_000388115.1 Aeromonas molluscorum 848
ATCGCTCAGGTTGTACCAATGCTGCATGCAGTGAATGCGTAGCATGGTTTCCAGCGGATAAGGTCGCCGGCCATTACCAGCCTTGGGTAAACGGCTCGATGACTTCACCATGTTTTGCCATGGCAGAATCTGCTCCATGCGGGACAGAAAATACTCGTTTTCTGGTCTGACGGCGCTTACTGCTGAATTCACTGTCGGCGAAGGTAAGTTGATGACTCATGATGAACCCTGTTCCATGGCTCCAGATGACAAACATGATCTCATATCAGGGACTTGTTCGCACCTTCCCTAGAACAATCTCGAGGACGACAATAAGCGCGTTCTGCACAACCCGCGGGGAAGTATGGAAAAATTTTCTTTATCAATAGAAAGAGGTGTTCATTCGAACACCTCTTTACGCTATCAGAACAGTGAAATCCGCCAGCTTAACCCAGCAGTTGCAGTGCTGACTGCGGACGCTGGTTGGCTTGCGCCAAGATGCTGGAAGCGGCCTGTTGCAGGATGTTCTGCTTGGTCATGTTGGCAGTTTCGGTGGCAAAATCCGCATCACGAATACGGGAGCGTGCAGCCGATACGTTCTCGGAGATATTGGCCTGGTTGCGGATGGTTGAATCCAGACGGTTTTGTACCGCACCCAGCTCGGCACGTTTGCCATCCACCACACCCAGCATGGAATCGACGGCAGCCAAAACGTTCTGAGCGTTACTCTGGCTACTGATACTGATACCACCTGCACTGCCACCGACAAAGATAGCGGAGACCAATACAGTCGCCCCAGTAGCCGTGGTGATTGACGTCCCAGCCGCAGCCGAAATTCCGGAGATACTGAAACCGGCAGATTGGTTCAGGCTAAAGCCAATGGTCTGGTTGGCATCGGCACCGACTTGGAAGGACCCAGAATAGCTGCCGTCGAGCAACTTGGTACCGGCAAAAGTAGTGTCAGTAGAGATGCGGTTGATCTCGGACCCCAGCTGATCGACTTCTTTTTGCAGTGCCTCACGATCCTTGGCGGAGTTGGAACCGTTGGCAGATTGCTGAGCCAGGGTGCGCATGCGCTGCAACATGCCAGTCACTTCGTCCATGGCCCCTTCGGCGGTCTGCGCCAGGGAGATACCATCATTGGCGTTGCGGTTGCCCTGATCCAGGCCGTTGACCTGAGAGGTCAGACGGTTGGAAATTTGCAGACCCGCCGCATCGTCTTTTGCACTGTTGATGCGCAAGCCTGATGCCAGGCGAGTATATGAGGTATCCAACGACTTGCTGGTGTTCATCAAGTTACGCTGGGCGTTCAATGATGATGTATTGGTGTTGATAAACATGGCCATAAAAGATTTCTCCTGATGAACAAGAAACTGCGGGTTCTGCTTGCGTCAATGCAGTCAGGGACCCACCGTTCAGACGGACAGCTTGAACGGGGCTGTACCATCTGGCGGGTCCCTTGTTTGAACAGACATAGGACCCGCAGTTGCGCAAATGTTGGTTTTCCGAACACCCCATCAATTTGCTTCACACTCTGTAACGGCTGCACAATCGGAAGCTTTAGGTAATTAATTGCCGCCCTGAGGCTTTCAGCGGCAAACACTCTCCTCCTGACAAGGGGAAGAGACCAAGACAAGGGGATAGAGGATCAACACAGCAGCGGCCAAGCGCTGGCCATGACGCTGCGCCAATGGAAAGGCATGCCACACGCTCTATCCACTTGATATTGGCATGGTTCATGCTTTCAATTTACAGTCGCCGGTTTTCCGGCGCCCATAAAAAAGGCCGACAGTGTCGGCCAAAGAAGAGCTTACGCTCAGGAGAACAACCTCTGATGTGACAGACCGAACAATCTGCGCGACACTAGAGGGGTAGTACCAATAAGAGATTTTCTCTGTTGATAGAACAAGGCGTATATCCGAACACCCCATTGTTCCATCTTCTTTACCAGGGCGGCCTGAACAACCGCCCTTTTCTTTTGCTTAAAATTTAGTTCTGCAGCAGGGAGAGCGCGGACTGAGGGCGCTGGTTAGCCTGTGCCAGGATGCTGGAGGCCGCCTGTTGCAGTATGTTCTGCTTGGTCATATTGGCGGTCTCGGTCGCGAAGTCCGCATCACGGATCCGGGAGCGAGCTGCCGATACGTTTTCCGAGATATTGGCCTGGTTGCGGATGGTGGAATCCAACCGGTTTTGCACCGCACCCAATTCGGCACGTTTGCTGTCGACCACGGTCAGCATGGAGTCCACGGCGGCCAACACGTTCTGGGCATTAGTCTGAGTACTGATACTGATACCACCCGCAGCCGTTCCGTTGGCGAAGATTGCATCTACAGCAAGAGTGCCACCACTTGCTGCGGTAACTGTTGTATTCGCTGCTGCCGCGATCCCGGAGATACTGAAGCCATTGGCCTGACTCAGGCTGAAGCCGATGGTCTGGTTGGCATCCGCACCGACCTGGAAGGTGCCACCGAAAGAACCATCAAGCAGCTTGGTGCCCGCAAAGGTGGTTGCTGTTGAGATACGGTTGACCTCGGCTCCCAACTGATCAACTTCCTTTTGCAGAGCCTCACGGTCCTTGGCAGAGTTGGAGCCGTTGGCAGATTGCTGCGCCAGGGTCCGCATGCGCTGCAGCATGCCGGTCACTTCATCCATGGCGCCTTCAGCTGTCTGCGCCAGGGAGATGCCGTCGTTGGCGTTGCGGTTACCCTGATCCAGGCCGTTGATCTGGGAGGTAAGACGGTTGGAGATCTGCAGACCGGCCGCATCGTCTTTTGCGCTGTTGATGCGCAGGCCGGAGGCCAGACGAGTGTAAGAGGTATCCAAGGATTTGGTGCTGTTCATCATGTTACGCTGGGCGTTGAGCGACGAAACGTTGGTATTGATGTACATACTCATAACTATTCTCCTAAGCTATTAAATTTTATCTTTAATTCACTCAGGCTTTATTTTTTCTGTGCCTGATATGTGCTGGTTAACGGCGCTTTTTCAGAAGACTTTAGCGATTTTTTTTCGCTGTTCGTTCCATTCTCGCCGCTTAACCTATGTATCGGTCCACTCTGGTCAGACTTAAGTAAATAAACGAAAAAAATGACCTCTGAACTCAATTCCCGGTCACGGCGGGCATGTGCCGGGTCAGTCGCCTCCCCCGTCGCCAGCCTGCTATCAGGGCGCTGAGGGCCTAGAAAGCACGGTAGATCTCTCAGTTTCATATGGTCGGACTTGGCGCTTGCTCGTTCAGCCTCTAGAATTTGCGCCCCTCTTTTTTTCGAGTCGATGTTTTCCCATGCAGAGCCTGGTTGATCAGATTGTCTATGTCAGCGACATGTTCGGTACCGCCGTGTTCGCGTTTTCCGGCGTGCTGGTAGCGGGCCGATTGAGGATGGACGCCTTCGGCGTGCTGGTGCTGGCGGCGGTCACCGCCATCGGCGGCGGCACTATTCGCGACATGATCCTGGGGGCCACCCCGGTATTCTGGGTGCGCGATACCCTCTATATCTGGGTCATACTGCTGACGGCCCTGCTGGGCATGTGGCTGGTTCGCGTGCCCAAACGCCTGCCCTGGTATGTACTGCCGGTGGCCGATGCCTTTGGCCTGGCGCTCTTTACGGTGATCGGCGCCCAAAAGGCGCTTCATTTTGGCGCATCCGGGTTGATTGCCGTACTGATGGGCACTATGACAGGGGTTGCCGGGGGCATGATCCGCGATGTATTGGCCCGGGAGATCCCCATGGTGCTGCAAAAGGAGATCTACGCCACCGCGTGCATCCTGGGAGGCATCGTTTATACGGTGGCGCTCGAGTGCAATGTGGAGCGGGTACTCGCCTATGTTTGTCAGCATGGCGGTGGTG
>NZ_AQGQ01000246.1 GCF_000388115.1 Aeromonas molluscorum 848
CCACTGGCCTACTGGACCCCGCGCGTGAGGGTGAGGAGGAGGCCGCCGCGTGCAGCCCTGGTCCACGCCATCGGTCTCAAGACCCTCAGACCGGCCCGGTTGCGGGACGTTTCCCAGGCGAGCGAGGATCTGCAAGCCTGAGCCGTGTTGCGGCTTGCTATGTCGGGAGTGCCGAGATGCCGGAAAAACAGAAAGGGAGCCCTGAGCTCCCTTTCTGTTGTTTGGCTGCATGGGTCTCAGAGGCGGCGGCAGGATTGACGGATCACCAGATCCGGCTCCAGGGTGATCAGCCGGTTCTCTATCTGTTGACCATTGATGCGAGCCAGCAGCCGGGTCACTGCGAGGCGGCCCAGGGCCTCCTTGGGCTGATTGATGGTGGTGAGCGGCGGCGACAGGTATTGGGCCAGTTCGACATTGTCATAGCCGACGAGGGAGATATCTTCCGGCACCTTGAGCCCGGCCTGGTGAATGGCGCTGATGGCACCCATGGCCATCATGTCATTGAACACAAACAGAGCGATCGGTCGTTCAGGTTGAGCCAGCAGGGTCTGCATGGCATTGAAACCGCTGGCACAATCGAACTCACCGGCCTGCAGCCACTCTGGGCGCACGGTAAGCTGGGCCTCTCCCATCGCCTGCTCGAAACCGGCCAGGCGCTGGGTCGCAGGGGCGCGTCCGGCAGGCCCCATGATGCAGCCAATGTCCCTGTGGCCCAGTGCTATCAAGTGGCGAGTCGCCAGGTAGCCGCCCAGATGAGAGTTGTCGGCGATGAGATCGACCCTGTCGCTGTCGAGCCCCCAATCCATGACCACCACCGGCAGGTTATCCAGCCAGTCGAGCTGTTTGAACACCTCCTGTTGCCCCTCGCTGCACATGATCAGCAGACCATCCACCCGTTTGCGCAGCATCATCTTGAGATAGGAGAGCGCGGTCTCGGACTGGCCCTCAGTATTGCCCAGCATCAAGTTGTAACCCTGCTCGAAACAGTAGCGCTCCACCCCGCGCACCACTTCCGCGAAGAAGGGGTTGCTGGATGTCGTGACCAGCATGCCGATGCTGTTGGTCTCTTTTACCTTGAGACTGCGAGCCACCAGGCTGGGGGGCATAGTTGAGGCTCTCCATGGCGGCGAACACCCGCTCCCGGGTCTCATTCGCCACGAAGCGGGTGTCGTTGATGACGTGGGATACCGTGGTGGTGGAGACCCCGGCCTGAGCCGCGACCTGCTTGATATTGGCCATCAGCGTTGCTGCTCGTCGAGGAAGGCTGCCACCTCCTCCTGACGGGGAATGGCACTCTGGGCGCCGAGCCGGGTCACCGACAGCGCCGCGGCGCCATGGGCGAAACGAACCGCCGCTTTAAAATCCAACCCGGCCAATTCGGCGGCAAGCAGGGCACCATTGAAGGTATCGCCGGCCGCGGTGGTGTCGACTGCCTCGACCCGAAAGCCCGGGATCAAGCCCACGAAGGCCGGATCGCTGCAATAGACGCCCTGGGCCCCCAGGGTGATCATCACCCGGCTGATGCCCATGGCGTGGAAACGGGCCGCGGCGCTAGCGGCGCTCGTCTCATTCGTGACCGCGACCCCGGTCAGCAGTTCGGCCTCGGTCTGATTGGGGGTGATGAGATCGACCAGCGCCAGCAGCTCGGCTGGCAAGGGCTGGGCTGGCGCTGGATTGAGTACCACCCGGGTGCCACCGGCGCGCGCCAGACGGGCCGCTTCGAATACGCTCTCAAGGGGCACCTCCAACTGCAGCAGCAGGGTGTGCGCCTCGGTGATGAGGTTGCCATGACGCTGTACCATGGCCGGGCAGAGGGCTCCATTGGCCTCTGCGGAGAGGCCGATGCTGTTTTCCCCCTCATCGCTCACATAGATGATGGCAATGCCGGTGGGCAGCATGGCGTCCTCTTCCACGGCACTGACGTCTATCCCATCCAGAGCAAACCCGGCGCGCATCTCGCGGCCTATGGCGTCTGCCCCAATGCGGGCAATGAAGGAGACCTCTGCGCCGAGGCGGGCGGCGGCAACGGCCTGGTTGGCCCCCTTGCCACCTGGCACGACCCTGTAACTGTGACCGGCCAGGGTTTCACCCGGGCGGGGAAAGTGCGGCACCCGCAGCACGTGATCCGCATTGACACTGCCGAGGACAACGAGACGATTCATAGTTTGATTTCCCTTGATGCATCTTGGCTTGGGT
The DNA here is from genome assembly GCF_000388115.1 of Aeromonas molluscorum 848. Lineage (GTDB taxonomy): Bacteria > Pseudomonadota > Gammaproteobacteria > Enterobacterales > Aeromonadaceae > Aeromonas > Aeromonas molluscorum. The sequence goes on from NZ_AQGQ01000246.1 coordinate 2,197, forward strand.
CTGCCCAAGGCGAGAAACACGCGAGGCGTTGACAGAAGGGGAGGCGAACCTCCCCCTCATCATTTACTTGCTGACCACTTGCAGCGGCACCGGGATGGATTTCTCAACCGGTTGGCCCTTGAGTACCTTGTCAGCGGTCTCGACGCCAATGGCACCGATCAGCGCCGGTTGCTGGGCGATGGTGGCGGCCAGTTTGCCACGGGCAACCGCGGCCTTGCCATCATCAGTGCCATCGAAACCAACGATAATCACCTCTTTGCCAGCGGCCTGTACGGCGCGAATGGCGCCCAGCGCCATCTCGTCGTTCTGGGCGAACACGGCTTGCACTCCGGCATGGGCAGCCAGCAAGTTCTCCATCACGTTCAGACCCTTGGTGCGGTCAAAGTCGGCAGGCTGGGAAGCCAGCACGTCCAGCTGGTGACCCTTCACGGCCAGGGCGAAACCCTCACCGCGATCCCGGGCGGCGGAGGTGCCGGCGATCCCTTCGAGCTGAATGACCTTGGCGCCGTTCCCCAGCTTCTCGGCGATGAAGTCGCCCGCCAGCTTGCCACCCGCCACGTTGTCGGAGGCGATGTGGGCCTTGACCTCACCCTGGGCCGCGCCTCTGTCCAGGGTCAGCACCGGGATATTGGCTTTGTTGGCCAGGCGGATGGCGTTGCCGACCGCGTCGGAGTCAGTGGGGTTGATCAGAATGGCGCTGACCTTGCGCACCGTCAGATCTTCGACGTTGGCGAGCTCCTTGGCCGGATCGTTCTGGGAGTCGAGCACCACCAGCTCATACCCCAGCTCCTTGGCCTTGGCCTCGGCGCCTTCCTTCATGGTGACGAAGAAGGGGTTGTTGAGGGTGGAGACCACCATGGCCAACGAGTGATCGGCTGCCTGGGCGGTGCCCAGCACGGACATGATGGCGGCGGCGAGCAGGGTATTGAGCTTTTTCATCGTTTCATTCCTTGTGCTTTTTGTTATGGGTGCGTGTGGTTGTTGCTATTTGCTTTTGTTGTCGATCATCACGGCGAGCAGTATCACGCTGGCCTTGGCGATCATCTGGTAATAGGAAGAGACGTCGAGCAGGTTGAGGGCATTGTTGAGGAAGCCGATGATGAGGGCGCCTATCAAGGTGCCCATGATGCGGCCTTTGCCACCCATCAGGCTGGTGCCGCCCAGTACCACGGCGGCAATGGCGTCGAGTTCATAACCCATGCCTGCGGTGGGCTGTGCCGATGACAGGCGGGAGGTGACGATAAGGCCCGCCAGAGCCGACAGGGCGCCGCACAGGGCATAGACGGCCAGTTTGACCCTGTCCACATTGATGCCGGAGAGGCGAGTCGCCGACTCGTTGCCGCCCAGGGCATAGATGTAGCGGCCAAGACGGGTGTGGTTGAGCATGTACCAGGCAAACAGGAAGACGATGGCCATCAGCCAGATGGGCACCGGCAGACCGAGCAGATAG
>NZ_AQGQ01000247.1 GCF_000388115.1 Aeromonas molluscorum 848
TGTGCCTTGAAGGACAAGCACTTGCGACCAAGCAGCGCTTTGGGTAAGGTGCCAGCCAGGATTGACAGCCAAGACGACACTATGATGCACCCCAAGGATGAGGCCCGCAGCTACAGCATCAGCGAGCTGGCCAAAGAGTTTGATGTAACCACCCGCAGCATCCGCTTCTACGAGGATCAGGGTCTGCTGACCCCCACTCGTCAGGGTCAGACCCGTATTTATAGCCGCCAGGACAAGGTGCGCCTCAAGCTGACCCTGCGCGGCAAGCGCCTGGGTTTCAGTCTGGCCGACATTCGCGAACTGTTTGATCTCTATGACGCGGACAAGAGCAGCCGAACCCAGCTGCGCAGCATGCTTTCCCTTATCGAGGAGAAGCGCCAGACCCTGAACCAGCAGCTGGAAGATATCAAGATGGTGTTACTGGAACTGGACGCCGCCAAGCAGCGTTGCCAGCACTCCTTGCAACAGCTGACCAAGGAAGAGAGTTAAGGAGTCCTGGTGAACATGCGAATATAGGCGCCAAGCGCAGGGCGCTTTCAACGGCTCCGAAGATGGTGTGAAACCGCTTCGCAACGGGACGGGCAGAAAAAAGAGGGGCCATCATGGCCCCTCTTTTTTATTAATGATCCCCGAACCGGGAGTAAACCAGAGCAAAGAGCCTGGTGTTACTTCTGCCAGCGGGCAGCGTCATAATCCGGACTGAATCTGTCCACTATGACGGCGCATGCTGCATCGCCGGTGATGTTGAGGGCGGTACGGATCATGTCAAACAGGCGATCCAGCGCGAACAGCAACGGCAGACCTTCGATGGGGATACCCGCAGCCAGCAGCACGGCGACCACCAGGAAGCTCGGACCCGGCACCCCTGCCTGGCCGATGGCTCCCAGCGTGGAGGTCAGTATGATGGCAACCCAGGCCCCCAAAGAGAGATCGATGTTGAACACCTGCGCGAAGAAGATGGCGACCAGACCGTAATAGATGGCGTTGCCGCTCATGTTGATGGTCGCGCCCAGAGGCAGCACGAAGGCCGCCGTGCTGTTGCTCACCTTGAGCTCCTTCTCGCACACTTCCATGGTGACTGGCAGCGTCGCCATGGAGGAGGCGGTAGAGAAGGCAACAACCTGGGCCTTCTTCATGGCCGACATGTACTTGAGCACAGGGGTGTTGGAGAAGACGGCGATCAGCAGCGGGTAGATGACGAAACCGAACACCAGGATGGCGGCCACATAAACCACAAACAGGTTGAATACCAGCGAGAGGACATCAAAGCCGTAGGTACCGATGGCATCGGCCATCAGACCAAACACCCCCAGTGGCGCTATCAGCATCACCTTGTTGATCATCCAGACGAAGGCATCGACCAGGGTATTGAGACCATCGATCAACGGCTTGGCTCGCGCCTGAGGCTGTTTGGCCAACGCAATGCCGAGGAACATACAGAACACCAGGATCTGCAATATGTTCGCCTCGTTGAGGGACTGGAAAACGTTGGTCGGGATCATGCCAAGCAAGGTGGCAACCGCATCCGGCAACTCCCCCTTGTCGGCATAATCGCCGGAGAAGAGCGATTTCATCGAGCTGAGATCGACTCCGCTACCCGGCTGGAACACTTGTCCCATCACCAGAGCCAGGAAGACGGCCAGTGCAGAGGTGCCGAGGAAGAATACCAGGGTACTGCCCCCTATCTTGCCCGCCGCCGGACTGGCGCCCAGATTGGCAGCCCCCGAGATGATGGCCACGGCCACCAGGGGGATCACCAGCATCTTGATGAGCTGGATAAACAGGCTGCCAAGGGGGGCAAAGATGGAGGCTTGCTCGCCCATGAGCACACCGACCACTGTACCCAGCAGCATGGCAACCACGACCTGGAAGCCAGTGTTCTTAATGAGTCCTTTAGTTAACACAAAATGTTCCTTAAACGAATAGATGTCACACTTTCCTAGTGCAATTAACCAAACAGGGGAATGAATTCCTGCTCATTCCCCTGCCGAGCGGATTTATCTCATATTTATCTGCTGTTTTAAATCGCTAATTTATGACGAAGATTTATTGATAAGTTTGCAACAAAGTTAAGATTCAAAAGGAACAAGTTAAAAAATCACGATTTTGCTATGCCCACAGACTATTATCTGTGCTAGCTTGACTCGGTCAACCGCATATACAGGGATAGAAAGATGCTGAAAGTAAACGAGTATTTTGACGGAAATGTAAAATCCATCGGCTTCGAGCAAAATGGTGAGCAATCTACCGTTGGTGTCATGGCAGCCGGTGAATACCTGTTCAACACCGGCGCCCCTGAGCGCATGACGGTGATCAAGGGAAGTCTGACCATACTGTTGGCGGGCGCCAGCGACTGGCAGACCTATGGCCAAGGGGAGGCTTTCGAGGTACCAGGCCACTCCTCCTTCTCTCTCAAGGTGAGCACACCTAGCGCCTATCTGTGCGAATTTTTAAATTAAATCAAAAGATGAAACATTAAGGGGCTTAGGCCCCTTTTTTCATGACCAAATCGCCACCAGCGAGCCTCTTCTCTTTGCCATCGCCCTTGGTTAAGCTGTGAGGCCGTTATCAGGATTCAATCGACAGTCATGAGCATCCAGATCCGCCCCGTCTCGCCAGATGATTGGCCCCAGATCATGGCCATTCAGGCCGAGTGTTACCATCAACTGAGCCCTGAGCCCCTCAGTGTCATGCGCAACAAGGCCGAGCTGGCCCCCCAGAGTTGCTGGGTTGGCGAGGTAAGGGGGGTCGTGCTCGGCTATCTGCTCTGTCACCCCTGGCGAGCGCATCAGCCGCCGCCCCTCTCCCAACCCATGATGGCACTGGCTGGAGAGGAAGAGTTCTATCTGCACGATCTCGCCGTCTCGGCCCGGGCTCGCGGTCAAGGAATGGGACAGGCACTGCTGGATCAGGCCCTGAGCCATGCCAGCCGTTCGGGCTACACCAGGCTCGGACTGGTGGCGGTACAGGATGCTCCCGCCTTCTGGCTGCGTCAGGGATTCACTCCGGCTCACACCCTCAAGTCCCTGGCCGAATACGGTGATGGTGCCCTCTACATGGAGCGGCGCATCAATGATGGGCCCTCAGCCTGCGCGGCCCTGACAAGCATCCCAATGTCCAGTCGGTAAACACAAGAAGGGCGCCCTGAGGCGCCCTTCTGCTATTCATCCCGGCGGGGTTCAGCTCTTGAATTTGCTGAATACCAGGGAGGCGTTGGTACCGCCAAAGCCGAAGCTGTTGGACATGACGGTATTGAGATCCGCCTCTTCGTACTCACGTACGATGGGCAGGCCCACGGCCTTCTCGTCCAGGGTCTCGATGTTGATGCTGGGGGCAATGAAGCCATGCTGCATCATCAACAGGGAGTAAACGGCCTCGTGCACACCGGCGGCGCCCAGGGCATGGCCCGTCATGGCCTTGGTGGCTGAGAGTTTGGGACCTGTGGTACCAAACAGGGTCTGGATGGCTTCCAGCTCCTTCATGTCACCAACCGGTGTGGAGGTGCCGTGGGTGTTGATGTAATCCACCTTGCCCAACCCTGCATCGCCATCTTCATGCAACGCACAGCGCCTTCACCACTCGGTAGCCACCATGTCGTAACCATCGGAGGTGGCGCCGTAACGGTCAGCTC
>NZ_AQGQ01000248.1 GCF_000388115.1 Aeromonas molluscorum 848
GGGCTGGCTGGCGCGGGAACGGGTCATGGGGGGCATGACGATACGGTTGTTGAGGTGAAGCTGGCCGAGGCGCAGGGGGCAGAACAGGGGATCATGGCTCATCTGGGTGTCCTCATCGGGTTGATGGAGTCACTCTAGCGAGACATATCATTGAGATAAACCCAGGTATTCTCAAAAGAGTGCTGCATTTATGTCAATAATGTGGTCAAGGAGAGAGTCGGAGCTGACGGCCTCAGGGAGGCGGCGGATTCTTTCCTGATCTGAATGGAAGGGGGCAAGCTATTTATATGGACATACTCTGATATAACGAAACAGACTGCGTTTAATTTAACACTATTTTCACGTCGTTCACGTCGGGAGTTTTAATATCGGCAGTCAAATACAGACTGTGGAATAGGTGGTGTTGTTCTACATCAATAAAGCTCACGAAATTATTTAAATGTATAATAATATTTTTCGATTAATTATATGCCCACCCTGGCGGGAAATGAAAGATGGGAGGAATTGCCTCCCATCTTTGCTATTAAACCAGCTTGATGCTGCGTATCCGCCTGACACTTCGGAGCCGAATCTTGCTTAGGAGCCGGTATAGGCTGCACCCTGAACATGACCTTGTTTGTCACTCAGGCAGGACCAGGGCGCCTGGGCACCTGGTACTTCAATAGTGACGCCCACCCCAGCCTCTGAGTCCAGCACCTCAAGCACATTGAGTTTGCTGACGGCTGTCCCAGTCTTGCTTGCTACGGCCTTCAGACAGGCGCTCTCGGCAGCGCTGGCTTTCGCTTTATTGGCTGGGGCGGCTTTCGCTGCAGCTTGAGCCGGTTGGCAGACACCAGAGCCCTGCTTGCTGGTATAGGAGACATCATACTGGGTGCCTGTCTTGCTGATGGATAGGGTGACGCCGCCGCCCTTGGCCTCATAGAAGTCATCGCTGTATTTTTTGAGCTTGGCTTCTTTGCCATTGATGTAAACGGGGCCGCCAGCATCGGCGTGCAGTTCGATCTGGCCTGGACACTGGTAGTTCAACTGAGGAATGGCAGCACTGGCAGAGCCAGCCACGAACAATGCCGTCAGTGTGATAAAAGTCTTTCTCATGGGGTTTGCCTTTGAAGGTTTAATAACAGGTTATTGATGGTTGTCAGGCGAGTGTTAATTCCATTGGGAGTAGTGGTGAGCCAAATCATCATGAAGGAATAAATAGCTGCGAAACGTAATTTTGGCAATCACTTTTTATTTGCGATACGGATAGCGGTGATTGATTGTCGCAGCAAGGTAAATATTTTTCGTTTATCTGGTTTTTATTAAATCATACCAAGTTGGGTAAATGTGATGCAGAAGATAGGCCTGCGCTGGGTATTGAGTGCGCGACGGGAGCCGGCAAACTGTGAGGGAGAGGGAAATGGCGCCGTGTTGAGGTTGGTGACATGGACGGCGATACAGGTAGGAAGCGGTCTGGACGCGGGGCAGGGCCCCGCGTTGCGTGCTGTTAGTTACAACCAGTCTTTATAGCCAGCGTTTCTCGCGGGTGAAGCAGACCGACAGCCAGGCGTCCCCCAGGGTATCGCCGAGGCGGGACCAGAGCTCCTGGCGCAGGGCATCCTGGCGCTCGACAGGCCATTCCTGACCCGGGGCCACCAGGATGTTGAGCTCGAGATCGAAGCGGCGGCCGCTTTTCGCCAGATGACTGTGGCACTCGAACCCGTAGCGCTGGCGCAGGGCCTCGATTTCGCGCGCGACCCGCCGTGGCACATCTCCTTTGGGAGCTACTTTGAGCACCTCCCGCAAGTTGCGGCCCAGAACCTTGATGGGGATCAGGGTGGCGCACAGGGCAAGCAGGGTGACCAGTATGGGGTCAATGTAGCGGTTGTAGTGGCCGTAACCTATGGCGTCCAGGCCGATGGCGACCACAAAACCGATGAGCAGGGTAGCACTGAGCAGGGTATCGACCAGCCACTCCTTGGAGTCGACGCGCACCAGTTCGGAGTTGACCCGTTCGGCAACCGCCGCCTCGACGTGGTAGATGATGGCGCAGAAGAAAGTGCAGACGGCGGCGTAGATGAGGGCGTGGCCGAGGTCTATCTCTCGTCCTCCCTCCAGCAAGGAGGTGATGCCGCTATAAAGCGCGCCGAGGCAGAGCAGCAGTATGATGGTGCCGTTGATGACGTTGGTGATGGGCTCAAAGTGGGCGTAGCCGTACTGAAAGCGATCGTCGGAGGGACGTGTGACCAGGTAGGCGGTGACTAATCCTAAGCCCGTCATGCCCATGCTGAACAGGGTGAAGATGCCATCAAGCATGATGGCGTTGGAACCGGCGAACAGACCATAACCGATCCCGAAGATGGCGAAGCTGATGCAACCAAATAGTGACAGTGTCAAAGCTTGTTTTTCGGTGGTGATAAACGTACTGATAACATGGCTGAGGTGAGCCATAACAATCCTCCTTTCAAATGGTGAATAATGGTGAATATTGCCGATCGCAAGCGGTTTTCTTGCTGATATACTGGCCGCCACATGTGAGCTGACCGCCCATGACTCGGCCAACGCCGCCGTGTCGGGCCGTCGTAGTCGCCGGTACGCCGGCATAAAGCAATGGAAGGCAACAAGGATTCATGATCCCGAGACTCGATTACCAGGACAGTTTGTCACCCACAACCCTGCAGTTTCTTGAGTTGCTAGGGCGCTGTGCATTTCGTGGTGATATCGAAAAGTCTTATGCAAGCCGGTTGGCGATGGCGACGGATAACAGCGTCTATCAGGTAGTCCCACAGGCGGTACTCTATCCGCGCAGCACGGATGATATAGCGACCTTGCTCAAGCTGGCTCAGGAACCTGCTTACCAGAGCCTGAGCTTCTTCCCCCGCGGCGGCGGTACCGGCACCAATGGCCAGTCTTTAGGCGGCGGCATTATCGTCGATCTCTCCCGCCATATGAACCAGATCCTGGAAATTAATCTGGAGCAGGGCTGGGTGCGCGCCCAGGCCGGGGTGGTGAAGGATCAGCTCAACGCCTACCTCAAACCTCACGGCTACTTCTTCTCGCCGGATCTCTCCACCTCCAACCGCGCCACCTTAGGGGGAATGGTCAACACCGATGCTTCGGGGCAGGGGTCGCTCGTCTACGGCAAGACCTCGGATCATGTGCTGGGTTTGAAGGCGGTGCTGGATAACGGTGACATCATGGCGACCGAGCCAGTCACCGGCGCACGTCTGGCGGACAAACTGGCGCTGGAGAGCCGGGAGGGGGAGATTTACCGCACCCTGTACCGCATCGGCCGCGAGCGCCGCGCCGACATAGAGGCCATCTTTCCCAAACTCAACCGCTTCCTGACCGGTTACGATCTCAAGCACCTCTATACCCCGCAAACCGACACCCTGGATGTGAGCCGGGTACTGTGCGGCTCGGAAGGCTCCTTGGGGTTCATCACCGAAGCCAAGCTCAACATCACCCCCATTCCACGCTACCGGACCCTAGTCAACGTCAAGTACGACAGCTTCCCCTCCGCGCTAAGAAATGCCCCCTTTATGGTGGAGGCGCACGCCCTGTCGGTGGAGACCGTGGATTCCCGGGTGCTGGGACTGGCCCGCGCCGACATCATCTGGCATTC
>NZ_AQGQ01000249.1 GCF_000388115.1 Aeromonas molluscorum 848
TGTGTGAGCGACAAAGTAAAAACCGGCGCAGAGGTCGCGGTTTTTTTATTGCAATAGGCCCGCCAGACGGGCCTGGTTCAGAAGAGATCGTCGGTAGAGACCGGACTATCGCCATCACCGTAATAGCCATCCTCACCATAGACTCTATTGCCGTCCGAGATGGGGGCCGAGTAACGGGTTGGCTCTGTGCCTTCCTTGAAATACTCGGTGGTGGCATTGCTGCCGTGAGTCAGGAGACCCGTGGTGGCGTCGACCGGCAGCTTGATGATGCCCTCCGGTACCGGCATCGGCTGCTCGGGCACCTTGTTGAGCGCCACTTTCATGAAGTCGATCCAGATAGGCTGTGCGGCGTTGCCACCGAATTCACCACCTGCTGTCTGGTCACGGCCCATGTTGGCGTTGTAGGCCACCCGGCCCAGGGCCCGCTGATGGTTGTCAAAACCTATCCAGGCGGTGGCCACCAGATTTGGGGTATAGCCGGAGAACCAGGCATCCCGCGATTCGTTGGTGGTTCCCGTTTTACCCGAGATGTCATGACGCTTGAGATCCCGCGCCGCACGCCAGCCGGTCCCCATCCAGCCACGTCCACCCCAGATGGCCGTGGTCAGGGTGTCGGAGATGAGGAAGGCACTCTGGGCACTGATGGTCTGGGGCGCCATGTTGTTCGGCACCACGGGGTCGATGGCACACTGTGCGCGCCAGTCACCCGGCACATTGAGGTAGGCCTCGGGTGCGTTCATATTGGCGGCAGCCAGGGCGCCGCAGCCGCGGCATGCCGCCGCCGGGTTGGCGGCAAACAGCAGGGTTTCAAAGCTGTCTCTGACTTCGTTGATGAAATAAGGGGTAACCTGATAGCCGCCGTTGGCGAGCATGGAGAAACCACGCACCACTTCCATTGGCGTGAATTCGGCGGCGCCCAGCGCCAGGGATTCATTGCGCTGAATGTGTTCGCGGGGGAAGCCGAACTTGATCAGGCCATCCATGTAGGTATCGAGGCCGATGGCACGCATCAGGCGCACTGACATCACGTTCTTGGATTTGGCGAGACCAATTCGCAGTGGTGTCGGACCATCGTAGACGGCCGGTGAGTTCTTTGGTTGCCACATGGGGCCTTTGGAAGGATCCCATTGGTTGATGGGGGCATCATTGATGATGGATGCCAGGGTATAACCTTGCTCAAGGGCGGTGGCATAGAGGAAGGGTTTGATGTTGGAGCCTATCTGGCGACGAGCCTGCTCGACTCGGTTGAATTTGGAGAGCTCGAAGCTGAAGCCCCCCACCAGACCTTCGATGGCACCGTCGGTCGGATTCATGGCGACCAGGGCCGCGTTGACGTCCGGGATTTGAGCCAGGATCAAGGACTCACCCTGTTCTCGTACCCAGATCTGGGCGCCGACTTTCAACACGTCTCTTGCACCTCTGGGCACATTGCCCTGGCGCGAATCGGTGATGAAGGCGCGAGCCCATTTGATGCCATCCCAGTTCAGCTCAGCCTGCTTGCCATTTTTGAGCACTATGCTGGCGCTCTTGTCCGCGAGCTTGGTCACTACAGCCGGGATCAGAGGATTGTAGGCAGGCTCCTTATTGAGGTGCGCGACTATCTGGTTGTAGTCCCATTGAGCCTCTCCCTCTTTCCAGAGCTGGGCGCTCGGGCCACGGTAACCGTGACGGGTGTCATAATCCGTGATGCCATCCAGCAGGGCCTGCTTAGCCGCTCGCTGGCGGTCGGCACTGACGGTGGTGTAGACATGCAAGCCCATGGTATAGGCGTCTTCACCGAACTGATCCACCATCTTCTGGCGCACCATCTCGGCCAGATAAGGGGCGTGGAGTGTGGTTTCGGCGCCGTGGTAGCGGGCCTTGATGGGCATCTTGCTGGCTTCGTCATACTGGGCCTGGGTGATCTTGCCGGTATCCAGCATGCGCCCCAGCACCACATTGCGGCGGGCGAAAGCGCGCTCTGGAGAACGGATGGGGTTGAGCATGGAAGGCGCTTTGGGCAGGCCGGCGATGATGGCGATCTCATCGAGCGTCAGCTCTTTTACATCTTTGCCAAAATAGACTTGGGCGGCGGCGCCAACCCCGAACGAGCGATAGCCAAGGGGGATCTTGTTGAGATAGAGCGTCAGTATTTCGTCTTTGGTGAGATTCTGTTCGATACGCCAGGCGAGGAAGACCTCTTTCACCTTGCGCACTATGGTCTTCTCATTGGTCAGGAAGAAATTACGAGCCACCTGCTGGGTGATGGTACTGGCGCCCTGTTGGGGTTTGCCCGAGACGGCCCAGACGGTGGCCGCGCGCAGGATCCCGATGGGATCTATACCGGGGTGCTCGTAGAAACGGGCATCTTCGGTCGCCAACACGGCATCGATCATGGACTGAGGGATATCGCTCAGTTGCAGAGGGATGCGACGGATTTCGCCAAACTGTGCGATCAATTCGCCGTCGCGGCTGTACACCTTCATGGGGGTGGCCAGCTTGACGTCACGCAGGGCCGAGACATCCGGCAACTGGGGTTTGATGTAGAAGTAGATACCGATGAGGCTGGCGACGCCAAGAACAGCACCGAACATCATCACTATTAACAGGCGTACGAGCCATTTCTGCATGGAAGAACTACCAATCGTCTTAAAAGTAACCAACAGGCGCAGAGTATACCCAAACTGCCCAGGAAAATTCGACATTTCCAAGCAGGGGATCGGCTGGCCAAAGAGCGCTCAGATTAGCATCCCGTACCCTTTTCACCAAGCTGCGCCAGAATGCCGGTTGTGCTGGCGATTTAGTGAAGATGTGTTATGGCTCTGATAATTAGGCAATTCTAGGTTGTGGTGCCACTCAATATGGAGTTAGCTGTTCTACAATCAAGACCACAACCCAATAACGCATGGATGTGTATATGGTTGGGCTATTCAAGAATGGAACTCTGATCCCCATGATAGGGGTTGATTTTGGCAGCCAGTCCCTCAAGGCGGTTACCCTGCATGGCAGCGCGAGCAAGCCCAGACTCGAGTCGATTGCCGATGTTCAAATGCCCAAAGGGGCCTTGATAGACTATCAGGTGCAGGACATCGAGAGGGTCAGCCAATCTCTCAAGACCCTCAAGCGCCAGCTGGTTGGCAGCAATCAAAATGTAGCGACCGCCGTGACCGGATCCAATGTGATCACCAAGGTGATACTGGTCGATGCGGGTCTTAGCGAGGGAGAGCTGGAAGATCAGGTGCAGCGGGAAGCAGAGCAGCTCATCTCCTACCCCCTTGATGAAGTCAGTCTGGACTTTGAGGTATTGGCTGGCGCTTCCGAGGCCACGCGCCAGCGAGTATTGCTCAGTGCAGCCCGAACCGAGAGTGTCAGCGGTCGGGTCAGCGCACTGGCCGAGGCTGAACTCACTGCCCGAGTGGTGGATGTTGGAGCCCATGCATTGGTCCGCGCCGTATTGGCCTGTCAGCCTGATCTCGCCAGCTTGGAAAAGCCCGTGGCCGTCATCGACATCGGGGCGAGTACCATGACTTTTGCCTCTGTGCAAAAGGGTGAAGTGACCTATTTTCGCTTGCAGAATTTTGGTGGTGACCAATACAGCCAAGCTATCTCCTCTTTTTATT
>NZ_AQGQ01000250.1 GCF_000388115.1 Aeromonas molluscorum 848
CTGGCGCTGGGTCGGGGTACCGACGTCCATGGCGCGCAGCAGCGGCAGGGTGGGTTTGCCTTCGGCGAGATCGTCACCGACATTTTTGCCCATCTCATCACTTTGGGAGCAGTAGTCCATCACGTCATCGATGATCTGGAAGGCGGTCCCCAGATACTTGCCGTAATCCGTCATGGCGGCTTCGATACGGGCATCCTGGCGGGTGAGCACGGCAGCGAGCCGAGTGGCGGCCTCAAACAGCTTGGCGGTCTTGCAGTAGATGACCGTCATATAACTCTGTTCTGTGGTATCGGGATCGTTGCAGTTCATCAACTGCAGCACCTCGCCTTCGGCGATGGTGTTGGTGGCGTCGGACAGGATCTCCATCACTCGCAGATCGGCGAGCTCGGCCATCATCTGGAAGGAGCGACTGTAGAGATAGTCGCCGACCAGCACGCTGGCGGCATTACCGAACATGGCATTGGCGGTCTCCCGGCCACGGCGCAGATCGGATTCATCGACTACGTCGTCGTGCAGCAGGGTCGAGGTATGGATGAACTCTATGATGGCGGCCAGCTTGAGGTGATCTTCGCCCTCATAGCCCAGTGCTCTTGCCGCCATGACAGTCAGCATGGGGCGCATCCGTTTGCCGCCGGCACTGACGATGTAGAAGCCCAGCTGGTTGATCAGACTGACCTCGGACTGAAGTCGGGCCAGGATCAGCTCATTGACCGCCGTCATGTCGGCGGCACAGAGCGCTCGAATAGTCTGTTGGTCCATAGATCTCGTAACGTGACGGGCAGCAATGTCTGCAGTTTTAGTAATGGCGGGGATTCTACACGATTTCACAATGGGTTACAGTGAAGCGTTTATTCACGGCTCGGTACGTGCGCACAAAATAAACTTTTTGCTAAATTGGTCTTGCCTGAACAGATCGATGTGCGTAGAATGCCGGCCCATTGTTATAGGTTTTTGTGCGGGTCTGGCCTTGAGCAAAAGACTCGCCTTTACGGAGTTAATCAAATGTACGCGGTATTCCAAAGCGGCGGAAAACAACACCGTGTGGCCGAAGGTCAAATCGTTCGTCTTGAAAAGCTGAACGTTGAGACTGGCGCTACTATCGACTTCAATGAAGTTCTGATGGTTGCTGCAGGCGACACTTTTAAAGTAGGTGCTCCTTTCGTTGAAGGTGGCAAGGTTGTAGCTGAAGTTGTGGCTCACGGCCGTGGCGAGAAAGTGACTATCGTCAAGTTCCGTCGTCGTAAGCACCATCGTAAGCAAGCGGGCCACCGTCAGTGGTTCACTGAAGTCAAAATCACTGGCATCAGCGCTTAATTCGAGAGGAATCTGAAAAATGGCACATAAAAAAGCTGGCGGTTCATCCCGTAACGGTCGCGACTCAGAAGCCAAACGTCTCGGCGTTAAGCGCTTCGGCGGCGAAACTGTACTGGCTGGTAGCATCATCGTTCGTCAGCGTGGCACCAAGTTCCACCCTGGCACCAACGTTGGTCTGGGTACCGACCACACTTTGTTCGCTACTGCGACTGGTAAAGTGTTGTTCGAAGTTAAAGGTCCGCAGAATCGTAAGTACGTCAGCATCGTTGCTGAGTAATTACGGACCGCAAGGATCCGAAGCCCCGCCAACCTGGCGGGGCTTTTGTTTTTCTGAAAAGTTTGACGAAAAAACGGCACGCGGATGAGCTGGCGCTGACAGGCCTCATCGCCAAGATGCGTCTCGCCCGCAGGGGTCTGTACCACTATAATTGCGTATCGGTTTTTCGAATTAAGGTGACGGTTACCTATGAAGTTTGTTGATGAAGTCCAAATTCGAGTCGATGCCGGTGACGGTGGTAACGGTTGTGTGAGTTTCCGCCGTGAGAAATTCATCCCTAACGGTGGCCCTGATGGTGGCGACGGTGGTGATGGCGGCGACGTTTATCTGCTTGCCGATGAAAACCTGAATACCCTGATCGACTACCGTTTCGAGCGTTTCCATGCCGCCGAACGTGGTGAGAATGGCCAGAGCGCCAACTGTACTGGTCGCCGTGGCAAGGATCTGACCCTGAAGGTACCGGTCGGTACTCGCGCCAGCGACGAAGATACCGGTGAGCGGCTCGGTGACCTGACCCAGCACGGCCAGAAACTGCTGGTTGCCAAAGGTGGCTTCCATGGCCTGGGTAACACCCGTTTCAAAAGCTCAGTCAACCGAGCCCCTTATCAGAAGAGTAACGGCACCGAGGGTGAAGTTCGCACTCTGAAACTGGAACTGCTGCTGCTGGCTGACGTCGGTATGCTGGGCTTGCCCAATGCAGGTAAATCTACCTTCATCCGTGCCGTCTCTGCCGCCAAACCCAAGGTTGCCGATTATCCCTTCACTACCCTGGTACCTAACCTGGGCGTAGTGCGTGGTGAAAACTCCCGTTCCTTCGTGATTGCCGACATCCCGGGCCTGATCGAAGGCGCTGCCGAAGGCGCGGGTCTGGGGATTCGCTTCCTCAAGCACCTTGAGCGCTGCCGCGTGTTGATCCACCTGGTCGATATCTGCCCGGTTGACGAGTCTGATCCTGCCGAGAACGCAGTGACCATAGTCCGGGAGCTGGAAAAATACAGCCCTGAGCTAGCGAGCAAACCGCGCTGGTTGGTGTTCAACAAGATGGATCTGATCCTGGAAGAGGAAGCGGCCGAGGTCATGGAGCGCGTCAAGACCGCTCTGGCCTACGAAGGCCCCGTCTACGAGATCTCTGCTATCAGCAAGCAAGGTACCAAGAAGGTCTGCTACGACATTCTGGATCTGCTCGATACCATGCCTCGTCAGTTGGAGCAGGATGCCAGGGACGCCATCGAGAAGGTGGAGTTCAAGTGGGATGATTACCACAAGAACCAGCTGGCCCAGGCCGAAGCAGAGGCCGCTGCGGCTTCCCGCGCCTTCGATGAATCCCTCGGTGATGATGATTGGGATGACGACGATGATGACGGCGTGGAAGTCATTTACGTACGTGACTGATCACTCCTCAAGAGGGATGAGATGAATACCGGAGTCTGGCAACGGACTCCGGGTTTTTTTATGGGGGGCGCAATGGTTTTTCATGGACTCGAAGAGTACCAATAGATGTATTTGTGATGCCTGTTCTTGCCTGTCATCGCCAGCTGGTTATACTGCGCACCTGAACGTAACCTGATTGAAACAATATGCTAACACGGTGTCGTGAATTGATATGCATATCTGTTTGGGGATGTTCTTATGGAAGCTTCGTCTGTAAAAATACTTATGCTTAAAATTATGCATTAAAAGCTTGTTTGTGCATTTTTTTGGAGTATTCTTTCGCCCGTTTTGCTGGGCGGGGCATGAGTATGCAGGCGGCCTGGCTAAGGAAAAGTAACATTAAGGCTGTAATCTCATGTTGGAAAAGA
>NZ_AQGQ01000251.1 GCF_000388115.1 Aeromonas molluscorum 848
CGATGAGATGCCTCGGCATCGACTTGAACCCGTTTCGCCGCTGGTACAATCAGTCGGTACCCCTGAACTCACTGTGACGGATGAGTACGATGCCGCCAGCGGCGTCTATCGCCTCCATGTGCGTCACGCACACGCCGCCGACTCCACGGATCCAGCCGCAAAAAACTGCCGCTGCACATTCCGCTCGACATCGAGTTGTATGACGAGAGCGGGGCTGGTCATCCCGCTGCAATATCAGGGCAAGGTCATTGGCCAGGTGCTCGACGTGCTGGAAGCGGAACAGTGCTTCGTCGTTTGACCATGTTGCTGCCAAACCCGTGGTCTCCCTGCTGCGTGACTTCTCCGCGCCGGTCAAGTTGCACTATGACTACAGCGACAGGGATCTTGCTTTCCTGATGCGCCATGCCCGCAACGAGTTTGCCCGCTGGGATGCCGCCCAGATGCTGATCAACAAGGCGGTGATCGCCAATGTGGCCGCTCATCAAAGGGGCCAAGAGGTGACGTTGTCAGCCGACTTGCTTGCCGCCTTCATTGCCATCCTGGACGATGCCGAGTTGGATCCCGCCCTCAAGGCCGAGATCCTGGCTCTGCCGGGGGAAGCTACCCTGGCAGAGCTGTTTGAGGTGGCCGACATCGACGCCATTCATGCCGTGCGTGGCGCCATCGGTACGGCCCTGGCCCAGGCATTTGGCGATCGTCTGCTCGCCAGTTATCAGAGCCTGTTGCTCGATGGGTATCGGGTGGTGCATGACGACATGGCCAAGCGGGCCCTCAAGGGGGTGGTGCTGGGTTATTTGGCGCGTCTGGATGGCACGCTGACCGACCGGCTGGTACGCCAGCAGTATCAAGGGGCGGACAACATGACAGATATCCTGACCGCCTTGCAGATTGCCAACCAGCATCTGCTGCCTTGCCGGACCGCACTCTTGGCCGATTTCGAAGGCAAGTGGGCCAAAGATGGCCTGGTGCTGGATAACTGGCTGCGTCTGGTCGGTGCCAAGCCCGCCTCCGATGTGCTGAGCGAGATCAAGCAGGCCATGGCCCATCCGACCTTCAGTATTCGTAACCCGAATAGATTGCGGGCGCTGATCGGCAGTTTTGCCATGGCGAATCAGGTGCAGTTCCATGCCAGAGATGGCGCGGGTTACCGTTTCCTGACCGATATATTGATTGAGCTCAACAGCATCAATCCCCAGGTGGCCTCGCGTCTCATCACCCCGCTTATCCAGTTCAAGCGACTGGATGAGGGACGCAAGAGTCTGATCCGCACCGAGCTGGCGCGGTTGCAGGCTTTGCCTGACCTGGCCCGTGATCTCTATGAAAAGGTGGCCAAGGCGCTGGCCCAGTAAGTCGTACAAGAACAAGCGGGCCGGGCGGATGTCCGGCCCGCTTGTTTGCGGCGAACCACCTTTTGCAGGGGCAGGCATGGTATTGAGCTGTGATCGAGGAGGATAGGGGAGTGAAACAATTTACCTTCAGGTTGAATCTGTCGCGAGATGAGATACTGCTGATGTACCAGGGTCATGCGAGACGCTTGGTCGTACGTTCCGAACAGGGACTGACCCTGGAGTTGGGGCTGGATAAAATCCGTCCTTTCGTCGACCAGGAAGGGGTTCGTGGTCGCTTTTTGCTCAAGACCCAGGACGATCATCGTTTTATCGGTCTGGAACGCATAAATTAACAAAAACCAAACACCAAACCGCGTAATTATCTGCTTTAAGTCACTAACTATCAGGTTAAAATGCATTTTGTCAGTGATATTTTCTGTTTTTTACGTCGCTGACAAAATATATGACAGCTTGAGCCGTGATCTGCCGCTAGTTTTTAACATTCCATTATCAGCTTTGCTCGCCTTCCTGGATCCGACCCATTACACTTCGCACAACTCTGTACCAGTGGGCATCCAGGGTGGATGTCTCTGTCGGTGATGTCGGTCCGATAAGGAATATAGCAATGGCATTGAAAGACGCCCCTACCTCAGTTCTGCTCGAAAACGTTCTCAACCTGATCCATCAAAAACTGCCTCAGAAGAGTGCCTCCCTGGTCGAGCGCTTCGTTGCCAAGTTCTATGGCAACATGGCGAGCGATGACCTGCATGATCGCAATGACAGCGACCTGTATGGCGCCGCCTTGAGCCTGTGGAATGCCCTCAATCAACGGGACAGCACGGCGCCCTATATCCGGGTCTACAACCCGGAGCTGACCCGTCACGGCTGGCAGTCACCGCACACCATAGTCGAAGTCATATTGCAGGATTCCCCATTCCTGGTAGATTCCATCCGCATGACCCTCAAGCGTCTCAACATCACGGCGCACATGATGCTGCATCAACCGCTGCACCTCATTCGCGGCAAGGACGGCAAGATAGAGGCCATTCTGGATCTGGAGCACACTGCGCAGCAGACGTCGGCCGAGACCGCCTTCCTCATCGAGATAGATCACCTGACCTCGGACGAACAGATGGCCGCCCTGGCCGCCGAACTCGATTCGGTTGCGGGGGAAGTGGCGCTGGCGGTGGGGGACTGGCAGCCTATGCTGGCGCGCCTCAACGAAATCATTGACGAGTTGCCGAGCCGCAACAGCCCGGTAAGCCAGGAAGAGGTGGGATCCACCGTTGCCTT
This sequence comes from Aeromonas molluscorum 848, assembly GCF_000388115.1. GTDB lineage: Bacteria > Pseudomonadota > Gammaproteobacteria > Enterobacterales > Aeromonadaceae > Aeromonas > Aeromonas molluscorum. Next base: position 2,622 of record NZ_AQGQ01000251.1, read on the forward strand.
CCTCAAGTGGGTCGCGGCCCATAACTTCACCCTGATGGGTTACCGCCGTTATGACGTCAAGGCGATAGAGGGGGATCACGAGATCCTGCCCCAATCCGACTCTAGCCTTGGCCTGATGAAGAACTCCATCAAGGATGAAGGCCAGCGTCTGGGCACCATGCCCGCCAGTGCCCGTCATGCTGCGCTCTCCAACCACCTGCTGATCCTGACCAAATCCAACAGCAAGTCCCGGGTCCATCGCCCGGCCTACGTGGATTACATCGGCATCAAGCGCTTTGACGAACATGGCAAGGTGATAGGTGAAGATCGCTTCATCGGTCTCTATGCCTCCTCCATCTACAACACCAGCGCCACCCAGATCCCGCTCATCAGCCATCGCCTCGAGCGCATCATGGCCGCCTCCGGCCACGAGAAAGGCTCCCACGCCTACAAGGCGCTGCTCAATGTGCTGGAAACCTATCCCCGCGATGAGCTGATCCAGGCCCGGGAAGAGGAGCTGCTTGCCACCGGGCAAGGGGTGCTGGCGATGCAGGAGCGCGACATGCTGCG
>NZ_AQGQ01000252.1 GCF_000388115.1 Aeromonas molluscorum 848
AGTACCGGCTCGGTGATCCTGACCCTAGGCGCCCTGCCGGATGTGGGCAGCGCCATCCTGTTCAGCTGGGGCACGGCGGTGAGCTACTTCAACCGCAGCGCCCTGGTGCCTTCGGCCCCGCGCCTGAAAGCCAGCTTGCCCGATGGCGGCCTGACTCCCAGCACCTTGGCTCTGACCTGGGGCAGTGGCCAGGCGGCCAGTGATAACGGTCTGGGCCAGATCACGGGGGATGCCAGCGGCACCGTCAACTATGTGACCGGCGCCATTGACCTGGCGCTGCCGACCCTGCCCAGCGGCGGCGAGGAGATCGCCGTGGCCTACCAGTTCGGCGATCCCAATCTGGAGCGCTTCGACTACCCGGTGCGCGATGGTAACGGCAGCATCACCCTGGCGCTGGCTCAGACCAACCTGACCCCGGGCATGGTGCAACTCAGATTCAACGCCTTCTATGAGGAGGTGCAGAGCGATACCGAGCTGGTGATCGAGAAGAACGATCCCATCATCACCCTGCACGATGACGGCAACGGCAAGCTGCTCAATACCGAGGGCACCGAGCTTGGCACCGTCAACTATGTGGCGGGCACGGTCAACTTTGTGCCCGATGGCCAGAGCGGGGTGCCGCAGACGCGCTATGAGTGGCGCACCATCGGCACCAGCCTCGACGCCGAGGGCAACACGGTGGCGCGCCAGCGCTGGACCCTGGTCGAGATCTACTATGTGCAGGCGCCGTACCTGTTCCCGACCGACGACAGCGGCTGGGTCGAGGTGCAGTATCGCAGCAACAACGCCAGCACCGGCGGCACGGCCACCCTGACCCTGGCCGCCCTGACCCTGGATCTGACCCCGCGCATTGGCGAGGCCATCCTGGCCGGGTCGGTGCGCTTCACCTTGGGCGGATCCACCTATGTGGACAAGCAGGGGCTGCTCTATCGGGCCATCGATCCGGCGACTGGGGCCGGGGAGCAAGCCGGGACGCTCGACTATGCCAACGGCGTGGCCAGCGTCACCGTGTGGACCCCGGGGCAGGCCAACAGCGCGGCCTTGGTCAGCCTGGTGACCAGCATGGTGGCCCAGTCGGTGGATGAGGTGACATTCAGAACCCCGGGGGCCCCGCTCGCCCCGGGTAGCCTCTATCTGTCGGCCAGCACGGTGGACGGGCGGCGCATCGAAACCACCGCCAACGGCGATGGCACCATCAGCAATGCGGACATGAGTGGCCTGGTTGATTACCAGACCGGCATCAGCACGGTGCGGTTCGGGCGACTCATCACCGCCGCAGGCCATGAGGGCGAGCCCTGGTATGACGCCGAACAGGTCGATGCCAATGGCAAGATCTGGCGACCTCTGTCCGTGGTGGCCGACACCATCCGCTTTAACTGCGTGGTCTACTCCTATCTGCCGCTCGATGCAGACCTCATTGGCCTGGATCCGGTGCGCCTGCCCTCCGATGGCCGGGTGCCCTTCCTGCGCAAGGGCAATATCGCCGTGGTGCATAGCACCCAGCGGTCGGCCTTTGCCATGGGGGTCGTGGCCGGTCAGAGCCTGAACGTGGGCCGCGAACGGTTGGCGCACCTGCACCTGGAGGACAAGGACGGCAAGCAGCTGGCCCAGCCCCTCTACACCACGGATCTGGATGCGGGCATCGTCACCCTCGCCAATCCGCTCGATCTGACGGGGTATGCCGAGCCCCTGTATGCAGTGCATCGCATCGAGGACATGAGCCTGGTCACGGACGTGGATATCTCGGGCCGCCTCACCCTGGCGCGGCCCTTGTCTCACGCCTATCAGGCGGCGGACACCCTGGTATCGTCGGCGCTCATCATCGGCGACCTCTGGGCCCGCTATGCCAACCTGTTCGACCAGAAGGTTTGGACCAACAAGTGGGAGGACTACCTGATCGGCGACCCCTGCACGGCCCAGTACAACGACACGGATTTTCCGATCCTGGTCACCAACCGGGCTTGCCTGCAGGAGCGCTGGATGATCCAGTTCACCTCTGCGACCAACTTCATTCTGGTGGGGGAGCATGTGGGCCAGATTGCGGTGGGGGACGTGAACAGCGACTTTGCCCCGACCAACCCCAACAACGGCCAGCCCTATTTCGTGCTGGACCACCGGGGCTGGGGAGCGGGCTGGGCCACGGGCAACCTGCTGCGCTTCAATACCATCGCCGCCAACTATCCCCTCTGGTTTATCCGCACCGTGCTGCAGTCGGTAGCGGCGCTGGACAGTGACCAGTTTGAGGTGCAGCTGCGCGGCAACGTCAACCGATAGCAGTGCAGGAAAGTTACGGCGCCGAGGGCCTGCACCCCGTTGACGCGCCAGCCACTTAACTGGGTGGGGCACTTTGCCCCACCCAGACCAATCAGGAGAACACCATGGATTTTCCGGTAAAATGGTACAGCAGTGCGATGCAGGGTGCGCCGAGCCTGGGCGATACCACCGAGGGCGCACTGGCGACCCTGCTCAAGGCGGTGCTGGTGACCGGGTTCGGTAATCTGACCGTCAACAGTCTGACTTGGGATGCGACACTGGGCTGGGCGGTGGCCACCATCGACGGCGGGCACAGTTACCTCAATGATTCGGTGATCGCCATCAGTGGCGCCAGCCCGTCTGGTTACAACGGTGAGCACAGGGTCATGAAGGTGAGCGCGACCAAGGTCTGGTTTGCCCTCGATGGCGGCGATCCCGGCATTGCGGCCAGTGGCACCATTACCATCAAGATCCCGGGGCTGGGCTGGGTCATCACCCATGAGAATGCTAATGGTCAGGTGTTCATCGTGCGCAGCCCAGAGCTGGTAGATGCCTATCCTGTCAGCCTGCGCATCGATAACACGGCGTTTTCTGGCTGGTCATCCGGGTCTGGCAATACAGGTTATTTGGCCAAGGTCGCCATGGTCGAGGACGTGGTGGATCTGGACACCTATACCCTGATCCTGGAGCACCGCTGGCCCGCCACCGGCCGCTATAGTGACAAGCGCTGGGATCTGGTGGGGGATAATCTGCTGTTCTATTTCGCCCCGGCCTATGCCACTGGCAACGTCCAAGCAATCTACAGCTTTGGCTATATCAACTCGGTGCGGCCCGGGGATCGCTATCACTGCATCTTAAACACGTATCACTCGTCGGTTGCTAGTGACGTTAATCGTGCATGGCAGATAAGCGCTA
>NZ_AQGQ01000253.1 GCF_000388115.1 Aeromonas molluscorum 848
CTGATAGACACAGATATGCGCCTCTATGCCGCACACCAGCCAATGCGTCACACCGCTTTGGTTGATGGTTGCCGCCACCTGCGGCTCGCCCAGGGCGCCAAAGCTGAACTTGGGCAATACGGGCGCCCCGGCTTGCAGCGACTGCAACTCAGGTACCGTTGGCCCGAGCTTGTCCGGGTTTTGCTCCAGCCAGATCACTGGCAAGCCCAGTGCCTGTATGCCCTTGATCAGGATGGATACATTGGCGATCAAGGGCGTACTTCCCTCGACCAGTCGTGCCAATTTGCCCTGAATGTCGACGACCAACAGACCGGTGTGATTGCGATCCAACATACAACCCCCTTGATAGGTAGTGGACGGGAAGCCATGTCATCATGGAACCCCTTGCTTTGCATAAATGGAAACAGTGCTGGCGCTGACGCCCATGGTGGGCGGCACCAGGATCCACGGCAACTTGAGATTTGCCAGCGGCGATCACAGCCCTTTCCACCGGCTCCTGCCACCAGCGGTAAGTGCCACGCATGGCCGATGGCCAGGCGCAGGGGGCAGCAAGGATCCCTGCTACACCGCGGAGCAGAACCGCCAGTCGGCCATCATGAATGCCGCCAAGATGCGGGCGATGGAAAATGCCAGCAATGCGGTCAAGTATCCCGCGGCGGTTGCGTTAACCTGATTACCTATTCCAACGCCTTGGCAGTCGCTGATGCCGGGGCTTTCTATCAGCCGGTTTTCATAAAACAACTCACTGTTTATCATCGAGATCATCTGCTCTTGGCAAGATGGAGATGAGGCGCCGCCACCACTGCTCAGCCTGATTGATGGAGATGATGAATAGGCTTGTGGCAAAGGAGAGGGGAACACGGGTCTCTTTATCTAGATAACGGTGGTTGGTAGTGAAGACGCCACTCATCGCCATGCCGACCCGTTCGCTCTCTGTCAATACCGGCACTATTTTTGCTGAACGTAGACAAGATTTTTTGTGTCAAAACCCCGTGCCTCAGACATCTCGACAAAGCGGCTGATCACATCCGCTTTAACGGATGGCGTTCTGGCAAGCAACCATAAATAGTCCGTGTTAGGCCCGGAGATAAAGGCATAGCCATCCTCTTGTGGCTCCAGTGCAAAGACCACATAAGAGCCATAAAATGGCCCGAAGAAAGAGACCTTGAGATAACCTTCCGAGTCAGCGCCCACAAAATATGCCTTGCCTTTGGCCTCTTTCCACTCGTTGTCCGTCTCGGAAAAGCCCCGATTGATAACCAACACTCCACCATCAGCATTTAAGCTGTACTCGGCGGTGACCTGACTCAAACCACGCTCAAATGAATGATCCAGTCTGGCGATTTCATACCACTTGCCCAGGTAGTTGTTGAGCTTGAAATCCGAAACGGGAGTGACAGTCTCCGGCATACCCAGGCAACCAGCTAGCAGCAGAGCGCTCAGCATCAGCACCGTTTTTCTCAATTCAACCTCCAGATACTCATCAAGCGGGCGGTCAGAGCCCATACCAGCTTCATCCGATGACCTGTGGTCATGGGGACCCATCCCATCCTATGCCGGATGGGGCCTGGATGGCGAGATGATCCTTGACTCATCCAAATGGTCGCCCAGGACTCTGCACTGCGGCGATCCGCGCCAAGGCGCGCTTTGAGTGCAAGCTCATGGGATTTTGTTGCTTGGCGAAGAGGGTGGGCTCTGTTATGGTATTTGAAATTGGCCGTTTGGATGGCTAGATGGTTGTGGTGTTCTGTGTCAGCAACCAAGTTCCGCCATCTGGCCACCGTTTCTCGACCATCATTTTGACAGGGAGTCCCCATGCAGCGCCGTTCCTTCTTCAAGCTTTCCGCCCTTGCCTTGCTGGCCGCCAGCAGTGCCTTTTCTGCCACCGCGGCCTATGCTGCCGCCCCTCTCAAAAAAGAGATTGTGATTGGCACGACGGTGGGGGACTTTGCCGACATGGTGACCGATTCCATCAAACCGCAGCTGGAGGCCAAGGGCTACCAAGTGAAGCTGGTGGAGTTCACCGATTATGTGAGTCCCAATATAGCCCTGGCCGATGGTTCGCTCGATGTGAACTGTTTCCAGCACAAACCCTATCTGGAGAGCTTTGCCAAGGACAGGGCCTGTCGCTGAGCCCCATCACCCAGGTGCCGACCGGCCCCATGGGCCTCTATGCAGGCAAGCTCAACACCCTGTCTGCCTTGAAAGAGGGGAGCACGGTGGCGCTGCCCAATGATCCCAGCAACCAGGCGCGGGCGCTCTTGATGCTGCAAGACATGGGCTGGCTCAAGCTGAAAGAGGGCATCAACCCCCTCAAGGCGAGCGAGTTTGACGTGGTCGGCAACCCCCATAATCTCAAGTTGGTTCTGCTGGAGGCGGCCCAGCTGCCCCGCTCGCGGGAAGATGTGGACTTTACCGTTATCAATGGCAATTATGCGGCCTCGAGCGGTATCCCCTTTACCGAGGGGCTCTTCCTCGAACGCAGCTATGACTTCATCAACTGGGTCGTGGTCAGGAGCGGCGATGCCGACACGCCATTTGCCAAGGATGTCGCTGCCGCCTACAACTCCGCCGCGTTCAAGGCCTATGCCGCCAAGCGTTTTGTCGGTTACAAATACCCGCAGGGGTGGCAGGCTAACCAAGGCTAAGTCGAGCCCCCTTGCACATTGTTTGATATGACAACGGGCACCTCAGGGTGCCCGTTGTCATATTTGCCAGGGTAGGCGTCACTGGTGGTGATTGGCGGTCAATAGTGGCGTAGCCACCAGCGGGCGGCGAACAGAGCGGTCAGGCTGCCGAGCAGGGCGCTTGCCAGCACGTCCAGTGGCCAATGCATGCCGATCAGGGTGCGTGACAGAGCGATGGCGAGCGCCCATAGCGGCAGCAGCCAGACCCCGTGAGGGGCTCGGGCCAGCCAGATCAGACCGAAGAATTGGGCAAGGCTCATGGCGGCGATACTGTGGCCGGAGGGGAAGGCGTAATTCACTTCCGCCTGCCAGTGGTTGCCGAGCCACTGGGGCAGGGCCAACAGTTGGCTCGCCGCATGCACCTGTTCGCTGCGCACCTCGACCTTGCTAGCGTAGAACTGCTGGATGGCAGGGATCAGCTGATGGCTCTCCAGCCAGAGCAAATAGGGCCGCGGCTCCTGAGT
>NZ_AQGQ01000254.1 GCF_000388115.1 Aeromonas molluscorum 848
GGATGGCACGGCACTGCCCATTGAATATACCGACGCCACCTGACTCAAGGCGAACCGGTCCCCGGAGCGGGCACCGGCTCTTCTTTGCTATCAGGCTGAGGTATCGAGGGGGTCGAAGCCCTTGATGAGGTCATCGATCGCCTTCATCTGCTTGAGGAAGCCTTCCAGCTTCTCCAGCGGCAGGGCACTCGGACCATCGCAACGGGCCACCTTCGGATCAGGATGGGATTCGATGAACAGACCTGCCAAGCCGACCGCCATGCCGGCACGAGCCAGCTCGGTCACCTGATCACGACGGCCACCGGAGGCGGCACCCAGGGGATCCCGGCACTGCAATGAGTGGGTCACGTCGAAGATCACCGGATAGCCTCCCGTGCTCTTCTTCATCACGCCCAGACCCAGCATGTCCACCACCAGGTTGTCATAACCGAAGTTGGCGCCGCGCTCACAGAGGATCAGCTGATCATTGCCGCACTCCTCGAACTTGTCGGTGATGTTCTTCATCTGGCTTGGGCTCAGGAACTGCGGTTTCTTTATATTGATGACGTTGCCGGTGCGGGCCATGGCCTCCACCAGATCGGTCTGGCGCGCCAGGAAGGCGGGCAGCTGAATGACATCCACTACCTCGGCAACCGGCTTGGCCTGATGCACTTCATGCAGATCGGAAATCACCGGCATGCCGAAGGTCGCCTTGAGCTCCTGGAAGATCTTCATCCCCTCTTCCAGGCCAGGACCCCGGTAGGAATGGATGGAGGAGCGATTGGCCTTGTCCCAGCTCGCCTTGAACACAAAGGGGATGCCAAGCTTGCTGGTCACTTCCACGTACTTCTCGCACACCGCCATCGCCATGTCGCGGGATTCCAGCACGTTCATGCCACCGAACAGCACGAACGGTTTGTCGTTGGCTACATCGATGTCATTGATCTTGATATTCTTCTGTTCCATCTCAGGCATCCTTAAAGTGAAGAGGCTGGGGGCTTGCATCCAAGTCGGTCCGTTATGCCCTGGGCACACCGGTTTGATACTCTTCTGTTTCAGTTCCCAGGCCCCTTAAAGTGAAGGGGCTTGGGGCTTGAATCCAAATAAGTCCGCTGCGCCTTGGGCACACCGGTTTTGATTTTCTTCTGTTTCAGTTCCCAGGGGTCCTCAATGGAGGGGCTTGGGGCTGAGATCCAGAGCGGCCAGCTGCATCTTGAGCACATCGGCCACCGGATCGTCCGGGCATTGTTCAATAAAGTATTCAAAGTCCTCGGCGGCGAAACGCGGGCAGTCAAGCTGCTCATAGATGAAACCTCGATCCCGCGTCTCCATCGGATCACCGGGTTTCATGCGCAGCAACAGCTCGCTGGCACGGAGCGCCTCGGCCATGCGATTCTCGCGCAGCAAGGCACTCTTGCTGACATTGATCAGCCGTTCGATGATCTCCCACTGCCCCGAAGAAGGTTGCAGATGATCCGGTTTCAGGGTCGCCAGGTTACCGAGGGAGCCACGCAGTAACAGTTCGATACGGCTGTGGCTCAGCACCTCGCCATTGAAGGGATCGACATAGACCTCCCCCTCATCACCCGCAAAACTCACCAGGAAGTAACCGGGGAAGCAGATCCCTTCCACATCCAGCCCCACACGTCTGCCAAGCTGGATCAACAATATGCCGAGGCTGACCGGTATCCCCTGGCGCTGCTCCAGCACGGTGGCAATGTCGCTGTTGCCAGAGGAGAAAAAGTCCTGCCAGTCGCCGTGAAACCCCAGACTCTGGTAGAAACCATGGATCAGCTGAGTGCGCACCTCGTCGGCGGTGCCTTCCTGGAGTGTTTCATTGAGCCACTCGTCGAGCAGCTCCAGTTCGCGCAGGGATCCTTCCCCATTATGCTCATTGATCTCCTCGCTGACGCTCAGGGCCAGCAAGGCGAGATCCTGGGCCTCAAAATCGGTCCACTCATCGATGCGAAACATCAGGCTATTCCCCTAGGTAGCAGACCGCTGGTCGTAAGCAGCGAGTCGGTAACCTCAGTCCATTTATCAATACCGGGCATCATGGGCCTTAACCAAACAGCGTTGAGTGCTTGAGTATGGCCAGCTTGGCCACGAAATAGACCCATCCCAGTGTGCCCAAAAAGGCAAACCAGCGGATCAGATTGCCACGGGCCAGACGCAGCGCCATCAGTCCCAGGAAGGCAACCACCAGAATGGATACCAGCTTCTCGCTGAGCCAGGGCACGACATTATTGAACGGATTGAGGTCCAGCACCATGCACAGGGCCACGCCGGTGAGCACCACCAGGCCATTGCACCAGCCACTCAGTTGCAGGGTGCGGGGATCCCTCGCACGGCTAGACCCCGTTTGCTGCCGGTAGAAGCGCAGTATGAACATCAGCACGGCGGCGGCGATGAGCAGCAGGTGAAGATGTTTGAGAGCAAAATACATCACTTATTCCTTGAACAAGACAGGGGCCTGGCCCGCCATCAGTCATGAGGGTGCCAGCAACCCAGGGTCACTCGCTCGTTATCGCCATAATCGCGTATGGTCGCCACCCTCTGATAACCCTGCTGCAACAGCAGGTTGCGCACCGCCTCCCCCTGGGTCCAACCGTGTTCGAGCAGCAGCCAACCTCCCGCGAGCAGATAGTCCGGGGATTGCGCCACTATCTGGCGCAAGTCAGCCAGCCCCTGCTCGTCGGCGACCAGTGCCGAGCGTGGTTCGAAGCGCACATCACCCTGAGCCAGATGTTCGTCATCCGGATCTATATAGGGTGGGTTGGAGACAATAAGGTCGAAACGCGGCGGCGCCGCCAATTCGGCCAGAGGGGCAAACCAGCTGCCCGCCAGCAGTGTCAGTGGCAATGACAAGGCCCGGCTGTTCTCCCGGGCCAGGGCGACGGCATCGGGCATCAGATCCAGGGCCCAGATATCGTCACCGGGACGCTCTGACTTGAGCGCCAGCGCGATGGCGCCGGTGCCGGTGCCAAGATCGAGCAGGCGGCAAGGCCCGGCGGGCAACCGGGAGAGCGCCTGTTCGACCAGTAGCTCGGTATCCGGACGCGGGATCAGCGTCGCCGGGCT
>NZ_AQGQ01000255.1 GCF_000388115.1 Aeromonas molluscorum 848
CACCGACGAAGGCCAGCAACGTGGCCCCCACGGCAACCGCGATATTCAGGCCTGCCATGGCGCCATCGGCCGCGGCTTCAATCACATTGGTCGCGCGAGGAATTTCCACATCCTGATGATGATCCTGCTCATCCTCGGCGGGCGGCACCAATATCTTGGCCATGGCCAGACCGGCGGGCGCCGACATGAAAGCTGCAGCGATCAGATACTTGAGCTCAACTCCCAGGCTGGCATAACCCACCAGGGTGCCACCCGCCACGGAGGCCAGGCCGCAGCTCATCACCGCGAAAAACTGGGAGTCGGACATCTTGGCAAGGTAAGGTTTGACCACCAGAGGAGCCTCGACCATACCGACGAAGATATTGGCGGTGGCGGAGAGGCTTTCGGCCCGACCAGTGCCGAGCAGTTTTTGCAGGCCGCCGCCGAGCAGTGAGATGACCCTTGTCATCAAGCCGATGTGATAGAGGATGGCGATCAGCGCCGAAAAGAAGATGATGACCGGCAGCACGTTGAAGGCAAAGATGAAGCCGAGCTTGAACTTGGCCAGATCCCCAAACAGGAAGGCGATCCCCTCCTGACCGTAGCCGATGACGCTGCTCACGCTGTCACTGACGGCATTCAGCACCCGCTGGCCGGCGGGCAACCAGAGTACCAGTCCGGCAAAGACGATCTGCAGGGTGAGGGCTCCCCCCACTGTTCGCAGTGGGATACGACGGCGGTTATCAGAGCAGAGGGTGGCGAGCGCCAGTATGCAGAGCATGCCGAGCAGGGCTATCATGGGGACTCCATCAGGGGATTCTAGATGTGTGCGGATTCTGCGCGCCTCCCCTGACGACTGCAAGCTGGCAAGGTTATCAGTCTGTTACCAAACGCCTTGGTGCAAGTCGCATAGACCCAAGCTCTTGATTCCCCTCGCCTTATTTTACCCCCACTGCCTACTGTTCACATATGAAAACAATCATTCCTCCAGGCCGGACAATGTGTGTCCTAACCAGGGGGCCAGCCGTTGCTGCCAGTAAGGTGGTGTACCGAATCCCTGTTTGAGGAAGTCGATGAAGAGGCGGATCTTGGGATCCAGATGCTCGCGGCGGGCATACACGGCATGGACCGCCATCTTCTGGCTCGGTCGCCACTCGGGCAGCAGCGGGATCAGGGCGCCGGATTGCAGCTCCTTGTCGAGCAGGTAGTTGGCGATATAGGCCACGCCGAGTCCGGCCATGGCGGCATCGCGTACCGCCTCAGCCAAATCGACCCTGTAGTTGCCCGCCACCTGCACCGTCTGGCGCTCCTTCTCCTTGCGAAAGTGCCACTCGTGATAGCGTCGCTCCCGACTCTGATAGGTGATGCAGTTGTGGCCCAGCAGATCCCGCGGCGTGAGCGGTGTGCCATGGCCAAGCAGGTAATCGGGAGAGGCCGCCAGCACGAAGCCGATGTCGGCCAGCCGCTGGCCAATCAGCCCCTCCGGCTTGTCCTCATAGGTAGTGATCCAGAGATCCAGCCCCTCATCCACCAGATTGGTTCTGTGATCGAACAGAGATACCTCCAGCTCCAGCTCGGGATAGCGCTGCTGGAAGGCCTTGAGGCGAGGTATCACATGCAGCCTGCCAAACGACTGACCCACCCCAAGATGCAGCACGCCGCTCACCTTGCCCCGCCTGTCCGCCACCATGGATTCCGCCTCCTGGGCCTGGGCCACCAAGGCACGGCAGTGGCGGGCATACTCCTGTCCCAGCTCGGTCAACGCGAAGCGGCGGGTGGTGCGCTGCACCAGCTGAGCACCGAGATCGGCTTCAAGCTGGGCCAGCTGCTTGCTGATGTGGGACTTGGAGACGCCAAGGCGCCGGGCGGCGGCCGAGATGCCCTGCTCGCGGACCAGGGCATCGAAGATCAACATTTGTGGGAGTCGGTGCAGCACGGTATGACCTGAACAAGAGATCGGAGCTCCATTATTCCAGAGCCGCCGCTCAGGGGGTAGCGGCGAGTGCCTGTTGTAGCTGGGCGAGCAGGGGATCCTCATCCGGGCGCTGGCGTGAGCCATAACTCGCCAGCAGTTGACCATCGCGCCCAATCAGATACTTGTGAAAATTCCAGGCTGGCGCCTCTTTGGCCGCCAGCGCCAGTCCCTTGAACAGGGGGATTGCCTGATCACCACGTACCGAGACCCGGTTGAACATAGGGAAAGTGACCCCGTAGTCCCGCTGGCAAACCGCAGCCGTTTCACCCTCCTCCCCCGCCTCTTGCTGGAAATCGTTGGAAGGGAAGCCGAGGATCAGCAGACCCTGGTCACGATAAGTTTCATAGAGTGCCTCCAACCCCTTGAACTGCTTGGTGTAACCACAATAGGACGCAGTATTGACTACCAGTACCACCTTGCCTTCGGTGAGCTGGCACAGGTTGTGACGCTGAGTGCTATTGAGCTCCCGCTGTTCGCCAGCTAGATAATCGGGGCAGCCAGCCAGGGCATAGTGACCCCAAAGCAGCAGGATGAGTGCGATTCCTTTCATTATCTTCTCCTTTTTCATCTGACCCCGGGCTAGCGGGCCAGTGGTTATGGTCAGCCTCTGAACTCTCTACGCAGCACAAGGAGTTTTGGCTCAGTCGGCCCATGACTCAGCGCAGCGCTATGCCTGTCAGCCAACCGTGCCCCCAGAAGATCAATACCGCAGTGGCGATGAGGCCCAGACCGAGGCTTGTCAGCGTCCCCTGCCAGTTTGCCTCGGGACGCGCCACCCTGCCCCAATCGCGGATCGATATCCAGACGATGCTGATCAGTGCCCACAGCCCCAGACCGCCGAACAGGATCAGGGAACGGGCCTCGGCATTGACCAACAGGTGAGCGCCACTCCAGATCAAGACACCGAGCAGCTGGGGATGACGCAACCAGCGGCGAAAATGGTTTGGGCCCAAGCCCGCGCAAAACAGAATAATCGCCAAAGGCATCATCCCCTGTACGGCTGTCGGCCCCCACTGAGGCGGGAAGTAGAGCGGCATCGGATAGAGGCTGCGCCAGCCGGCGATGATGCAGCCGATGGCGACCAGCAGCAG
>NZ_AQGQ01000256.1 GCF_000388115.1 Aeromonas molluscorum 848
TTCTGGGCGTGAGGGCAACGTGGCCCGAGTCGACAGCCGATAGGCAAGTGCTGCAAGGGGGGGATAACCCCGGGCAAGGTCTCGAGCCTGGACTTGTGGCGTACCAGCTTGTCAAAATCCGGGATCGACTGGAGCAGGGCATGGGTATAGGGGTGATGGGGCGAACCCAGGATCTGCTCTCGAGTGCCCACTTCCACCATCTGGCCGCAATACATGACGTTGATGTTGTCGGTCAGATTGGCGATGGCGGCGATGTCGTTGCTGATGATGAGAATGGTGGTGTTGCCCAGTTTGTTCATCTTGTCGAGCAGACGCAAGATCTGGGACTGGGTGGTGGACTCCATGGCGCTGGTGGGTTCATCCGCCACCAGCAGTCGCGGCTGGTTGGCAATTGCCATGGCGATCATCACCTTCTGGCACATGCCATCCGACAATTCATGGGGATAGGCCCGCATCACCTTGCGGTGATCTTTCACGCCCACTCTGTGCAGCAGGGCGATGGCCTGCTTCTTGCGCCACTGGAAACTCTGCCAGAGCTTGCCCTTGAAGGCGGTCGTGGGAATGGCGGATTCCAGCTGGGTGCCTATCACTTCCGACGGGTCCAGGCAGCTGGTGGGGTCCTGGAAGATCATGGCTATCTCGCGACCCATGATGCGGCGCCGCTCTCTGGGCTCCATGGTCAGCAGATCCATGTCATTGAAGCGCATCCGGTCGGCCCGCACCGTCCAGTTATCCTTCTGGATACCGACGATCACCTTGGCCACCAGGCTCTTGCCCGAGCCGGACTCTCCCACCAGACCGCGGATCTCACCCTCGCTCAGGGTCAGGCTCACCTTGTCCACCGCCTTGACCTTGCCCTGTGGGGTGTCGATTTCGATGGTGAGGTTGCGTATATCGAGCAGCGGCATCAGGCATCTCCTCTTGTGAGAGCTTCACGCATGGCAATGCCGAGGTTGCGAACATCATCCGTCACGCCCATCAGTCATTCCCCTCTTTGAGTGCTTCTCTTATCCCTTCACCGACCAGATTGGTGACCAGCACGCTGAACAGGATGGCCACCCCTGGCAGCGTGACTGTCCAGGGCGCCAGATAGATGAGATCGCTCGAGTCGGCCAGCATGGTTCCCCACTCCGGTTGTGGGGACTGGGCACCGAGGCCGAGAAAGCCGACTGCCGAGATATCCAGTATGGCCGCCGACAGGGTGCGGGTGGTCTGGGCCACCAGGGTCTCGACGATGTTGGGCAGCACGGCCAGTCGCATGATGCGCCAGGGAGGCGAGCCGTCGAGGCGGCTGGCGATGATGTACTCCTTCTGCATCTCGGTATGCACGGCGTTATAGGTGGCGCGAATGAAGGGCGGGATCAAGGCGAGGGTGATGGCGATCAGGGTATTGCCAAGGCCGGGTCCCAGGATGGCCACCATGATGATGACCATCAGCAGTGAAGGGATGGAGAGCAGGGTATCGAGCAGATGGTGCAGCACGCTCGATTTGAGCCCGCGGCTCATGCCGGCCAGCATACCGATCAGGGTGCCGATCACCATGGCGATCGCCACCACACCCAGGGCATAACCGAAGGTGAGCCGGGCGCCGACCACCAGTCGCGACAGCATGTCGCGGCCCAGATCATCGGTGCCGAGGAAATAGTCGATATTGCCGCTGTTGGCCCAGGAGGGAGCCAGCAGCAGGTGCTCGCTGTGCTGTTCATCGATGCCATAAGGGACCAGCAACGGGCCTATCAGGGTAAGCAACAGCAGGGCGACAAAACACCAGAGCCCGGCCATGGCCAGCGGATTGCGACGATAGGCCGCCCAAGTCTGCTCCAGGGGAGAGAGGATGCGCAGCTCGGGGTAGAGATTATCCTTGTCTTGCATACAACTCCTTGCGCCGCGCCGGATAGATGAGCGTGGTCAGCAGGTCGGTACTGACACTGATGAAGATGACGAAACCGGCAACCACCAGGGTGGCGCCGCGGATGGCAGCATAGTCCTGCAGGGCGATGCTGTTGATGAGCCAGCGGCCTATGCCGTGCCACTCGAATACTACTTCGGTGATCATGGCGGAGGTGAGCACGCTGCCGAGCTGCAGACCGAGCAGGGGCAGCACGGGGGGCAGGGCGTTTTTCAGGCCATGGCGCCAGACTATCTGACGGCGGGAGAGGCCGCGGCTGGCAGCGGCCTTGATATAGTTCTGCTTCATCACGTCGATGAGCGAACTGCGCACGTGACGGATCACCTCGGTGGTGGGTACCACGGCCAGGACCAGAGAGGGCAGTATCATGTGGCGCAGGGCGTCGTGCAGCGCGGCTTCCCGCCAGGGCTCCTTGCTTAGCAAGACATCGACCAGGGCCACCCCTGTGATGGCGGGCACGTCATAGAGCAGACTGAGCTGGCCGGAGGCGGGCAGCCAGCCGAGATCCAGGGAGAAGAACATCACCACCAGCAGCGCCAGCCAGAACACGGGCACCGCATAGCCGATGAGGCCGGCGGTCATGATGCTCATATCCAGGCCACGGCCCTGATAGAGGGCCGCCAGGGTGCCCAGGGGAATGCCGATGCACAAGGAGATGGCAAACGCGGCGACGCACAGGCTCAAGGTTGCCGGGAAGTAGTGGCGGATCTCATCGAACACCGGGCGGCCCGAGACGCTGGATATACCCAGATCCCCTTCGAAGATATGGCGCAGGAAGTCGGGGTAGCCACCCCAGAAGCTCGGCTGCTGTCCGAGCAGGCGATAATCGAGCAGATAGGCGACCACCGTCAGTGCCAGCAGGGTGATGAGCAGCAGACTGATACGACGCAATATGTAAAGCAGCATGCTAGCGCCCCTGCGACTGGATTAAGACGTCGCCCCCTTGGGGACGAATGACCACGCCATTGCTGTCAGCAGACAGGCCGAGGTTGGCCATGGCAGATATGAT
>NZ_AQGQ01000257.1 GCF_000388115.1 Aeromonas molluscorum 848
GCTCTATGGCTTCGCTCACGCTCTGCAGGTGTTGCCGTATGCTTTGGCGCGCTTCGCTCGGCAGATAGTCAGTCAGGGTATGCTGCCAGCTGCCAGCCTCGCTCTTGAGCTGCAGGAACAGGGCTTCCCCCTGTTCCGGTGAGGGAGACCAGGCTGACCCGCTTGTCCTGCTCGCTGCTCTGGGCATGCAATATGCCTTTTTCGCCAAGACGATGGATCTCCCGGGAGATGCGTACCTTGTCCATGCCGCTGGCCTCCACCAACTCTTTCTGGCTGATGGGGTAGTTGGGTCCAAGCACCATCATCAGCCGCCATTGGGGCACAGTGAGCTGATAGCGGGCCTGATAGAACTGCTCGAAGGTCTCCCTTACCATTTCGGCGGCGTGCACCAGTTGGTACGGGGGATAGTGTGCAAGCAGACCGATGAGTTTTTGCATGTGAACTCCTGCTGTTATCTTGTATGCAGTTTCTCTTGATACTTTGATGATACGTAACTCAGGAGCCTTTGTCTGAAAAAGGGCCCGAGAATTGTGCACTGGCGCACGGCGGAGCGGGCTAAAGGCGAAAATATGTGCTCCAAATGGACACCATTCCTCTATCAGGTTAGTGCTATTTCCCAGCTTCGCCTGGCGCTGCTCTTATTTTGAGTGCGTCCTGAGCCAGAGCAGGGCGCCTTCTGCCAACCAAGCGGTGCGCCCTTGCAAGGCATAGCTGGCCGCTTCGTCCCGGCTGCCGCTCTGCCAGTAGTGGGGGGGCTGCTTGGGCAGTTTGCGTTGGCCGAGTAGATAGGCTGGTACATGGGCATTGCTGGCCAGCGCCTTCACCAGGCAGGTTTTTGCATGTGCTGGCGCCTTGCGAGCAAACCACATCAACGCCTGACTGTAGAGCAGGGCGCAGGAGGCTTCATCGAAGCGGGCCAGTAACGCCTCAAGGGCGCGCCAGTCTGTCGTCATGGCATAGAGGCTGGCCAGGGGATAGCGGCAACCGGGCTCATCCAGACGACAGAGCGTCAGCAGGGCTTCATACTCGCGGCGCGCCTGGGGCAGCAAGCCAAGCTCGAACAGACAATCGGCTCGCCCCGCCCAGGCTGCGAGCAGAGGGCGCGCCTCGCTGGCGCTCCAGCCGTGACCATCCAGTGCTTGCCAGAATGCGTCCTCAAACAGTGGCTCGGCATCCTGGATGATGCGCTCGAACCAGACCAGACGGGCCTGAGGCGTGCGACAGCCGTTGGCTTGCTCGAACCAGGCCTGCCACTGCTTGCTCTGTTCGCTGGCCGGGGCACTCGGCGCTGCCGAAGGCAGACTCCACTCGTGAACCCCGAGCAAGCCATTGAGCGCCCCTTTCATCTGCTGGCGCTGGCGTTTGCAAAAATCGAGGAAGGGCAGCTCGCTCGCCGCCGCTTGGTGCAACATGCGCGCCAGGGTGAGATCGCGAAACAGACTCAGTTCGGCGGCCAGGCGCAAGCGGCGCTGGGTGACGGGATCATTGAGATTGGCGGGGGCGGGCCAGCAGGCCAGTCCCTGGCTGAAGCCGTAGCTCCATTGACCCAAGGGGTGGCTGGTTTCGAAAACTTGCTCTGGCTGCTCGTTTGGCAGGCGGCACTGGCTGGGCAAGGAGATCTCTCCCGCCTCGGCCTGGGCCTCGAGCTCCTGGATGAGATGGTGGAGGGCAAGCTCGCTCTTGTCATCGAGCGCGACGGATTTTCCCTGAGCCAGCAACCCCTCCAGCGGCATCTGCCAGTCTGGCTGCTCCGGGCCTGCGAGGCGAGCACACAGAAAACCGTGCAGCGCGGGATAACTCATGTCGTCACCACTTTGCTGCTGCAACCAGATATTGAGCTGGCGGGTTCGATTGGCGGGGTTCATCACGGCTCCTCTCTCTCGATGGGTGAGATCTGTGCCAGGCCCTGGGGCCCGGCATAAATGGCGGCGTAGTCTACCCAAAAATGGAGATGAATGCAGTCAAATGGCGGCGAACTGCTGCTATTATCAGCAATCTGGCAAGTGGGCCCGGGAAAATATCCGGATCTGTCTTGACGCAAAATTGTCCTTGAGAGTGGCAAATATCGCCCCATATCTCTGCAAGAGACTAGGCCGTGACCGGCCCTTTGCGGTAATATGCGCGCCCATCCGGACGCGGTCCGGGGACAGACTGTCCGTGAACTAAAAAGACAAGAGAGCACCATGATACAGATTGGCAAGATGAACAACCTCACAGTGATCGAACTCGAAGACAGGGGCGCCTGGCTTGCCGCCGGTGAAGAGTACGGTGAGCTGCTGCTGCCCAAGCGTCAATTGCCTGACGGGGTTGCCGAGGGTGATGAGGTTGCCGTCTTCCTCTATCTGGATGCCGACTGCGAGCCGGTGATCACCACCGACAAGCCGTTTGCCATGGTGGGTCAGCTGGCTGGTCTCAAGGTGGTCAATGCCAACAAGATTGGTGCCTTCCTCGATTGGGGCATGAAGAAAGACTTGTTCGTGCCGACCCGGGAGCAGAACAAGCCGATGCAGGTGGGCCACGTCTATCTGGTCTATCTGATGCTCGACAACGAGGGACGCATGGTGGGCACCAGTCGCATCGAACGTTTCCTCTCCCAGGAGCTGCCGCCCTTCAAGGTGGGAGATCAGGTGACGGCCCTACCGGGTGAGCATACGCCTTTGGGTATCAAGGTGGTGGTCAACGATCGCTACGCCGGTATGCTGTTCAAGAACGAGGTGTTTGGCCGAGTGATGACGGGACGTCCACAGACTGCGTGGGTCAAGCAGGTACGTGCGATGGCAAGCTGGACCTGACCCTGCAAAAGCCGGACATTGGCGAGCGCATGGACGATGCGGGCAGCATCATCA
>NZ_AQGQ01000258.1 GCF_000388115.1 Aeromonas molluscorum 848
ATGTATGCCTCCCTGCCATGTCATGGGTGATAAAGCTGTTCGATGATGTCGGCGAACGTCCTGTCCGGCCCACGAAGCCAAGCTCGCTGGCGCGGGCATTGTCGATGCGGCCAGGCCAGCTCGCGACGATGCGCTCTATGGCCGGGATCCGGCGTCATGGTGACTCTGTCCAGTGCCGCCTGCCCCCCCACCCTGTGGAGGGCGGCCAGCATCTCGTCGACCGTGACGCTGATGCCGGGCAGGTTGATGCTGCGCCAATTCTTGGGAGCATTCAGGGTGGCGGCGGTGAGGAAGTTTGCCACAACAGTGGCCGGGCTCGACAACCAGAGCCGCAGGGCGGGGGAGACCGGACACTGGGTCCCCTCTCCTTGCAACGGCTCGCGGATGATGGCGCTCACGAACGACGAGGCTGCGCGGTTCGGCTTGCCGGGGCGCACGCAGATGGTGGGCAGACGCAGCACCAGGCCATCCACATAGCCTTTGCGGCTGTAGTCGTTGACCAAGAGCTCCCCCATCGCCTTCTGGGCACCGTAGGAGCTGGTGGGCGTGAGGGCCGTGCCGTCGCCCACTTGCTCGGGCAGGGCGCCGCCGTAGACCGCCAGGGAGCTGGTGAACACGAAGCGGATGCCGGGTTTGGCGTGGCGGCACGCCTCCAGCAGGGTGCGGGTGGTGTCCAGGTTGACACGCCAACCCAGATCGAAATCCTGCTCGGCGTGGCTGCTGACGATGGCGGCCAGGTGATAGACGATCCCTGTCTCCTTGGTGATCAGGGTCTCGGCCACCCCGGGGGCGGTCAGATCCCCTTGCAGGCAGCGAACCCTGGGGTCGGGCAGCGGGCTCATCGGCATCTGTATGTCCACCAGCAGCAGTTCGCTGAAGGGGAGGGGTCCTTGCAACAGGGCTCGGGCCAGACGCTGGCCAAGAAAGCCGCCGCCGCCCGTGATGATGATCTGCATCTTGTTATCCTCAGACTCGTTCGTGTGTAGGTCGTTCTTGTTGTGTTATCGGGATGTGGATTGCCATTGGCGCAGCCAGCCAAGACCTGCCCGGGTACCAGCATTGGGGTGGTATTCGCAGCCGATCCAGTCCCGGTAACCTGCCGCCTGCAGCGCCGCCAGCAGGTGGGGATAGTGGATCTCCCCCCGATCCGGTTCGTGGCGATCCGGGACAGAGGCTATCTGGACATGGCCGATGGCCGTGCCGAGCTTGCCGATGAGCCGGGTCAGGTCCCCGTCCATGATCTGGGCGTGGTAGAGATCGAGCTGCACCGCAACATTGGGCCTGTCTATCTCTTCCACCAATGCCAGGGCATCGAGCTGGTGGGCCAGGAAGTAACCGGGGACATCCCGGCTGTTGAGGGGTTCGAGCAGCACCTTGATGTCGTCCGCTGCCAGGTAGTCGGCGGCGTGGCGAATGTTCTCTATCAGGGTCTGGCGATGGGCGGCCAGGGAGTGAGCCGGGTCAATCAGGCCGCTCATGGCATGTACCTTCTTGCAGCCGAGCGCCAGGGCGTAGTCACGTACCCTGGGCAGCTGGGCGCGAAACTCCGCTTCCCGGCCCGGGATGGCGGCCATGCCGCGCTCTCCGGCCGCCCAGTTCCCGGCGGGCATGTTGAACAGTGCCTGGGTGAGGCCATGCTCGCTCAACTGGCGGGCCAGCTCGGTGGCGGGCCACTCGTAGGGGAAGAGGCACTCCACGGCCTCAAAGCCTTCGGCGCGGGCTGCCGCGAAGCGCTCGATAAAAGGCAGTTCGGTGAACAGCAGGGTCAGGTTGGCGGCAAACAGGCTGTGACTCATGGCTTCAGACTCCTCAATTCGGCTACTTCGGGCTCGCTCAGGTAACGGATGGACTGGCCTTGCAGCAGCAGGGCGAGGCGGGCCGTCTCTTCCAGCTCTTCCATGTTGTTGACCGCCTCCACCAGGTTCTTGCCCATCACCACGGGGCCGTGGTTGGCGAGCAGGAAGGCGCCGGCATCTTGGGCGCGGTGCCCCAGTTCCTGGGCGATGCGTTCATCCCCCGGCTTGTAATAAGGGATGAGCGGCAGGCTGCCGACCCGCATCACGTAATAAGGGGTGAAGGGGCGGATCACGTTGGCCGGATCCAGCCCATCCAGACAGGAGAGGGCGGTCAGGTGGGTGCAGTGCAGGTGCACCACCGCCAGGCACTGGGGATTGTTGCGATAGAGCGCCAAGTGGAACGCCACCTCTTTGGAGGGACGATCCCCTGCCAGATGCTCGCCGTCCATGCTCACTTTCGAGAGGCTCTCTGGGGTGAGCCTGCCCAGGCAAGAGCCGGTCGGAGTGGCGATGAGGGTGCCATCGGGCAGCCGGGCCGAGAGATTGCCTGCCCCGCCGGTGGCATAGCCCCGCTCGAACAGAGAGGCTCCCAGCATCACCATGGTTTCACGTAAGGCCTGTTCACTCATTGCCATGCCTCCTGGGCCGTAGAGAAGAAGTGTTCGTCACCGAAGTTGCCGGACTTGAGCGCCAGGGAGAGAGGGCTGCCGATGGCCCGCACCCAGGGCACTCCGGGCGCTATCTGCGGGCCAATGTGGAACGCCGAGAGCCCCAGGGCCTGAGTGACCCGACTCGAGGTCTCGCCGCCGGCGATGATGAGGTTGCTGACCCCGGCAGCCACCAGCAGGCGGGCCACGGCGGCAAAGCAGGTTTCCACCGCGTCGCTGGCGGCCTGAGCCCCGTACTGGCGCTGGATCTCGCTCAGGGGTCTCGGGCGTGGTGGTGGCATAGAGCAGGGGCGCCGGGCCCTCCCCCGTGGCTCAGCAGCCAGTCGGCAAGTCGGGCCGGGTA
>NZ_AQGQ01000259.1 GCF_000388115.1 Aeromonas molluscorum 848
GGTGGTAAACATGCCCTGGGCATATTTATCCCAGTGGCCTGAACGCTCCCACAGCACGCGATCCATCATGGAGGGGCCTTTCACCTCCTGATAGTCATACTCACGCAGCTTGGTACGCATGAAGGTTTCCAGCTCACGGAAGATGGTCCAGCCATCGTTGTGCCAGAACACCATGCCGGGGGCTTCTTCCTGCATATGATACAGGTCGAGCTGCTTGCCAATCTTGCGATGGTCACGTTTGGCGGCCTCTTCGAGGCGTTGCAGGTAAGCCTTGAGCTGCTTTTTATCTGCCCAGGCGGTGCCGTAGATGCGCTGCAGCATCTTGTTGTTTGAATCGCCGCGCCAGTAGGCGCCGGACATTTTCTGCAACTTGAAATGGTGACAATGACGCATGTTGGGCACGTGGGGGCCGCGACACATGTCGACGTACTCTTCATGATGATAGAGACCGGGCTTATCATCACGGGCAATATTCTGATCCAGGATTTCGACTTTATAGCTCTCGCCACGGGCCGCGAACACGTCGCGCGCCTCCTGCCAGGAGACCCGCTTCTTGACAACGTCATAATCCTTATCTGCCAGCTCGAGCATGCGTGCCTCGAGTGCCGCCATATCCTCTTCGGTCAGGGTATGATCGAGATCGACATCATAGTAGAAGCCGTTATCGATGACCGGACCTATGGCCATCTTGGTCTGTGGCCAGAGTTGCTTGATGGCATGACCGAGCAGGTGCGCACAGGAGTGGCGCAGGATCTCGAGACCCTCTTCGTCTTTGGCGGTGATGATGGAGAGCTGAGCATCTGCTTCGATCAGCTCACAGGCATCCACCAGTTCACCGTTCACCCGACCGGCAATGCACGCCTTGGCGAGACCGGGACCTATGTCCGCGGCGACATCCATGACGGAAACGGCCTGGGCAAATTGACGTTGACTGCCGTCAGGCAGAGTAATGATTGGCATAATTGCTTCCTTAACAGTGGTGACCCCTACCAAAGGCCACGTGTGGATCGAAAATACCCTTAAAAATCCAGCAACCCACCTTGATGTTTCACCGTTCACAATACGGCTGCTACACGCAGTGATACGCACGTTGGTGTCTGTGCGAGGCTATCAATTAACGGGATCAGTCGAGGATTGTATCAGACGTGACAACTCAGACAAGTTTGAATGGTCGCTATCTGGGGTCGAGAATAATCCATGACTCAGCGGCCACAATGTGGCTCATCGCGCCCGGCATGGACAATCAACCCAGCGTCATCACGCTGGCACAGCGCGAAAAGTAAAGCATGTGACACCCTCGGGCAGAAGATGCGGGCACCCCAGCGAGAGCGATGGGAGCCCCCCGACAGAGGGCCATGTTCAGAATGCCACACTGGCATGCACTGGCACGCGGTGCTCCCGATACACAGCAACCAGTGTCCGCAGGGCATCGCGCGAGCGGTGATCCGTCAGCGTCGAATGGAGCATGATCCTCGACGAGGGCAACGCGGGCAGGCCCAGACGCTGCCCTACTTCCACCGCATCGGGTGGCGCCAGACGGCAAGATAACGCAGCGACCGCCAGCCCGGCCGACACGGCGGCCATGACGGCCGAATGACCTCCGCCAACAAAGACTTCACTCCACTCAAGGTCGGCACTATTCAGTGCTCGAATGGCGATGTCGCGCACACCACAACAAGGTGCGAGAGCGGCCAGCCGTACCGGTTTCCCTGGCTGATGATAGAACCCGGGAGCGGCAAACCAGCCAAAGTGCTCCGGCCCCAAATCTTCACCACTGCGGCGATCATCTTCCTGGCGGACAATCACAGCGTCGAGCGCCCCTTCGTCAAAGGCGTTGAGCAAACTGCGGGAATTCTCCAGCCGCACTTCGATAGTCAGGGCGGGATCGCGCTCGCTGAGCCGTGCCAACAACAACGGGATCTCGGGCCCCGCCACATGCTCGGCAATGCCCAACCGAAAGCGTCGGCTTTCGCAAACCAGCGCGGCCATGGCGCGGTCATGGGCGGCAATGAACTCACGGGCCGGATTGAGAAAGACACTGCCCTGCGCCGACAGCCGCACCAGCCTGGGGGTGCGTTCGAGCAGTTTGTAGCCGAGTCGATCCTCCAGGCGCTTCAATTTCACGCTGATGGCGCCCTGGGTCGTCCCCAGGGCCTCAGCGGCTCTGGTGAAACTCTGGAAATCGGCGATGGTGACGAACGCCAGCACCGACTCCACATCAAGCACCCGTCGAGTCATGAATCATCCAAAATTGTTGTCTCTGATATACCCAACCATACCATTGAGCAATAGTGCTGTATTCCCTAACATCCTTCATCTAGGTGTCGTACGTGTCTTTTTTGCGTGCAACCCGGTCTTGAGGTGGCGCCTAACAGGCTCCCCATGTTCCCATCATTTGAAGGTACCCCATGACACTGTCACCAAGACGCCAAGGCTCCTTTGCCCTGGCTGCCGTCTGTCTGTCCGCGTTGATGCTGGGACTGGAGATTTCCAGCGTCCCACCCATTCTATCCACCATAGAGCAGGCCATGGGAGCCAGTTTCCGGCAGCTCCAATGGATCATGGCTGCCTATACCATTGCGATGACGACCATCCTGATGGGCGTTGGCACCCTGGCCGACCGTTACGGTCGTAAACGCATCTTCACCATCGGCATTCTTGCCTTCGGCGTCACGTCGCTCATCTGTGGACTGGCCGACAGCGCCGCCGTGTTGATCGTGGCACGCTTTCTCCAGGGATTGAGTGCTGCGATGATGCTGATCTGCCAGATCGCCATCTTGTCCAATCAATTTCGGGATGGCGTG
>NZ_AQGQ01000260.1 GCF_000388115.1 Aeromonas molluscorum 848
CCAACCTATGGGCCACGCCTTCGACGGCATCGAAGAGCTGAACAATCCACTGCCCAAATGGTGGACCTACATGTTCCTCTTCATGATAGTGATTGGTCTGCTCTACCCTGCTCGCCTTCCCGGGCCTGGGTAACTGGAAGGGCCTGCTGGGCTGGCAGAGTTCCCACCAGGACATCCGCTCCCCTGGCCGAGGGCAAGGCCGCCACTGAGGCGGCAAAGAGCAATGGCAACGCGGTCGAGTACGACCGTGAGCTGGCCAAGGCTGATGCTCTCTATGGCGCCAAGTTCAAGGAGCTGGCCTATCAAGCCGATGGCAAAACCTATAAAGCCATCGAAGAGATAGCCATGGATCCTGAGGCTCGCAAGGTTGGCCAACGCCTCTTCTTGCAAAACTGCGCCCAGTGTCATGGCTCGGATGCCCGCGGCGGTCGTGGCTTCCCGAACTTGACCGATGCCGAATGGCAGTGGGGCGGCAAGCCGTCCGACATCAAGACCACCATCATGAATGGCCGTCAGGGCATCATGGCGGCCTGGGGTGACATCCTCGGCAAGGATGGCGTCAAGGAAGTGGCCTCCTATGTGCTGAACCTGTCCGGTCGCAAGGTCGATATGGTGGAAGCCAAGAAAGGTGAAACACGCTTTGCAGTGTGCGCCGCCTGCCATGGCCCGGATGCCAAGGGCGGTACCGCCTTCGGCGCCCCGGATCTCACCAACACCACCTGGCTCTATGGCGGTTCCCGTCAGGTCGTCGAGGAGACCATCACCCATGGTCGTCACGGCGTGATGCCAGCCTGGAAAGACATCCTGGGCGAAGACAAGGTACAGCTGCTTGCCTCTTATGTGTATGGTTTGTCCCACACTGGCCAAAGTGCGCAATAACAGCAGTAACATGTGATAAACACGTGATTACTCAGCAAAAAGCCTCGACTCTTCGGGGCTTTTTGTTATCTTGTGTTGGCTAAAAATCCTCTATTTTGTTAATCATAGGTTTCGGTAGCACTATGACTCAACCTTGGTATCGCCAATTCTGGCCCTGGTTCATCATCGCCCTCCCCGCCACTGTCGTCGTCGCCGGCATTGCCACCGCCATCATTGCCAGCAAGGATGGGGTCAATCTGGTGGCTGAGGATTATTACAAGCAGGGCAAGGAGATCAATCAGGACTTGAGCAAGTTTGACCGTGCCCAAGCGCTCAACGTCCACATCGCCTTGAACCTTCAGGACAAAGAACTGACCCTCACACCTGTGAGTGGCGATCTGGTTCCTAATCAGGCACTGCGTCTTGCTCTGTTCCACCCGACCCTGGCGGGTCGAGACAGCGACTATCTGCTCACCAGCGATGCCAAGGGCATCTATCGCTTGCACCTCGACAAGCCCCTCACCGGCAAGTGGCACATCCGGGTCGATGCCTTCGACCATGAGTGGCGCTTGCAAGAGACAGTACATTTCCCCCTGGCGGCACCTGTCGAACTCGATCCCAAGGGACGCTAGTCATGACCGGCTGTTTTCACTGTGGCGAGCCGGTACCCGCCAACAGCCAGTATGCCTTTGAGATAAAAGGCATACTCCGCCCTATGTGCTGCCCGGGCTGCCGGGCCGTGGCGCAGACCATCATGGAGTGCGGCCTCGCCAGTTATTACGAACACCGCACCGCTCCTGGCGCCAAAGGGGAGCTGGTCCCCGCCGAACTGGCCGCCCTCGCCCACTATGATCTGGCCGAGGTGCAACAGGAGTTTGTCACTGACACGGGGACGCTGCGGGAGATCCAGCTCAGTGTCGAGGGGCTCAGCTGCGCCGCCTGCGCCTGGCTCATCGAACGCCACCTCAATACCCTGCCCGGGGTGCGTTACATCGTGGTCAACAGCACCACCCACCGGGCACGCATCAAGTGGGATCCTTTGCAGCTCTCCCTGAGCGACATTCTCAAGGGCTTTGCCCGGATAGGCTATCGCGCCTACCCCTTCCAGACCCATCAACAAGAAGCCCTTTATGCCCGCGAGGTGAAGAGTTACCTCTATCGGATGGGGTTGGCGGGCTTGGGGTCCATGCAGGTGATGATGTGCGCCGTGGCCCTCTATATGGACCTCTTCATCAGCGTCGAAGAGGAGTTCATGGTCTATTTCAAGTGGATCAGCCTCCTGCTCTCGACTCCCATCATGATTTATTCGGCCCAGCCATTTTACGTGGGTGCCTGGCGCAGCCTGCGTCAGGGCCAGCTCTCCATGGATGTGTCGGTGTCGTTGGCGCTGATAGGTGCCTTCGTCGCCTCCATCTGGGCCACCGTCTTCAACACGGGGGAGGTCTATTACGACTCCATTACCATGTTTGTCTTCTTCCTGCTGCTTGGGCGTTTTCTCGAGCTGCGGGCAAGGCGCAAGGCCTCGGAGTCGAGCTCCAACCTGGCTCGCCTGGTTCCCATCATGGCCACCCTGGTCGATGAACAGGGCGACCATGAGGTGGCCGCCAAGACCCTCAAGGTAGGGGATCGGGTACGGGTACTGGCCGGTGCCACCCTGCCCGCCGATGGCATCATCATCGAGGGACAAGCGAACCTGAACGAGGCCATGCTGACCGGGGAACAGTTACCACTGTGCAAAGGGAGTGGCGACGCCGTCTATGCTGGTACCATCAACACCGACGCCCCGCTGCTGGTGCGGGTTAATCAACCCATCGCCCAGTCTCGTATCGCCCAGATAATGCGGCTGCAGGATGAGGCGCTCAGCGACAAACCTGCCATCGCCGAGCTGGCCGACACCCTCTCCCGTCACTTCATCCTGGTGTT
>NZ_AQGQ01000261.1 GCF_000388115.1 Aeromonas molluscorum 848
AGGGTTACGTCCATAGAACGCACCCCGGAGTCACACAAGGGAGTATTGCATGACAGCTAGCACACCTATGTTAATCACCTTTTTGGTGTACATATTGGGGATGGTGCTGATAGGTTTTATCGCCTATCGGGCCACCAAAAACTTCGATGATTACATCCTGGGTGGCCGTCGTATGGGGAGCTGGGTAACTGCCCTCTCCGCTGGCGCCTCCGACATGAGTGGCTGGCTTTTGATGGGACTGCCGGGTGCCGTCTACCTCGGCGGCATCTCCGAGGGCTGGATCGCTATCGGCCTTATCATAGGGGCTTACTTCAACTGGCGTCTGGTGGCGGGCCGTTTGCGAGTCCACACCGAGAAGAACAACAACGCCCTGACCCTGCCTGACTATTTCACCTACCGCTTCGAAGACAAGAGCCGGGTGCTGCGCATCCTCTCTGCCGTGGTCATCCTGCTGTTCTTCACCATCTACTGCGCCTCCGGTGTGGTCGCCGGTGCCCGCCTGTTCGAGAGCACCTTCGGCATCGATTACGATACCGCGCTCTGGATTGGTGCCGCCGCCACCATCACCTACACCTTCTTCGGTGGTTTCCTTGCCGTCAGCTGGACCGATACCGTCCAGGCGACGCTGATGATCTTCGCCCTGATCCTGACCCCGGTATTTGTCATCATCGCCGTCGGCGGTGTCGATAGCGCCATGGTGGAGATAGCAGCCAACAATGCCAGCCATCTCGACATGTTCAAGAACCTGGATGTGATCGCCATCGTCTCCCTGATGGCCTGGGGCCTGGGCTACTTCGGCCAGCCCCACATTCTGGCCCGCTTCATGGCGGCCGGTTCCCACCAGACCATGGTCAATGCTCGCCGCATCAGCATGACCTGGATGGTGCTCTGCCTGGGCGGCGCCGTCGGTGTCGGCTTCTTCGGTCTCTCCTACTTCGCCAGCTTCCCCGAGCAGGCAGCCGGAGTGAGTGCCAACCCGGAGCGGGTCTTCATCGAGCTCTCCAAGATACTGTTCAACCCCTGGATTGCCGGTATCCTGCTCTCCGCCATACTGGCGGCGGTCATGAGTACCTTGAGCTGTCAGCTGCTGGTCTGCTCCAGCGCCATCACCGAAGATCTCTACAAGCCCTTCCTGCGCAAGAATGCCACTCAGACTGAGCTGGTCTGGGTCGGTCGTTGCATGGTGCTGCTCATCGCCGTCATTGCCATCATGGTGGCCCGCAACCCGGACAACCGGGTGCTGGGTCTGGTCAGCTACGCCTGGGCAGGCTTTGGTGCCGCCTTCGGCCCGCTGGTGCTCTTCTCCGTGCTTTGGGCGCGCATGACCCGCAATGGAGCCCTGGCTGGCATGCTGGTGGGGGCCATCACCGTCATCGTCTGGAAACAGTTCGGTTGGCTGGGCCTGTACGAAATCATCCCGGGCTTCATCTTTGCCAGCATCGCCATCGTGGTGTTCAGTTTGCTGGACAAGGCACCTTCCCGTGCTATCAGCCAGCGCTTCGATGAGGCCGAGCGGGAGTTTCAGGCTCCGGCCCAGGCCAGTTAAGAGGTGATCTGACATGGAAAAGCCCCGCACTGCGGGGCTTTTTTTATGCAGGCGACTGTTTCAGCCTGCGCACATCGGCATGGGCCGCCGCGCCGACCTTGCCCAACCAGCGGGCCTTCTCTTGGTCGGTGGCTGTGTGCATGGGGCCCATATGCTGATAGGGGGGGCAGCGTGTTCAACATACTGTGCTTGCCCTCCTGGCTATATGTGGAGGGGACATAGGCTAGACCCTGTTTGGCGCTAGAGCGGCCCAATTCCATCGAAATCTGTCATTTAGGTCACTGTTTGACGCTTGAGGATTGAGCAAGAATGGCTTCCTCGAGTAATCAACAGGAGCCATCACATGAAATTCAAAACTCTTCCCCTCGTACTCTCCATCGCTTTTGGTACCGTCACCGCCCCGGTGTTTGCAGGAGAAAGCGACACTCAGGCTCCCACTTCAACTCATAAAGTTGAAATGCAGCAGGTTCGTAATGCGACAGTGAAAATCACTTACGCAGGCACTACCTTCTTGATCGATCCTATGCTGGCTAAAAAGGGCGCTTACCCTGGGTTTGAAGGTACCTATCGCAGCAACCTCCGCAATCCGCTGGTGGAGTTACCCGAATCAGCAGATAACGTCATCTCGGGTGTGGATGCTGTCATCGTTACTCATACCCACCTTGACCACTGGGACGATGCAGCACAAAAAGCATTACCTAAAGACATTCCGTTGTTTGCACAGCATGAGGCTGATGCACAACTGATCCGCTCTCAGGGTTTCAAGAACGTACGTGTACTGACTGACGAAGCTGAATTTGGCGGAGTAAAAATTACCAAGACTGGTGGTCAGCATGGCACTGACGAAATGTATGCCATTCCTGCGCTCGCCAAACCTCTTGGTGAAGCCATGGGCATCGTCTTTCAAGCGAAAGGCTATAAGACCTTTTACTTGGTCGGTGACACTATCTGGCGCAAAGAGGTAGATCAGGCCATTGCGACATATGACCCAGAAGTCATCGTGCTCAATGCCGGTAAAGCAAAAATGACCGGGTACGAAGGCGCAATCATCATGGGCGAGGAAGACGTGCTTCGCGCATCACAGGCTGCGAAAAATGCAAAAATTGTTGCTGTGCACATGGACGCAGTCAATCACATGTCCTTGACCCGTGAAGAATTGCGGGCCTACGTCAAGAAGCACGGTATTGAGAGCCGCGTTGAGATACCGGAAGACGGCGCGTCGCTGGCGTTC
>NZ_AQGQ01000262.1 GCF_000388115.1 Aeromonas molluscorum 848
ATCCATTACTGTGCCCTCTCTGTTGTGCGGATGACTCCATGGCCTCTCGGATCTGATTGCGTGCTCGAAACAGTCGGGTCATGACGGTGTTCTTGTTCAGGCCCAGCTGCTGGGCTATCTCTTCGCCGCTAAAACCGCCAACCACTTGCATCAATAACGGCTCCTGATATTCGTCCGGCAACCGAGCAATGTGGCGGCGCAGCCACTCATGCTCCATTTCCTGTTCGCTGTGCAGTGCGTTGCTGTCGCTTTGGGGGAATTCATCCAAATCGATGAGATCGAACTGCTTGCGCTCGAACCGGCGTGCATTCTCTCGCCTCAAGATGGTGATGAGCCAAGCCTTGGCAGCCTTGTCATCGACGAGGCTGTCTATTGCCCGCCAGGCGCGCAGGTAGGTCTCTTGCACCAGATCTTCCGCGACATGAGGATCCCGGCATAGCCAGTAGGCGTAGCGGTAGATATCCCCATGCAGGGCATTGACCAGGGCTTCATATTTTCTTTGTTTATCCGCCATACCCTCATTGACCGGGGATGGCGTCGGTTTCTTTCCCACTTTCTTGCGAAATAGCGATATCGCCATCAGTGCGCTTCCTTGTGGTGATCTGTGCCGTTCAGCCAGGCGACTCGTCTGAGTAAAGTGGCCAGCCCTCTCGTCTCATAGGCATCAAGGCCAAGGGCGATCGCTGAGCCATCAAAGTGAGTCAGTGTACCAAAACAGGCGGCCTCCAGGGTATCGAGCCGTATGGACAGCTCATCATCCAATGGAAGATCCCGCAACCAGATGATGGCTGGGTGGCGGGGTGCGGGCCAGCGCAGCTTTGCCCAACGCAGCAGGGCATGACGACTCCCGTCAGGGTCAGCTTGGCAAAGGGCGAGCTGCACTGCATAAAAAGCGCGCCATCTGGCCTGACGGTGCAGGCCGCTCGCCAGCAACAAGGCCAGCAGTGTCCAGCCGAGCAGGGGCAGGGGGCCAACGCGGGTCGGCCGGGGAGGGGGAGAGCCCGGTTGGTCGGCGGGGGGGGCGGTAACGTTCAAACGCGTGGCGGCCAACGTCAGCAGCTCTTCCCGCCCGGTGTGAGTATTGAACCAGGGCAGCTGGATCTCGGGCAGCCAATAGACACCGGGAGCCTCGGCCCGCAGAGCCTGGCGCCACTCCTGTTCAAAGAGCAAACGGCCGTTGGCAAGAAAGCGTTCATGACGCTGCCCACCATCTCCCAATACCCTGAGCCCAGCTAGATGCAGTGTGGGTAGCGCCACGCGGCTGCCATCTCCATCCTCGAGGCGCAGACGCAGAGTGCGAATGATGGGCTCGCCAAGGGCGACGCTACGGGCCGGGGTGAATTGCTGGGTGAGGGTGATGCGCCTGGCCACCAGCGGCAGGGGCGCCTTGTCTATCTGTATGATGGAGGGTGCGGCGCGACCGGAGACGGGGTCTTCATGACCATCACGTTGATAACGTGCCTGAAGTCTGGGCGCCATCAGGGTGAACTGACCCGCGCTCCTGGCCTGCAACAGCCAGCGGCGAGTCAGCACGCCGCTCTTGCCGGGCCGGGCTCCGGGGTGCCACTCATCATCTCCCAGGCGTCGAATATTGAGATCCGGGTGCTCGGGCTCATTGAGGCTGGGATCCACGATCTGATCCGGCAACCAGAGTCTGAGTTCATAGATAAAGGGCTGACCGGGGTAGAGGGGACCTTGATGATCAACGCTGGCGCGCAGTACCACCCTGGGCCCAGGGGGCGCGGTTACTGCCTGGTTGAGGGACTTGTTTGGCAAGGGAGTGGGCGCGATACGCCAGCTGCCCAGGTTGAGCGCAGGCAGGCTGTCGGCGCTGCCGTGCAGGGGGATCAGCCAACGGGTTTGGGGCCCGGACTCGCTCATGCTCTCAAGCCGGGAGATCCTGCCCACGGCGAACTGGCGCAGCAAGGGTTGAATATCAAGGGTATCGAGAGGCCAGTGCCCCGGCACTTCGATCAACAATAACCAATCCTCGGCACCCTCCTGAGGTAGCAGCTCGACCCTGGGGGCCGCTGCGGGGGCGAGATCCCTCTCCTGCTGAGGAAGTGCCGCAGATGACCCCGCAAAGGGTGCCGGTTGCCCGCCTGTTCCGCTTACCCCTTGGCCCGGCGCCAGAGCGAACAGCAGGCCCAGCAGGGCACCAAGTGTCCCTCCTCGAGACGCTGAGACAAGGGGGCGCAAAGGGCTCACCAAGGTGACACCGGCAACGGCTGCAGGCCTCGGCGCAGGGCCTCCTTGCGTAACCGCTCCTTGAGCAGGATCGACGGGGGGGGCGGGGTCGGCCGGGGCCTCTGGCTGGCTCTTCGCCTCATCAGGGGCCTTGTTGGGGCTGGCCTGGGGAGGGGGGCTGCGTTCGAGCAGGGTCAGATTGTAACGGGCATCGCTGTTGTCCGGGTCAAGGGCCAGGCAGGCCAGATAGGCGAGTTTGGCCTCTTCCAGGCGGCCCAGCTGCACCAGGGCATTGCCGCGATTGTAATGGGCGGTGGGACTCTTCTGCTCGCCATAGGCCGCCAAGGCACGGTCGAAATCACCGGTGCGATACCAGGCATTGCCACGCCAGATGGGATCGTGCAATGCCAGGGCTGCGCCATGATAATCTCCAGCCAGATATGCAGCCTGCGCCTTCGCTTGATCCTGCTCTGTATTTCGCCGCCCGCA
>NZ_AQGQ01000263.1 GCF_000388115.1 Aeromonas molluscorum 848
AGGTCGCCGGATCCTTGATTAAAAATGGGATCGATGGCGTGATCGCCACTAATACCACGCTCGCCCGTGACATGATCTATGACATGCCCCATGCCGGTGAAACGGGAGGGCTGAGTGGTCGCCCATTGCAACACAAGAGCACAGAGGTGATCCGTTTATTGGCGCAGGAATTAAACGGTGCCCTGCCTATTATCGGTGTCGGGGGAGTGGACAGTGCTCTGGCTGCACGCGAGAAGCTGCAAGCGGGGGCGACACTGGTTCAGATATATAGTGGCTTTATTTATAAAGGCCCGGCGCTGGTGAAAGAGATTGTGACCAATATCTGACGCAATCGGTTTATTTAATATAAGGGCGCCCCGAATTAACGTTGCTGAAATTATCGACATATAATAAAGTCGAATTACAGCAACAAGGAAGGGCGCCTCATGTTTCTCCAACCAAACGATCAATGGCAATGGCATTACGATGCGAAGTCCGACCGCCTGATGTTGGAGTTGAGTGATGACATGGTATTTGCGACTGAATATCAAGGTCGTCAGTTGGTACCCGCCTCATTCGCCACGCAAGCTTTTTGCGTTGAAGATGCCTCCCTCTATTATCAGCTGATGGACCATGCTGCAGATCTCAATTGGAGCATCCCTCATCAGGTGCAACTGGTATTAAATGCCATCGCTGTGAGTCGCTTCTATAAACCCCTGATGCCGCAAAGCTGGTTTTTTATTGAACAGGGGCAACTGATGGCGCCGCAACAGGGTGAACTGGTCATCATGCATACCCAGGCTGGCCAAGGGACCTTTATGGTGATTGAAGCTGGCGAGCAGGCGAGTGTCTGCCTCAATCTCACTTGCGATCTGATGCTCAGCGGTAACAAGCTGATGCCCCGCTTTGCGGTGATCAAGGTGATGAACAATCGCTTCGGTCGCTACCATCAAGCCGCGCCGGCGCTGCGCCAGGTCAGTTGAATAACGCCGCCACCATTGCGGTTTCCCCTGTTCATCGACTCGCTCTCTTCGTTCTCCATCCACGCCATAGTTGCTCATCACTCCCTGTGTTGAAATAGTGTCCGTCTTGCTTGAATGCCCTTCTTGACGATGCCTTGGGGCTGTTGGCTGGCGCAGCTGCGGCGCTTCCGGGCACTTTGGTGCTCAATTGAGGGGGAGGAGACGATGATCGGGGCAGCCAAGCTGGCCGTGAATGAGGTATAATACGGCACTTTTTATGGCATCCCCGTGAGCGTGATGAAAGAATTTTTTGCAACCTGCCCCAAAGGGCTGGAAAACCTGTTGGCCGACGAGCTGACCACCCTGGGCGCAGAGCAGGTCCGTGAGACAGTCGCTGGCGTCCATTTCAAGGGCGAGCTGGCCATTGGCTACAAGGCCTGTCTGTGGAGCCGCTTTGCCTCCCGCATCGTATTGGTGCTGTCCGAATTCCAGATGAATGACGATCTGGATCTCTACCTGGGCGCCCACACTATTGCCTGGGAAGAGCACTTCCCCGGTACCGCCACCATAGCGGTGGACTTTACCGGTACCAACCCCGCCATTCGCAATACCCAGTACGGCGCGCTGAAGATCAAGGATGCCATCGTCGATCGCTTCACCAAGCGCGGCCATGTGCGCCCGGACATAGATAAAAAGTCGCCGGACATCCGCATCATGGCGCACCTTGGCAAAGGCAAGGCCAACATCACCCTCGACTTGTCAGGTCCTGCCCTGCATCAACGTTTCTATCGTCAGGGCACCGGCGAGGCGCCGCTCAAAGAGAACCTGGCCATGGCCATGATCGCTCGCAGCGGCTGGGCCGGTGAGCCCATGATGGACCCCATGTGTGGTTCAGGCACCTTGCTGATCGAAGCCGCCTTCGTCGCCGCCGACATGGCGCCGGCCCTGCGTCGTGAGCGCTTCGGCTTTGACTACTGGCTGCAACACGACGCAGAGCTGTGGCAGAGCCTGATGATGGAAGCGCAGGTGCGCGCCAAGCGTGGCATGCAGCGTTGTGAGGTCAAACTGTTTGGTTGCGACGCCGATCCCCGGGTGCTGATGAAGGCCCGCGACAACGCCAAGGCGGCCGGGGTGGCGCATCTCATCACCTTCAAACAGGCCGATGTGACCGCGCTGGATAACCCGCTGCCGCAAGCTGCCGTTGAGGGTGAAGCCCGCCAGGTGGGCATGCTTATCTCCAACCCGCCCTATGGCGAACGTCTCGGCGAGTTCCCGGCGCTCTTGGAAGTGCATCAGGCGCTGGGCGATGCCCTTCGTCGCAGCTTCCAGGGCTGGCGCGTCTCCATTTTGTCCGCATCGCCTGAACTGTTGAGCTGCCTGCGCCTGCGGGCCGACAAGCATTATCGCCTGTTCAACGGGGCGCTAGAGTGTCAGCTGCGCAACTACCAGATTGCACTGGACTCCGTGGCTTCCCAGAAAGAGGTGGCCCAGGACTTCGCCAACCGCTTGCGCAAGAATCTGAAGACCCTTGAGAAGTGGGCCAGCAAGGAGGGTATCGACTGCTACCGTATCTACGATGCGGACTTGCCGGAATACAACGCCGCCATCGATCGTTATCAGGATTACCTGGTCGTCCAGGAGTATGCGGCGCCCAAGGACATTCCCGCCCAGAAGACCCGTCAGCGTCTGCTCGACATGGTACAGG
>NZ_AQGQ01000264.1 GCF_000388115.1 Aeromonas molluscorum 848
CCCGGGACAAGCTGGGCCGCGACAGCGCCATTGGCGAGATCGACATGGATAAATTCAACGTGCTGGGGGGCTCATTGGCCTATGGTCACCCCTTCGCCGCGACCGGAGCGCGCATGATCACCCAGACGCTCCATGAGCTGCGCCGTCGTGGCGGTGGATTGGGACTCAACACCGCCTGTGCGGCGGGTGGGTTGGGTGTGGCCATGGTGCTGGAGGTGGAATGATGAGCGAACAAACTTTTTCCCTGGATATTCGTAAAGACGGCATCGGCATCCTCACCATGGACGTGCCGGGCGAGAGCATGAACACCCTCAAGGCCGCCTTCGTCGATGAGATCCGCATCGTGCTGGAGCGGGTGCGGGCCAATAAGGATCTGATCGGCCTGGTGATCACCTCCGGCAAGAAGGACTCCTTCATCGCCGGGGCCGACATCAGCATGCTGGACGGCTGTACCAGTGCCGCAGATGCACAGACCCTGTCCCGGGAAGGGCAGATCATCTTTGCCGAGATCGAAAATCTCACCATCCCGGTGATCGCCGCCATTCATGGTCCCTGCCTGGGGGGCGGCTTGGAGCTGGCCCTGGCCTGTCACGGCCGAGTTGCGAGCGACCATGGCAAGACGGTGCTGGGGGTGCCTGAGGTACAACTCGGCTTGCTGCCGGGCTCCGGGGGGACCCAACGTCTGCCGCGCCTCATCGGAACGGCCAAGGCGCTCGATCTCATGCTGACTGGCAAGCAAGTGCGTGCCAAGCAGGCGGGCAAGATGGGCCTGGTAGATGAAGTGGTTCCGCTCTCCATATTGATGGAGGCGGCCATTGCCTTGGCTCGCAAGGGCAAGCCGCGCCATGTTTTGCGGCGCGATCTGCAAGGCAAACTGCTCGAGACCAACAAGCTGGGCCGCAATGTGCTCTTTGATCAGGCGTGCAAAGGGGTCAAGGCCAAGACCCGTGGCAACTATCCGGCGCCCGAGCGCATCCTGGAAGTGGTGCGCATCGGCATGGAAGAAGGGATCCAGGCTGGCCTGGCTGCCGAGTCGCGCTGCTTCGGCGAACTGGTGATGACCGCGGAATCCGCCGCCCTGCGCTCGCTCTTCTTCGCCACGACCCAGATGAAGAAGGAGGTGAGCTATCAGGGAGCCGCGCCACGCAAGATAGGCCATGCCGCCGTGCTGGGGGGAGGGCTGATGGGGGGCGGCATTGCTTATGTCACCGCCACCAAGGCCGGGGTGCCGGTGCGGATCAAGGATGTGGCGCAGGCGGGGATCAGCAACGCCATGCGCTACAGCTATGACTTGCTCAACAAGAAGCTCAAGCGCCGTCATATATTGCGCAGCGAACTGGAGAAGCAGATGAGCCTGCTGTCCGGCTCCCTGGATTTCTCCGGCTTCCAGCGGGTGGACATGGTGGTGGAGGCCGTGTTCGAGGATCTGGCCCTCAAACACCAGATGGTGCAGGACGTGGAGCGCGAATGCGGCGAACAGACCATTTTCGCGTCCAATACCTCCTCGTTGCCTATTCATCACATAGCCGAAGGGGCTGCGCGGCCGGGCCAGATAGTGGGCCTGCACTACTTCAGCCCGGTGGACAAGATGCCGCTCGCCGAGATCATCCCCCATGCAGGCACCAGCGCCGAGACGGTAGCCACCACCATCGCCTTTGCCCGTGCCCAGGGCAAGACGCCCATCGTGGTTAAGGATGAGGCCGGTTTTTATGTGAACCGGATCCTGGCCCCCTACATGAACGAGGCGGCGCGCCTGGTACTGGAAGGGGAACCTGTGGAGGTGCTCGATGGCGCCCTGCTCGATTTCGGTTTCCCGGTCGGCCCCATCAATCTGCTCGATGAAGTGGGTATCGATGTGGGGGCCAAGATCTCCCCCATACTGGAGCGGGAACTGGGCGGCGAACAGTTCCAGGCTCCCAAGGCATTTGACAAGTTGCTGCAAAACGATCGCAAGGGACGCAAGAACGGCAAGGGTTTCTACCTCTATGGCAAGGCGGCTCCGCGCAGCTGGCTAACCGGCAGAGAGGGCAAGAAGAAAGTTGACGAGAGCGTCTACGAGCTGCTCGGGGTCAAGCCCCAGGCCAAGCTTGCCAAGAGTGAGCTGGTGGAACGCTGCGTGCTCCTGATGCTCAACGAGGCGGCGATGGCCCTGGATGGCGGCGTGATAGCCTCGGCCCGGGACGGCGACATAGGTGCCATCTTTGGCATCGGTTTCCCTCCGTTCCTTGGCGGCCCCTTCCGCTATATGGATAGCTTGGGGATTGCCGAGCTGGTGGCGCGACTCGAGTATTACCAGCAGCGTCATGGCGAGCGCTTCGCACCCTGCAGCCGGCTCAAGGCGATGGCGGCCGAGGGGCAGCGCTTCTATTGAAGAGGGCCCGGCTATCCGTCGGTTCAGGGGTTGTTATCCCATGATGCATAAAGAGGCGACCCAGGGTCGCCTCTTTTTATGGGCATCTTGCTAGGGACTATGTTGCGACGCTGGCCGATCTGAATGAGTGAGGTTCGCTGGAGAGACGCTTACGAGGGGTCGCATAGACAGCAACATGGGGGCGATGGCCGTTGCTGGCACTGTGATGCTGTTTCAAGCGGGATGGGGGCTAATCG
>NZ_AQGQ01000265.1 GCF_000388115.1 Aeromonas molluscorum 848
GGGTCGCCCAGCGCATCCTGGTCGAGTTAGGTCGCTAAATGGCGCTGCTTGGGTTAGCGCTGGCGCTGGCGGCCATTGCCATAGCCCAATGGTGGCATGGTGGCAGCTTGCTGACCCTGCTCGACGGCCCCGCCTTTCTCATCGTGGTGGGCGGCACCCTGGGTGCCGTCATACTGCAGACTCCGCGCCAATATTTGCTGCAGGCCTTTGGCCAGCTGGTTGGTGCTGAACCGCCGCCTGGGATCTCGCCCAGCAGGGGGAGCGGCTGAAACGCTGGGCCATGTTTGCCCGTCAGCAGGGGTTGCTGGCCCTGGAAGAGGCGGCCGATGGTGAAGTGGATCCCTTTACCAACCAGGGGCTCACCATGTTGGTGGATGGGGTGCCGGTCGAGCAGATGCGCCAGCTGCTCGAGGCCGATATCGATATCAGCCAGGAGCACAATGAGCATGCGGCCCGGGTGTTTGAATCCATGGGTGGCTACAGCCCGACCATCGGCATCATAGGGGCGGTGCTCGGCCTCATCCAAGCCATGTTTCATCTGGAAGACCCGGCGGCGCTTGGCGCCGGTATTGCCGTGGCCTTCGTGGCGACTATCTATGGGGTGGGCTTTGCCAACCTTGTCTATTTGCCGCTCGCCAACCGGCTGCGGGCATTCCATTACCACTATGGCCTCTACCAGGAGATGACCCTGGAGGGACTGCTGGCTATCGCCCATGGCGAGAACAGCCTGCAGCTGGAGCGTCGGCTCAGGGTCTACCTCAAGGGGGAGTGAACATGCGCAAGCGCTATCGTCTTCACCTGCGAGGCCATGAACAGCTGGATCGCTGGCTGGTATCCTACGCCGATTACATGACCCTGATCTTCGCGCTGTTCGTGGTGCTCTATTCGGTGGCCATGGTCGACAAGGATAAGTTTCGGGTCGTGATCGAAGGCATGACCCAGGCCTTTGAGGCGCGTCCTTTGCAGGGCGAGGGACTGCTGGAGCGGGAGGGGCCCGCCATCGTCCCCCCAGCCCTAGCGCCGGACAAGATCATACCCGACCCCTCGCAGGCGCAGGCAATTGCCCTGGCCCCCATCTCCGGGGTGCCCATGGCCCAGCAGGGGGAACCGCTCCCCACTCTGGATGCCCAGCTGCGCAAGGCGATGGCGCCCCTGCTTGAGGCAGGTCTGGTCGATATCCAGCAGGACAAGGAGTGGCTCAATATTGCCCTCGATTCTGCCCTGCTTTTTTCGAGCGGCAGCGCCTTTATGGGGCCGAACGCATCGCCACTGCTCAATAGCCTCTCAAGTATTCTCAAACCGGTCGATAACTATGTGAGGATTCGGGGCTACACCGATAACCAGCAGATCCATAATGAGATTTTCAGCTCCAACTGGGCACTTTCTGCGGCCAGGGCCGAGGCGGTGCTCACGACCCTCATCGGTCAGGGCATTGCGCCACAGCGGCTCGCCTTTGAGGCCTACGGGGAGTTTTCTCCCTTCGCCAGCAATGAGACCGAGGGGGGCAGGGCAAAGAATCGTCAGGTCGTGGTCGCCATCTCTCGCCTGCGTTGGGTAGCCCCACCGGCACCGGCAGCACAACCCGTCGTGGCCCAGGTCGAGCAAAGCGCTCCCCAGGCCGATGCACAAGCCATTAGAGTCATTGCCTTACCGGGCGGCGGCATACGAATTACCACGAGACAGGATTAACACTGTGATTGTCTGGGCGGTTGCCAATCAAAAAGGTGGGGTAGGTAAAACCACCACAGTCGTCTCACTGGCCGGGATCCTCGCCCAGAAGGGGCAGCGTGTGCTGTTGATCGATACCGATCCCCATGCATCTCTTACTTCCTATTTCGACTATGACTCAGACCGGCTCGATGGCACCCTGTATGAGCTGTTTCAGGCGGTAAAACCCAGCAGCGAGCTGATCAACAAGGTGACCTTGAAGACGCGCTTTGACAATATCAGCCTGCTGCCTGCTTCCATCACGCTCGCGACCCTGGACAGGGTCATGGGCAACCGGGAGGGGATGGGGCTGGTGCTCAAACGGGCGCTGCTGCGCATTCAGGACAGCTACGACTATGTATTGATCGACTGCCCCCCTGTACTCGGGGTCATGATGGTCAACGCCCTGGCGGCGTGCGATCGTATTCTGGTGCCGGTTCAGACCGAGTTCCTGGCCTTGAAGGGGTTGGAGCGGATGATGAAAACCTTCGAGATCATGCAGCGTTCCAAACGTGACAAGTTCCGCTTTACCGTGATCCCGACCATGTTCGACAAGCGTACCCGCGCCTCCCTGCTGACGCTGAAATCGATCAAGGAGCAGTATGGCGAGGCGGTGTGGAATGCCGTGATCCCCATCGACACCAAGTTCAGGGATGCCAGCCTGGAGCACATGCCACCCTCCATTTTTGCCCCCGCCAGCCGGGGTTGCTATGCCTATCAGACGTTGTTAACGCACCTGGACGCTCTGGAGCGCAAACGGGTGCAGGAGGTGGTGGTATGAGCGAGGTCACCCAGACCCGGGCGATGGATGACTACTTCCATTCGCTGCTAATCGATGATCTCCTGCTGGAGGAGGTATATGGCGCCCGAGCCAGCGCCTCA
>NZ_AQGQ01000266.1 GCF_000388115.1 Aeromonas molluscorum 848
CCCGCTCCAATCTCTTCATCGTGTTGTCTCTTGATGTCCCTCACCTGATTTAATACCTGACACAGCCACCAGGCTGCGATTTTCCGATCCTGACGTTCGCCAACCTAGCTCCGGTCAGCGCCTCTGCC
This sequence comes from Aeromonas molluscorum 848, assembly GCF_000388115.1. Classification (GTDB taxonomy): domain Bacteria; phylum Pseudomonadota; class Gammaproteobacteria; order Enterobacterales; family Aeromonadaceae; genus Aeromonas; species Aeromonas molluscorum. Next base: position 129 of record NZ_AQGQ01000266.1, read on the forward strand.
GCGCAGGTTTGCTGATGCCATCCCTATTGGCATCAGCATGGTCAGGCGGTGTCAACGTGGGAGGCATGGGGAGGTAAGCGGCCACTTTCCTCGACGCGGCCGCCATCCTTGGGGTCAGTGAGTCTGCTTGGCGGCCGCGCCCCGTTTCTGCCTGTTTGCCTGCTGCAGGCTAGCCTGTTCGGCACCATAGAGCGCGGCGCCGATGATGCCTGCCTGGTTGAGGCTGGCGGCGGCGATGAGCGGAGCCCGGCTGGCTATCCTGTCGACGAACTTGTCGAGTTTGGCGGCAGTGCCTCCGCCCAGGATGAAGAGATCCGGCGAGAAGAGGAACTCGAGCCGGGCCAGGTACTGATTGAAACGCTTGCCCCATTTCCCCCAGGAGAGATCCTCCCGCTTGCGCGCCGCATCCGAGCAGTAGTGCTCGGCTATCATGCCCTCCAGCATCAGGTGACCCAGTTCGGTATTGGGCAACAGATGACCCTCGACAAACAGGGCTGTACCTATGCCGGTACCGACGGTGATCAGGATGACGACGCCATCATGATGTTGACCGGCGCCAAATCGCATCTCGGCAAGACCCGCCGCATCGGCGTCGTTGAGCACGAAGCAGGGCTGGCCTGTGACTTCAGAGAACAGCCTGGCGGCATCCGTTTCTATCCAGCTCTTGTCGATGTTGGAGGCATTCTTGGCGACCCCATGGTGTATGGTGGCGGGAAAACCGCAGCCGATGGGCCCCTGCCACTGGAAGTGTTCGACCAATTGCTTGAGGGCATGGGCGATGGCGGCCGGGGTGGCCGGCTGCGGGGTCGGGATGCGATGGCGTTCGCCAATGAGTTCGCCACTCTTTGTATCGACCAGGGCCCCCTTGATGCCCGAGCCGCCTATGTCCACACCCAATATCTGCATCTGGTCTGATCCTTATGATGATGGCGCCACACAAGTGGCGCTAAAGCATGGGAAATGTATGCGGAAACAGCAAGGGGCCTGCTGCTCAAGCGTGATCAGGCAGGCCCTTTTCGATGCAGCGGATGAGCAGCTTGGTCTTGCGGTTCTCACCCTGCTGACGGGCGGTCAGGCTCGCCAGGGCCCAACTGATGTGTTCGGCCACCATGGGTTCGGCAGTTGGCAGGGCGGCCTTCAGCGCATCCAGCACCCCCTCGTCGGCCGGGCCATTGCCCAGCGCCACCGCCAGGTTGCGGCGCCAGCGTTGATAACCGATGCGGCGAATGGGACTCCCTTCGGTGTTCTTGAGAAACTCAGGCTCGGACCAGCACCAGAGATCCAGCAATTTTGGGCTGTGAAGATTGGCGCGTGGGCGAAAGTCAGGCTCGGGGCTGGCATCGGCATAACGATTCCAGGGGCAGATGAGCTGACAGTCATCGCAGCCATAGATGCGGTTGCCGAGCAGGGGTCTGAGCTCGACAGGGATGGGGTCATCGCTCTCTATGGTGAGATAGGAGATGCAGCGCCGACCATCCACCACATAGGGCGCGACGATGGCGCCGGTTGGGCAGATGTTGATGCAGGCCACGCACTTGCCGCACAGCTCTTTCTCCACCGGCTTGTCCAAAGGTAGCGGCAAGCTCAGCAGCAGTTCACCGAGGAAGAAGAAGGAACCTGCGGACTCATTGAGCAAAAGTGAGTGTTTGCCAACCCAGCCAAGCCCGGCCTTGGCAGCCAGAGGCCGCTCCAGCACGGGGGCCGAGTCGACAAAGGGACGCCAGCCCAGCGCGTCGCAGCGCGCTTCAATTCGTTCGCCGAGCTGTTTGAGACGGGCGCGCAGCAGCTTGTGGTAGTCGCGGCCCAGGGCATAACGACTGATGTAACCCAGGCTGGGATCGCGCAGGGTAGCGGCGAATCCTGCCTCGAAGGGGAGATAGTTCATCCGCACCGACAGCACTCGCAGGGTGCCCGGCAGCAGTTCATGGGGACGGGCGCGCATCATGCCATGGCGGGCCATGTAGTCCATAGAGCCGTGGTGGCCGGCATCGAGCCAGGCCTGCAACCTGGACTCTTCCAGGCTTAGGTCAGTGTCCGTGATGCCAGCCTGGTCAAATCCTAGCTCGCGTGCCCAGAGCTTGATATCGTGGGCCAGTTTGTCGAAATCGGGAGCCGTCATGATGCAGATCAACAGGAGAGGAGAGGGCAGTTTACCACAGGTCCGCAGCGAACCGAGCAGTCCTGCCCCGAGCCTGCCCCGAGCCTGCCTGGCCTGCTATGGCGTAGCGAGCAGATCCGTCGGGCCGAGGCCGAGTTGGCAGCTGCTGCGGGGATGCCGCTTTATGAGTTGATGGAGCGTGCCGGTGCGGCTCTGCTTGATTATGCCAGGCAACATTGGCCAGATGCCCACCACTGGTGGGTGTTCACCGGCCCCGGCAACAAGTGGTGGCGATGGCTACGTGTTGGCCAGGTTGGCCCAGGCTGCCGGTTTCAGAGTCAGATCGATAGCCGCGCGA
>NZ_AQGQ01000267.1 GCF_000388115.1 Aeromonas molluscorum 848
ACCGTCTGGGCTATGGTGTTGATCCCGGCGTTGCGAAACACCCCCACGTAAGCAAGCGGTGCGCCAGCCATCACGGTGCGGGCGCTCGGGATATCCACATAGCGCGGGCTCTTGGCCACGAAGATGAGGCCGCCAAACACGGCGCCCGCCTGGTGGGCAGCGGCGGCATCTTCCGGCTTGGTCAGACCGCATACTTTGTTCTGGCCCAGGGTGAGCTTGCGCACCGCCCCTTCCAGGTCAGATTCACTCATCAGGGAGGACCCCACCAGGAAGCCCTTGGCATGGTGACGCAGGTCGGCGACCTGGCTGCGATCCTGGATGCCTGACTCGCTGATGACCACGCGATCCGCCGGGATCTGCGCCGCCAGCTGGCGGGTGCGGTTCAGGCTCACGCTCATGTCCCGCAGATCCCGGTTGTTGATGCCGATCACCGGCGAGCCCAACGCCAGGGCACGATCCAGCTCCTCTTCATTACTCACCTCGGTCAAGACGCCAAGGCCCAGCGCCTTGGCAACCTTGAACAGGGTGCGATAACCCTCATCGGTGAGCACAGAGAGCATCAGCAAGATGGCGTCCGCCTGATAGTGGCGGGCCAGATAGACCTGATAGGGATCTATCATGAAGTCCTTGCACAAGACCGGCTGGCTGACCCGGGCCCGCACCCTTGGCAGGAAGGCGAAATCCCCCTGGAAGAACTTCTCGTCGGTCAGCACCGAGATGGCGGTGGCGTATTTGCCATAAATATCGGCGATGGCTTCGGGGCTGAAATCATCACGGATCAGCCCCTTGGAGGGAGAGGCCTTCTTACACTCCAGAATGAAGCGGGTACCGCCTGCGCGCAGTTCTCCTTCGAAGTCGCGGTCACTGGGCAGCAGCGCGCCCTGGAAGCTTGCGAGGGGCTGGGCCAGTTTGCGGGCCGCCACCCACTCCTGCTTGGCCGCCACAATTTTGCCGAGAATGGTCTGGCTCAGGGAGGGGTGGTTAAGCATCTCGATATCCTTGCTGCGATTGATACTGTGGTGACTGATAACGGCTGACATCATGCCTCCTGATGGCTCAGGGCGGCCAGCGCCTGGGCGAGTGCGCTGGTTTCACCGCTGGCGAGCTTGGCCAGCACCTGGGCGGCGGCGCGTTTGAAGTCCGGGGCCTTGCCTGCCATCACCAGCAGCGGGGCGACGTTGGCGGCGATGGCGGCATTGTGGGCCTGGGTACCTTGTCCCGCCAGGATGGCGGCGGTGATGGCCCGGTTCTCTTCCGGCTCGCTCCCTTGAATGGCGCTGACCGGGTAGGTATCGAGCCCGAAATCGGCCGGGGTGAGCAGGTACTCACGGATCTCGCCGTCCCGGATCTCGGCGACCTGGGTCGGGCCGTGAATGGCCACTTCGTCCAGGCCCGCACCGTGTACCACCATACCGGTTTTCAATCCCAAGGCCAGCAGGGTTTCGGCGATGGGACGCACCAGCTCCGGGGCATAGACACCCATCAGTTGATAGGTCGGACGGGCCGGGTTGATGAGGGGGCCCAGCACATTGAACAGGGTGCGGGTCTTGAGCGCCTGGCGCACCGGCATGGCGTGGCGCACCCCTGCGTGGTACTGGGGGGCGAACAGGAAGCAGATGCCTAGCTCGTCAAGGCAGCGCCGGGCCTGTGCCGGGCTCATATCGAGCTTGATGCCCATCTTGTCGAGCAGATCGCTCGAGCCTGATTTGCTGGAGACCGAGCGGTTGCCGTGCTTGGCGACCTTGAGGCCGCAGGCGGCGGCGACCAGGGCCGAGGTGGTGGAGACATTGATGGTATTGAGGCCATCGCCGCCGGTGCCGACGATGTCGCAAAAGGGATAATCGGGGCGCGGGAAGTCCCGGGCTTCGGCCAGCAGCGCCTCGGCGGCGCCCGTTATCTCCTCCGGGGTCTCTCCCTTGAGCTTGAGGGCTGTGAGCAGGCTGGACAGGACTATGGGGTCCACTTCGCCGCGCACCACCTGGCCGAAGGCCTCACGGGCCGCATCCCGGCTCAGGGACTGTCCCTGGAAGAGGGTATTGAGATGATGATGCATGAGGGTCTCCTTTCCTTAACGCACGCTGCTTTCGGGGCGGGTGATATGAGCGAGCGCCTGGGTGAGCAGACGGGCCCCTTCGCTGGTCATGATGGATTCGGGATGGAACTGGAAGCCAAGCACCCGCTCGTCGCGCTGCTCGATGGCCATGGGCATGCCCTGATAGTGGGCAATCACCGTCAGCTCTTCCGGTACATAAGTGGCGACCAGGGAGTGGTAGCGAGCCACCGGCAACGGACTTGGCAGACCGGCAAAGGCGCCATGAGCGTCGTGCTCTATCAAGGAGCGCTTGCCATGAACTATCTCGGCGGCGGCGCCGACGGTGCCGCCATAGGCTTCACACAGCGCCTGATGGCCGAGGCAGATGCCGAGGATGGGCACATGCCCGCGGGCCAGCTTGATGAGATCAATGAGGCAACCCGCCTCATGGGGGGCGCCCGGCCCCGGGGAGAGCACCAGCACGGCGTCACCACCGCAGGCGGCAATCTCCGCCATGATACGTTGCGCGGGCAGGCTGTTG
>NZ_AQGQ01000268.1 GCF_000388115.1 Aeromonas molluscorum 848
GAGGTACAGAGCATCGATCTTGCCTAACCGCACCCTGGGGGTCTCCCATCACCCTATCCCCGAGTGGCAATGGCCCGCCATGGAGATGGATTTCAGCGTGGCGGAGGGTGTCGACATGAGCCAGCTTGGCAAGGGTCAGACCCTGCATCTGCAAGTGGAGCAGGAGGGGACGAGTACCGCATCACCACCATACATCTGGAGAAATCCAGCACGTCCCCCTCGACCGACCAGGTAGATAAAGAGGCCGACAAGGCGCCCCGGGATGAGATGGAAGGGATGGATCACAGCCAGCACGATATGGGAGCCAAGCCATGATCCCTGCCATTATTCGCTGGTCCATTGGCAACCGCTTCCTGGTGCTGCTGCTGACCGCCATGCTCACCGCCTGGGGACTCTGGTCGGTCAAGCAGACCCCGGTCGATGCCTTGCCGGATCTCTCCGACGTCCAGGTGATCATCAAGACCCCCTACCCGGGCCAGGCGCCGCAGGTGGTGGAGGATCAGGTCACCTATCCGCTCACCACGGCCCTGCTCTCGGTACCGGGGGCCACCACGGTGCGGGGCTACTCCTTCTTCGGCGACTCCTTTGTCTATGTGCTGTTCGATGACAAGACGGATCTCTACTGGGCCCGCGCCCGGGTGCTGGAGTACTTGAGTCAGGTGACAGCCAAGCTGCCCCCCTCGGCCAAACCACAGCTAGGCCCGGATGCCACCGGGGTGGGCTGGGTCTATCAGTACGCCCTGCAGGACAAGAGCGGCCAGCATGACCTGGCCCAGCTCACCTCCTTGCAGAACTGGTTTCTCAAGTACGAGTTGCAAACGGTGCCCGGCGTTGCCGAGATAGCCACAGTCGGCGGCATGGTGCGCCAGTATCAGGTGCGGGTCGACCCGGACAAGCTGCGCGCCTACGGCATTCCCCTCTCTCTCATCAAGACCGCTATTGAGCAGGGTAACCAGGAGACGGGAGCCTCCGTCATCGAGATGGCGGAAGCCGAATACATGGTTCGCGCCAGTGGTTACATCCAGGGTGTGGCCGATCTCAAGCAGATCCCGCTCGGCACCCTGGTGCGCGGCGCCCCGCTGCTGCTGGGGGATGTGGCGGACGTGGTCATCGGTCCGCAGATGCGACGCGGCATTGCCGAACTCAACGGCGAAGGTGAAGTCGTGGGGGGAATCGTCGTGATGCGCTACGGCGAGAATGCCCAGCACACCATCGACGGGGTCAAGGCGAGGCTCGCCGATCTGAAAAAGAGCCTGCCAGCCGGGGTGGAGGTGGTCACCGTCTATGACAGATCCGATCTTATCGCGCGTGCCATCGATAACCTCTCCGGCAAGCTGCTGGAGGAGTTCGCGGTGGTAGTGCTGGTCTGCTTCGCCTTCCTGTTCCACCTGAGATCCTCGCTGGTGGTGGTGATCACCCTGCCCATCGCCATTCTGGTGGCCTTCATCATCATGCACTTGCAGGGGATCAACGCCAATATCATGTCCCTTGGGGGCATCGCCATCGCCATCGGCGCCATGGTGGATGGTGCCATCGTCATGATAGAGAATGTCCACAAACACCTGGAGAAGACCCGGCTCACCGACCAGAACCGCTGGCAGGTGATAGCCCAGGCCAGCATAGAAGTGGGACCCGCCATCTTCTTCTCCCTGCTCATCATCACCATGAGCTTCCTGCCGGTGTTTGCCCTGGAGGCCCAGGAGGGACGCATGTTCCATCCCCTCGCTTACACCAAGACCTACGCCATGGCGGCGGCGGCGGCGCTGGCCATCACACTCGTTCCAGTCATGATGGGCTACTTTATCCGCGGCAAGGTGCTGAGCGAGCAGGCCAACCCCCTCAACCGCACTCTGACCCGGGGCTACATTCCACTGCTCAATGCCGTGCTCAATCGCCCCAAGCGCACCCTGGCGCTGGCGCTGGCGGTGACCGTCATCGGCTTCTGGCCGCTGCACTATCTTGGCTCAGAGTTCATACCGCCCCTGGATGAGGGGGACATCATGTACATGCCCACCACCGCGGCCAACATCTCGGTGGGCAAGGCGCGGGAGATCCTGCAGCAGACCGACAAGCTCATTCGCACCGTCCCCGAAGTGCAGAATGTGTTTGGCAAGGCGGGGCGCGCCGACACGGCCACCGACCCCGCCGATCTGGTGATGATGGAGACCAGCGTCCAGCTCAAACCCCGCGACCAGTGGCGCCCCGGCATGACGCCGGAGAAGCTCAAGGAAGAGCTTGATGCGCTCATCCGCTTCCCCGGTCTCACCAACGCCTGGGTTCCCCCTATCAAGACCCGCATCGACATGCTGGCCACCGGTATCAAGACCCCGGTCGGCATCAAGATAGCCGGGCCCGATCTCAAGGTGATCCAGCAGATAGGCCAGCAGCTCGAGCAGATAGTCGGCAAGGTCGAAGGGGCCGCGTCCGTCTATGCCGAGCGGGTGGCGGAGGCCGTTACGTCAAGGTCGACATCGACCGGCTCGAAGGCCGCTCGCTATGGCCTGAGCATCGCCGACGTGCAAGGGGCTCTCGCCACCGCGGTGGG
>NZ_AQGQ01000269.1 GCF_000388115.1 Aeromonas molluscorum 848
CCCCACCCGCAGCTCGGCCGGGCCCTGGCGAGCTGCATGCGTAAACTCGATCCCTTCAGCACGGTGGCCGATTTGCCCCCCGGCAACGAGGCGCTGCGCCGCGCCATCGCCCAGCGCTACGCCAGCGACGGACTGGCAGTCGATCCCCAGGAGATCATCATCACCACGGGGGCCATGGAGGCGCTCTCTTTGAGCTTGCAGGTACTGACAGAGCCGGGGGACTGGGTGGTGGTGGAATCCCCCACTTTCTATGGCGCCCTGCAGGCCATAGAGCGACTGAAGCTCAATGCGGTGGAGATCCCGGTGATCCCGGGGGTAGGCATCGATCTCGCCCTGCTGGCCGGGGCGCTCGCCCAGCGCCCCATCAAGGCGTGCTGGCTGATGGGCAACGTGCAACACCCTTTGGGCCATACCATGCCGGATGGCCACAAGCAGGCGCTGATGCAGTTACTCAACCATCATCAGGTGCCCCTGGTGGAGGATGACGTCTATGCCGAGCTCTATGTCGGGCGCGAGCGGCCAAGACCCATCACCTATTGGGATGCGCGGGGAGAGAGTCTGCTGTGCGGCTCCTGGACCAAGTGCCTGGCGCCGGGTTTTCGAGTCGGCTGGGTGGTGGCGGGGCCTCATGCCGAGCGCATCCAGCGGCTGCAGCTGATGTCGACCCTGTCGACCAATGTGCCCAGCCAGCTGGCACTGGCCAAGATGTTGCGTCAGGGCGGGGTAGATGCCCATTTTCGCCGTCTGCGCCACACCCTGGCCCAGCGCCAGCAACAGATGCGGGCCGCCCTGCTGCGCCTCTTTCCGGATGAAGTGCGCATCAGCGCCCCCGATGGCGGCTACTTCCTCTGGCTGGAATTTGACCCCCGCCTCGATAGCCGTGCGCTCTATGCAAGCGCCATCGAGAGCGGCTTTTCGCTGGCGCCGGGGGCCCTCTTCTCCAGTCAGGGGCAGTACAACCACTGCCTGCGCCTCAACAGCTCCCATCCCTGGAGCCCCCAACTGGAAACCGCCCTCGTCCGGCTGGCGACGCTGGTCCACCAGCAGCTCGCCCCCCAGCAGGATGCCGGAAACAACAAGGCCCCGTGACGGGGCCTTGCGGACAATGCCGTTGAACAGGGAGGGTGCCAGTCAGAGGACGCTATCTGGCATAGGTCTCGGACTGTCGCTTGAAACCCAGGGACTCGTAGAGCGATCGGGCTCGATCATTGAATGACATGACCTCCAACTTGAGCTGGCTGACCCCCTTCGCCTTTGCCCAATGGTCACAGTGGACGATCAGCGCCTTGCCGATCCCCCGGGATCTGTGGTGTTCATCCACCACCAGGGTTGTGATGCGGCAGACCGGCAGTTTGGTCAGAAACGGAATGGTGTCATTGATGTCGATCCGGGCGCTCAGAAACCCCACCACCACCCCATCCAGCACGGCGACACAAAACTGGCGCCCTTCGCTCTGGATGGCATCCAGCAGAAACGCTCGCTGCTGCGAAGAGGGGGGACAGAACACCTCGGGAGCCTGCTCGAAGTGGATCTGCCCTATCTGCCGATCCAGTTCGACAATGGCGTCGAGATCCTGCTCGGTTGCCTTGCGTATTTCCACTGTGTGCTCCTTTTGCTGCGGTTGGCTGACAACGTGCCCCTCTGGCCTGGGGAAGGCTCATCATAGGGGGCATCGGCACCATGATAAAGGGTCAAATGTATCCTTTCATGGCACCAGATCACACCAATGGCCACAAACGACAAGGCCCCATGATGGGGCCTTGTGCAACCTGTGAACCCCGGGCTCAGCCCGGCGCCCCCAGCTGGGCGACCTGGCGCTCTATGCTCCCCTTGAGGTTGTCATCGAGCTTGAGGGCGCGCGCCAGCTCGTCCAGATAACCGCGCTCCATGAAGTGATCCACTTCGATGGCGAGCAGGGAGGCGAGGTAGACCTCGGTCGCCAGCTCCATGTCGGTCACCTCCCGCGCCAGGATGTGAGGATCGAGGGGGCGGGAGAGCTCGGCGTCAATCCAGCGGGCGGCGTCGGGTTGACCCTGCTCGGTCAGGTAGTCCTGGATCTTCTGGCGCTCGGCGGCGTCGATGTGGCCGTCGGCCCGGGCCGCCGCCACCATGGCCCGCACCAGCAGGTTGGCCCGGGCATCCAGGGCCTTGCCCTCCAGGGTGTCCAGGGGCTGGGTCGGCTGGGCCGGGCTGGACTGCTGGGCCTGCCAGTCCTGATAGAGTTTGTAGGCCAGACCGCCGAGGGCGGCCGCGCCGCCCACTGCCGCGACCTTGCCGCCATACTTGCGCATCTTCTTGTTGCCCAGCAGCAAGGCCATGGCGCCAGCAGCCAGT
>NZ_AQGQ01000270.1 GCF_000388115.1 Aeromonas molluscorum 848
GCTTCAGTTCTTCTTCACGTTGACGAATGGTTTCACGCAGAGAGGCAACTTGAGCGCGTGTCTTGCAGTAGCAGAGGTCGCCAGTCATCAGCTTGATGGAGGTCCGCAGGTCAGCAGCACGGGATTCAATGTTCATCGCAGTGTCTCCTTATGTCTAAGTGGTTACGGGACTGTACTTTAGAGACGTTTTTTGGACGGGTCAATACCCTGCTATAAATTTTTCTTGAAAGGTATACCTAATGGGACGCAGGGGCAGACAGAGAGACACAGCAGGAGGCAATAGGAAGACGCAGGGGCTTGCCTGTGTGTTAGCAATGGGATGGCTTGGGGTATGGACAAGGAGAGGGACAGGCAGACGCTCAGGCGGTGAGAGAAAGAGGACGGCAGGGCTGTCTAATGGCTGGTTCTTGTGGGGGTACGGGGGGAACTCGCGGGCGTTAAATCACTGAAGAGGACGTTCAGATTTTTTCCAAAATTCACCGGACTTGCAGGACGTGAATTTCAGTCAGACATACAAGCAAATCCGGTGAGATGTGAGTGAATCACTCAAAGGTAAGACTGGTTTTGTATCACAACTTTCAACTTTGTCATGGGGTCAGCCCACACTGGGATCATTTTCCCTCCAATTCGCATGTGTACTAACGAAAACTAAGTTGCATAAATGCTGCTCTTTAACACTCACGATACAAAAAGAACCCAGCCCCGGTCCTCCTAACTGGGAGGAAAGTGCTGGAGTGTTCATTACCTTATCAGCAACTTGACTATGTCGCGGTGCTTCGGCAGATTCCATAATAAATTCAATGGTTTTAGGCCCACATGCAATTACCACTACATACTTTTTCATACGTATCTCATTATGCCTTGGGCGAAACCTGCTGCACTGTACTGTGCCTTATCATCTCGTCAGAATCCATCTTACACATCATGGAATTTGACGAGGGACACATCGGATGCAAACAAGCCCAGTTCTTGATGAACAGATCAAGGTTCAACTTGATTAGATGTTGTTCAAAGAGGGTCGTGTTGTAGCTCTGGGCGACTCCTCTCCAACGATCACAAATCCAAACCTCGGGCCTGTCCCTCCAGCCCTGCACACGGCCAGACCGCTTGTTCACCTTCCGGTACTCACCGCCCAGCAGTATCTCCCACACACTCCCATTCTCTCCCAGCACAGGGAATCGCTGGCCTTCAGTAACCCCCAGTCCAGCCTCCACGCACACCAGAGTTTTACGCTCGGTCATCATTTCCTTTTACTCCGCTTGATACGACTTGGCCTCGGCTTCCGCTTCTTCTTCGGTGCCCGTGTGTCGTCAATAAGGACGCACTGGTTTGATCCCCCTGCCAGCTCTAGGCAAGTGGACAGCACGGCCAAATCAACGTCATCCAGTCCGGATTGCTCGGGGTTCGCTAGGGCTTCCTGTATGCGCTCAACGTCGAACGTGATCTTCATGGCTGCCCCCTCCCGAATAGAGCCTTCAGCTTCTCTAGGGCGCTCCTGTTGTGCTCTTGGCTGGCCTTCTGGCTGGCTTCCCACTCTTCCGGTGTCTTGGTGACTCGCTTGTGGTCGAACATGGCGAACTTACCCACAGACGAAGAAACGGGAGCGCGATCCTTGTTACTTTGTTTCTGTTTAGAAGAAGTCAAAGACTTAGCCGGACGCTTGGTGCTGGGGGTACGGAAAAGGGCTAGGAGTGCCGACCCGATGCGGTACACAGAGGCCAGATTCCAGTTGGCTATCTGGTCGTGCTTCCGGAACTCGGTCTTGTAGAAGCCGATGGCTTCCAGACGGCGGAGGGAGTTGCGGACAGTGCGGGTGGTGCAACCGATACCCTTAGCGATGGTCCGCAGGTAGAGACTCGCAGCCCAGCCTTGGGCCTTGTTAAGGTGTCGTGCGATGAAGAGGGCGACTTCCTTGGTGTAGTGGGTCCCGAAGGTGGACGCTGGTAGTTTGGCAATGGTGGCAACAATCTGGTCGCTGTGAGATAATGTGCAGCTGTTCACGGGAACTCCTATTCTAACATTTGTTCCCATCTCTGGCTGTAAGTCATTGATTTACCTTAAAATTTAAAGAGCCCCCATGAAGTTCATCATCAAGCTGTTTCCAGAAATAACCATCAAGAGCAAGTCAGTGCGTCAGCGTTTCACCAAGATGTTGCAGGGCAATATCCGCAATGTGTTGCGCCGTTTCGACGAGGACGCCCGCGTGCGAATGGATTGGGACAAGCTGGTGGTGAGCTCGCGCAACGATCACTTCCATGCCCGCTATCTGGAGACCCTGGCCTGTATTCCCGGCATCCAGTATTTCCTCGAAGTGAAACTGAGCACCTTCA
>NZ_AQGQ01000271.1 GCF_000388115.1 Aeromonas molluscorum 848
CAGTCCCTGAACCCCTTCTTCATCATCACCCTTGCTCCCCTGGTTGCAGCCATCTGGATCAAGCTCGGCAAGAAAGAGCCCAACTCCCCGGTGAAGTTCGCCATGGGTCTGCTGTTCCTGGCCATTGGTTTCCTGTTCATGATCGGTGCCGTACTGGAGCAAGGTGGTGATCAGAGTGTCAAAACCTCCATGTTCTGGCTGGTTGGCGCCTATCTGTTCCACACCCTGGGCGAGCTTTGCCTCTCCCCCATCGGCCTCTCCATGGTGACCAAGCTGGCGCCCCTGCGCCTGGCTTCCCTGATGATGGGTGCCTGGTTAGGCTTTGTTGCCCTGGCCAACTATGCCGCAGGCTTCATCGGATCCTTCGTGGGTGAGTCCGGTGCCATCGCCATCTTCGGCGGCATCGCCGCTGCCGCCGTGCTCAGCGCGCTCCTGCTGCTGACCATGGCCAACCGTCTGGTCTACTGGATGCACGGGGCTGAAGGTCATGCCGACGCTCCTGAGCAAGATGACAAGAAACTGCACTCAGCGACAGTCTGATCACAGGTCACGACAAGCATGGTAAAGAGGGCGCCCATTGGGCGCCCTCTTTCATATCGGTGGTATCCAGATGATCCAGAGACTAGTGGTGGCGCACCTGCATATGCAGGGCACAGCCAGTGTCGCTGCGGATCTGCAGTTCAAAGGGATCGTGCCAGCTCCGTTTATGGAGTCGATAGTGGCCATCCCGCATCAGACCAAGGGGAAGCCCCCCACTGCGCATCAACCAGTGTGGTGACGTGATGCCAGCATTGGCAAAGCTGAGCCCCTCCTCCTCGTCAAACAGCAGGGCGGCCATTGAGAATGAGTGGCGCAGGCCAGATTCCATCAGCTGCCAATTGAGATAGGCCAGCAAGCGATGGGGTTGAGCCAGCAGCTGGCTCTCCCTTTGTTGATACTGGCGATAGGGGACATTGAGCAGTGATCGCACCAGGGCGCCACAGAAGGCGGCATCTGCGGCCAACACCGGCAACTCCATGACCAGTACCAGAAGGCGGTTGTCCACCCTGAAAGTATCCGGGATGAAGAGGTTGCCCATTCCCTCGAACGTGACCTGCCAGGGCCCCCACTCCTGCAACATCGGGGTCGACAGATTGCCGAGCAACCGGGTTGCCGCGCCGTCATGGTTGCGAAAGTAATGGAGGTGCTCGACCAGTTCAAGCTGCGGGCTGGAGACCTCCGGGGCCGCCAGACATTGGTTGATGCTTTGCACCACCTGCGACCAGTCACGGATGGGCTTGAGCAGAAAATCTCGGGCGCCACCACGCAGGGCACGGCCAACCTCTTCCATCCGATTCTGGCCCGAGATGATAATGATGGGGATCTGGGGATAGCGTGCCACCAGACAGGCAATTACCTCATGGCCATCCAGATTGGGCATGTTGAGATCGCACAGCACCAGATCCGGCTGATAGAGGGCCGCCCCTGACAATCCCTCGATGCCATCCTCGGCCTGGAACACGCAGGCTCCCTCATTCTCTAAATAATTCACCAACATGTGGCGAAAGACGGCTTCGTCCTCCACCACCAGGATCCTGAGTCCGGCTCTTAACATCTTGTTACAGCTCTTGTGGTTCATGCCGATTAGAGCCTAATCCTAGACCACCGCAGCCCCCAGCGAACGGGATGACCTCGCAAAAATGAGCATGATTATTAATCCATATAAGAGACTGGCTACCTGGCCGCCACCAATCAGAATGCGTCAGGGATCAGCCCTTAATTGTGCCCAGCCAGCCCATGGGGGATAATGGCCCCATCCTAGCTAGCAAAGAACGCCATGACTCCAGCCGAATACAGCGCCCTCGCCCATCCCAGACTGTCTCATCCGGCTCGCAGCCTCTACAGTCTGCAGTTGCGGCGACTGATCATGGAAAACCAGCCCCCCCGGCTCAGTTATCCCGAACTGGGGCGGAGCTTGGCGGTGGTCGATCCCATGGATACCAGCGGCTTTAGTTATCAGGTCAATGCCCGCCAGCTAACAGCCCTGTTTGACGAGCTGATCGAGGCTGGCTTGCTGTCTATAGAGAGTTCAGTGGAAAGTGAGCACTACCACCAATGCAGCTTCACCCTGCCCTTGCTGAACCAGCGCAGCCGAAGTCCCTTGCCTGAGCGCCCCTTCCAGATGCACCTGCACTGGCGTCCGGACGAGGAGTTGCCTGCTCTGGCGCGCCTATGCGGCGTCATTGATGCAAGCTACAGCGAAGAGGATCTTGGCGAGTTCATCGCATACTGGCTGGGGCGTCCCGAGGTCTTTGACTCCCAGCACCAGTGGATGCTCAAATTCATCC
>NZ_AQGQ01000272.1 GCF_000388115.1 Aeromonas molluscorum 848
CTGCCAATTGCCCCAGCGACTGCGTCTCGCCATTGAGCAACAGACGCCCCTCAGCCATCAGGCTCTCACCTTGGAACAGGGCGAGACTTCATCCATCTCCTGATCAGCCTCAAGCCGTTGCCAGGGCCGGACGGGGTCAGTTTCATCGCCCTGTTGCACCCGCTGGACCGGCTCAGGGCCCTCGGCCAGTTACGGCAGACGGGGCAGGATCTCGCCACCCTGACCGGGGCGTCCAGCGCCATGGCCAAGCTACTGCGCTCGGCCCACCAGGCAGCCTCCAGTCAGGGGGCCATATTGATCCGTGGCGAGGAGGAGGTGGGCAAGGCCAGGCTGGCGGAGGCGATCCATTTCGCCAGCGAGCGAGCATCCGCCCCCCTCGTCAGCCTCAACTGCCAGGCACTGCCAAGCGAGCGCATGGCGCTGGAGCTGATGGGCTCTGACGAGGCGGGGCAGGAGCGGGCCGGCAAGTTCGAGCTGGCCCATGGCGGCACCCTGGTGCTGGAACAGGTGGAATATCTGGCCGCCCCCATGCAGGCGGCTCTCTTGCAGTTGCTCAAGACCGGCCGGATCCAGCGCTTCGATTCGGCGCGCCTCCTGCCGCTGCGAGTCAGGATAGTGGCGACCAGCAGCGCCGACCTGGAACAGAGGGTGCAAGAGGGGCGGTTCGGCCGCCAGCTGCTCTATGCCTTGCAGGGTTGCGAGCTTTGGGTGCCGAGCCTGCGCGAGCGCATCGCCGACCTGCCCACCCTCATTGCCCAACAACTTCAGGCTCAGGGCCGGGAGCCCGCCCCTCGCTTCAGTCGCGCGGCCCTGGATTGCCTGCTGGCTTACTCCTGGCCCGGCAATCTCGGGGAGCTGCGCAGTGCCCTTGCCCACGCGCTGCTCCATTGTGATGAGGGTGTCATCCCGCCAGAGGCACTTCCCGCCGCCATTTCACAGGGCCACAGATTGCTGGCCGACGAAGTCGTGGGCCAGCCGCTGCTCACCCTGGCGGAGCTGGAGCGCCAGGCCATACTGCGCTGCGCACACGCCTGCAAGGGGCAGGTCAGCCAGATGGCCCAGCATCTGGGCATCAGCCGCACCACCCTCTGGCGACGGCTCAAGCTCATTGGTATCGATCCCGCCGACTATCACGGCTGACGGTTATTCAGGCCATTGCAAATCGGCCCGTAGAAGAAAATGAAAAGGCCCCGCAGTTGCGGGGCCATTTTATATGACAAGGTCAGCCGTGATGCGGTTACAGCCCCAGTTGGTGGGCGGTGACGATAGCCGCCAGCACATCCTCGGCAGTGACCTTGAACGGCATATTGTGGATGGTCTCGCCCTCGGCGGTGGAGGCTTTGGCCACCTCCAGCAGGCGCGCCATGTCCAGCGCCTTGACCCCCATCATATGCAGGTTGGTCGGCAGGCCAATCGAGCGGCAGAAGGCCAGCACGGTGTCGATCTCCGCCATGGGCGCGTTCTCCAGCACCAGCTGCACTAGCGTACCGAACGCCACTTTCTCACCGTGGTAGAGGTGGTGACACTCATCAAGCTGGGTCAGGCCGTTGTGGATGGCGTGGGCGGCGGCCAGGCCGCTGCTCTCGAAGCCGATGCCGCTCAGGTAGGTGTTGGCCTCGATGATGTTCTCCACCGCCTTGGTGCAAAGCCCCTGCTCCACCGCCAGCTTGGCCTTGTAGCCATCGGCCAGCAGAGTCTGGTAGCAGAGCTCGGCGATGGCCTGGGCCGCCAGGGTCGGAGCACCGCCGGCCATGGTCTTGCCGCCGGAGACCTTGTTGGCGCGCGCCTCGAAATAGGTGGAGAGCGCATCCCCCATGCCGGAGACCAGCAGCCGCACCGGGGCACGGGAGACGACACCGGTATCCATGATGACCATGTTGGGGTTGGTCGGGATCATCAGGTATTCGCTGAACTGCCCCTCCGGGGTGTAGATGACCGCCAGCGCACTGGTTGGCGCATCGGTCGAGGCGATGGTGGGGACTATGACGACCGGCACCTTCAGGTAGAAGGCGACCGACTTGGCGGTATCGAGCGTCTTGCCGCCACCGATGCCGATGATGACGTCAAACGGCGTCTGGTTGCAGCGAGCCAGCAGCCGGTCTATCTCGGGACGTGAACACTCGCCGTTGAAGCAGTCGAACTCTGGCTTGATCTCCACGCCGTGGAAGCTGCTGGCCACGGTGTCGCCAACCAGCTTGGTGACAAAATCGTCGGCCAGGATGAGCGGCTTGGTGCCGAGCGCCTTGACGTAGCTGCCGATGTTGGCGAGGGCC
>NZ_AQGQ01000273.1 GCF_000388115.1 Aeromonas molluscorum 848
GTGGTCGGCCTGTTGCTCGCCGCCCTCTATCAACCCGTCTGGCAAAGTGCCGTGCTGGCCCCCAAGGATCTGGCACTGGCTGCGACCGGCCTCTTCCTGCTGCGGGTGATGAAGCTGCCCGTGCTGGCTCTGGCTGCCCTGCTGCTCGCCAGCAGCTTGCTGCTGGCGTGAGCTCCCGGGTACGGTCATCATCACAGCCCATAAAAACGGCGGCGCAGCCAGGCTGCGCCGCCGTTTTTGATATCCCAGTTTGGCCCGTGTCAGCTCAGGGCTCGTCGGCCTGAAAATCCAGACTCAGACTGTTGACGCAGTAGCGCTGCCCCGTCTCGGTCGGCCCATCGAGGGAAGAGATGGCCCAGGTGGGAGCCACAACAGGCGCAGCTGATCTCGATACGCTTCATACCGTGACTGTTATCGTCGCGAGAATACACCCTGCCGTCGATGGCACGATCGAAGGAGGGCCAGCCACAACCGGCATCAAACTTGGCACTCGAGGGGAAGAGCACCTGCTTGCAGCAGGTGCAGAGGTATTCACCGCTTTTGCGGTTGTGAAGCAGAGCGCCGCTGTAGGGCTGCTCGGTACCCCGCTCCCAGCAGACATGAAACTGCTCGGGGCTTAAGGTCTGGCGCCAGCTTTCCGGGTTATTTGCACTCAAATCTTGCCTCCACGGCGCAAGGTCTGTGAGACAGGGCCACAGCATAACCAGCCATGGCCCTTGACTCCACCCCACTGAATGCCCGAAAAAGCGAGATTGTGATCCCCTTGGCAGATAAAACCACTGTTCCAGCTTATCTGCCAGAGCCAGCCGGGATTCAGGGGGCGTGATGACCCGCAGCATCGAGAGGGGGGTGAACCCGCTCCAGCAGCTTGAGGGAGTGCGCCCGGCCCACGGCCACCTGACGCTTGATGTCATCAGGCAGGAAGGGCAAGCCATCATTGGTGGCCGTGTCTATGGTCTGCACCCACTCCATCCCCTCTGCCGGAGGCGGCAGCCGGAACTGAATGTCGTAACCGCTGGCATTGAACAGCACCAGCCAACGCTCCCCCTCCTCATCCAGCGACCCTATGTCCATGGCGAAGGCCTGGCCCATGGGCGCCTGCCAATCCTGAGCCGTGAGCAGGTGACCGTCCGGGTGATACCAGTCGACGCGATGGCAATGCTCCTGAGCGCCATTCCAGTTGTCGTCACATAACCGCAGGTTGGAGAAGACTTCGGAGCTGGCCCGCAGCGCCACCATCTGCCGGGTGAACGCGAGCAACCGTTCATCCTCCGGCCGCCACTGCCAGTTGACCCAGCTTATCTGGTTGTCCTGGCAGTAGGCATTGTTGTTGCCAAGCTGGCTGCGTCCCATCTCATCCCCACCGAGAAAGTGCGGTGTGCCCTGGGAGAGCAGCAGGGTGGCTATCAGGTTGCGCTTTTGCTGGAGTCGCAGATTGCTGATGCGCGGATCCAGGGTCGGCCCCTCCACCCCATGATTGTTGGAGAGATTGTTGCCGTGACCATCCCGGTTGTCTTCACCGTTGGCCTGGTTGTGACGCTGGTTGTAGGAGACCAGATCCTCCAGCGTGAAACCATCGTGATAACAGAGGTAGTTGATGCTGGTATGTGGCGAGCGCCAATTTTTGGGGAAGAGATCCCGCGATCCCATCAGCCGGGTGGCAAGATCCGCCATCTTACCGCCATCCCCACGCCAGAAGGCGCGTACCGTGTCGCGATAGCGATCGTTGATCTCATGCCACTGGCTCGGGAACTGGCCGAGCCGGTAGCCGAACGGACCTATATCCCAAGGCTCGGCGATGAGCTTGACGCCGGCAAGCACGGGATCGGCCATCAGCGCCTTGAAAAAGGCCCCCATGGGTTCGAACTCCCCCGCCTCACGCCCCAAGGTGACCGCCAGATCGAAGCGAAAGCCGTCCACCTGCATCTCGGTCACCCAGTAGCGCAGGGCGTCGAGCACCAGCCGCAGGCTGTTGGGGTGATCCAGGTTCACACTGTTGCCACAGCCGGTGACATTGGCATAACGGTTGAAATCCGGGCCATGGGCCCCCGGGTCAAAGCTGTAGTAGCCGCTGTTGTCCAGCCCCTTGAAGGAGAGCAGCGGGCCATCGAAACCGGACTCGGCTGTGTGGTTGTAAACCACGTCCAGGATCACCTCTATGCCGGCCCTGTGCAGTTCGCGCACCATGGTCTTGAACTCGGTCACCGCATCCGCCACCGCGTAGCGCGGCTCTGGAGCAAAGAAAGCGACC
>NZ_AQGQ01000274.1 GCF_000388115.1 Aeromonas molluscorum 848
AACTGGAGGACCAAGCCTTCATCAACCGCTGTGTGGCTGTGCTGGATACCGCTGGGATGGGAGAACACAACGTCTACATCTACTGGTTCCGCATCGACTACGGCTGCTGGATTGACGCTGAAGAGGTCGTCAACGCTGGGGGTCTGAGCGACTACCTAGAGTCCCTTGGGATGGAACCGGCAGACGTGGCCGAGCTGATGACCCAAGACTGGGACTGTCAGGATGCTGAAGGGCTGGCCTCTCACTGCCTGCACAAGTACGGGAGCTTTGACTGGAAGGCTCTGGAGGAACTGCTGGAGGTGGACTGTGAGCCCGAGGTACTGGCGGCAGGGCTGGCCTGTGAGATTGCACCAGAAGAGATTCAGGACCGCTACATGGGGTCTTGGGACTGCGACGAAGACATGGCGATGGAGCAATGGGAGGAAGGAGGACAACTTGAGGCAATCCCAGCGTCTGCCCGTGGGTACATCGACTGGCAAGCCGTAGCGAGGGACATGGAGCTTAACGGGGAGTTCGTGAGGTCTGGCACCTGCTACTTCCGCAACTGCTAAGAGGATGGCTTCCCTTAGCGCCAACTAGGGGAAGCCTGAGCGAATCACCTATCAACTCTGGGGAGAGTAATGATGAAGATGGAGCCGCTTGGTAAAGGACTTTATAGGCTGCACATGGAGGGATCAAGTTATACAATCGCTGGCTTTGTTGATTGCTGGCGATTCGCTTGGGAGAAGATGAAGGAGGTTTCCGAATGATTGACTTGGTTATCAGACTACGCCGATTCAAGAGCAGGAAGTCACTGGATAGAGTCGCCCCGAGGATGCTCGATAGGGCTTCCTCTGCGGGCCTCCAAGAGGAACTGAAGGTCATTGCTGCGATTGACCATCGGAAAGCTGAGATAGCAGCAGGAAGGCATTACGACGCGGGGAAAGTCCCTATGACAGCTTGGGCATTGGTTGATTGAGTAGGAGAGAGTGATGGGACAGATTATCGGTTATGCGCGTGTGTCGTCTGTCGGCCAATCGCTGGATGTTCAACTGGACAAACTGGCCGAGGCTGGAGCTGAGAAGGTCTATCAGGAGAAGATGTCCGGCAAGTCAGCCAAAGACCGTCAGCAACTCCAAGCCATGCTGGGGTATGTCCGAGAGGGGGACACAGTGGTGATCACCAAGCTGGACCGTCTGGGCCGCTCTCTCGCTGACCTTCTGGCTATCGTGGAGAAGCTGGAAGAGAAAGGCGTGACCCTCCGTGTGCTGGACCAGACGTTTGACACAGGGAGCGCACAGGGCCGCCTGATGCTGTCCATGCTGGGGGCCTTCGCTGAGTTCGAGCTGGAGCTGAGGAAGGAGCGGCAGATGGACGGGATAGCCAAGGCCAAGGAGCAAGGGAAGCACTTGGGCCGACCGAAGGAACTGGACGAAGAGAAGGTCAAGGAGCGTCTGAAGGTAGGCGGCCTGTCCCCTGCTGGTGTCGCTAAGGAGCTGGGTATCGGGAGGTCTACAGCCTACCGGATAGCGAAAGCGATGAAGGATGAAGGCGAGCTGTGAGTTGATCGAATGTGTCTATCGGTAGAGCCTTGAGCCATCGAAAAGACCTATCATCAAGACTGTCCCAACGTACATTAGAGAAAGCTAATTTACCCTGACCAATAGAAAGAACTGATCGAGTGACCCACTTTGATCGAATCTTTCAATCGACCCCCGAGGCTGTTCACCGCGACACCTTGGGGGTTTGTCGTTTGGGAGGCGCTGGGGCCGACTCTGGGCTTGTTCGTCTGAGTGCCCCTGTTTGTTGTCCCGAGGTCTGTCCCGACGACTACCCGAGGTCCATCCAGACGACTGCCCGAGGTCCGCATTCCCGACGACCATCCCAATGATAACCAACGTAACACACACCGATTACATCTGGCATACAACCAGCAGTTAAAACCTCTAATACACCAAAAGTAAACAGATAATTATCTCGCAAGGACACCATCTTTCAGCAGACAATAAACCCTGACCATTGAATGAAATGAAAGACCGGTCCCCTCTCTCTCCTTCCCTCCGCCCGTCCCTAAGACTATCTATAAGACATCTATTAGATACCCAAGATACTATCTCTCTATACATTACTTACTACAGGTATCTTTAAGACTACCCGAGGATACACGAGGACTACCCAAGGACGCCCCT
>NZ_AQGQ01000275.1 GCF_000388115.1 Aeromonas molluscorum 848
TCGGCTTCATAGGCTGTACCCAGCTCATAACTGACCGCAGTTTCCGGCTTCAGGTCCGGGTTGCCAATCACCTGGCAGGCGCCACGGCAGGCGGTGGTGGAGAAACCTTCACTGGACTGGGCCAGGGTCGGTGCCTTGAACGCCTTGCCGATACCCCCCTTGAGCACCCACTCATCGGTCAGGGTATAGAGGGCGTAGGCGCGCGGGCTGAACTCGTTGCCATAGGTTTCGTGGTGGTCGAGGCGGCCGCTCAGGGTCAGGGCCAGATCGCCGAAGCCAAATTCGTCTTGCAGGTAGATCGCGCTCTGGCTGGCGCTGACGCTGCCGTTGGTGATGTTGCGGCTGTGCTCCAGCTCGGTATCACGGAACTCGGCGCCCGAGGTGAGCAGGTGATCGCCCAGGTAGCCGCTGACCTGACCATCGACAGTGTGGTTGGTCTGGGTGACATCGGAGGCGCCGCCATTGAGCTGAGAATCATCCATCAGATCGGTCTGCTCGAAGTAGTAGCGGACCCTGCTGTCGAAATGCTGCCAGCGGCCATTGTGGGTCAGCCCCAGGCTGAGGCGGTCGAGCTCCTGCACGTTGTGCGGGGTGGCCGGTGCAGTCGGGGCGCGCGGCACGTTGTTGAAGTAGCTGTCCATGTCGTTCTGGTTGTAGCCCAGATCGAAATCGATGTCCTGATTGTCGCTGACCAGCCACTTCAGGCTGGAGAGCACATTGACCACTTCACGTTTTTCCAGGGCATCGGCATCCGGGTTGTTGGACTGCTCGCTCTTCCAGTTGTCACGCTGATAACCTTCGACCACCACGCTGCCGAGCAGCTTATTGTCGATGAGGGCGCCGGATACGAAGGCGCTGCCCTGGTTGGCATCACCACCCTGACCCTTGGTGGGCATGGTGCGGGTGTAACCGACTGCGGCTTCGGTCTGCTCCTTGGCCTGGCGCAGGATCACGTTGACCACGCCCCCCAGGGCATCGGCCCCGTACAGGGAGGAGACGGGACCACGGATCACCTCGATGCGCTCGATGGCGGCCATGGGGATGGAGCTCAAGTCGAAGTCGTTGCCAAAGGCGCTGCCCAGGGTCTCGCGGGCGTTGACCCGCTTGCCGTTGACCAGCAGCAGGGTGTAGTCGCCGCCCATGCCGCGGATCTTGATCTCGTTGCGGCCCGTGGGGTTGGTGCCGATGATGTTGACACCCGGCACATGCTTGAGGGCATCGCCGATGTTGTTGACGTTCATCTTGTCCAGATCGGCGCGGGTCACCACGGAGACGCTGGCCGGGGCACTCAGCTCGGTGTGCTTGGTCTGGGTGGCGGTGACCACTATGGTCTCGTTGGCTTTGGCTGGCTCAGTCTGGGCCAAGGCGGGCATTGCCAGCAGGCCGGAGGCCGATCAGGCTGGTTTGCAGCGGGTTCAAGGGAAAGCCGGGGGTGAACTGCATGGTCAAAACTCCATTTAAACGTATTTATTGTTGAGAAAAAACAGCTTGTTAGGCTCACTAACTTCCCTGTCTGACCTGTTTGTCAGACCTATTATTGTTATGTGAATTTTTCAGTGCCTTGAGCAGCAGTACCACGCCGAGACAAGCCAGCAGGGTGCAGACGATATTGAGCCAGGCCAGGGTGTCGAAGCCCAGCAGACGGGCCTGTTCATCCGATTGCAGATAGCGGGCCGATCCCAGGCTGGCGAGCCCGGCGGCAATATTGGTGACGGTTCCCTGGAATGACATGAAGGCGGCGCGTTGCTGGGGGGCAGGAATGGCCGCAGTGATGGCGAGCGTGGTGCTGGATCGGGCCGAGCTCAGGGCCATGAAGAGGGTGAACAGCAGATAGATGGGCAGCCCCTGGGGCTGGGCGAAGCCAGCGAAGGTGACCAGGGCGAGCAGCGAGCTGGTGATGAGGATGGCACCCTGGGCGCGGCCGCGATCAATCCAGACACCGCACAGGCGCATGGTCGCCATGCTGGCCAGGCCACCGCACAGATAAAGGGTGGCTATCTGCTCCCGGGGGAAATCGAGGTTGAACTGGAAATAGTTGGCAAAGTGCGGGATCAGCAGGAAGTGGCCGGCCATCTGCAGGGCGAGTACGGCGAGCGCTCCCTGGCAGAGGGAGGAGCCTAACAGAT
>NZ_AQGQ01000276.1 GCF_000388115.1 Aeromonas molluscorum 848
CGAGTTCTCGACCAACATCGTCGACCGCTACCTGGTGGCAGCCGAAGATGTAGAGATCCAGCCGCTCATCGTGCTGAACAAGGTCGACATGCTCGATGAAGCGGCGCGTGTGCGCATCGATGGCCAGCTAAGCGCCTATCGCAAACTCGGTTATCAGGTGATCCTGGTCAGCTGCGAGAGTGGCGAGGGGCTCGATGAGCTCAAGGCCCAGTTCAACGGCAAGATCAGCATCTTCGTCGGTCAGTCCGGGGTAGGAAAATCCTCCCTGGCCAATGCCCTGATGCCCGGTCTGGGTGTCTTGACCGGCGAGATCTCCGAAAACTCGGGGCTCGGTCAGCACACCACCACCACGGCACGCCTCTACCACTTTCCGAGTGGTGGCGATCTCATCGACTCCCCCGGGATCCGTGAGTTCGCGCTCTGGCACCTGGAAGCCGATCGCATCACCTGGTGCTTCGTGGAGTTCCGCGACTACTTGGGGGGCTGCAAGTTTCGCGACTGCACCCACAAGGACGATCCCGGTTGCGCCCTGCGCACCGCGGTCGAACGGGGCGATATCAGCGCGGATCGCTTCTTCAACTATCACCGCATCCTGGAAACCATGCAGGAAGCACGCCACGGTCGGCAACAAGCCCGACTGTGACCCACTAAACCACTCTTTCTATTAAAAAGAGCAGATGAACATCATGAGCATTACTGACAACCTGAAGATTGCCGGTCAATACTGTCTGCCCAAGCACGCCCTCTCTCGCTTGCTCGGCAAGCTGGCTGCCGCGCAAGCGGGCAACCTCACCACCAAGGTGATCGAGGCCTTTATCAAGCAGTACCAGGTCGACATGAGCGAAGCGCTCCATGAAGATCCCGCTTTCTACAAGAGCTTCAACGCCTTCTTTACCCGCGAACTCAAGCCGGGGATCCGTCCCCTGGTTGACGATCCCATGACCCTGGCGCTGCCGGTGGACGGAACTGTCAGCCAGCTCGGCCCCATCCAGCAGGGCCGCATCATCCAGGCCAAGGGCCACGACTACAGTGCCCGCGAGCTGCTGGGTGGTTATGAGGATCTGGTCGCCCCCTTCAAGGATGGCGACTTCGCGACTATCTATCTGGCTCCCAAGGACTACCACCGCATCCACATGCCCCTGGATGGCGTCTTGGAGAGCATGGTATTCGTGCCGGGGGACCTCTTCTCGGTCAACCCGCTGACGGCCGAAAACGTGCCGAATCTGTTTGCCCGCAACGAGCGGGTGGTCGCCACCTTCCGCACCGCCCATGGCCCCATGGCTCTGGTGCTGGTCGGCGCCACTATCGTCGCCAGCATCGAGACCATCTGGGCTGGCAACATAGCGCCGACCAAGCATAAGGAAGTGGTGCGTTGGGACTACGCCGGGGATGAGGCAATCACCCTGCAAAAAGGGGCGGAAATGGGGCTGTTCAAACTCGGCAGCACAGTGGTCTGTCTGTTTGGCCCAGGCATGCTGGCAAGCTTCGATGCGCCGCTGGCGCCCGGCGTCACTACCCGCATGGGTCAGCCCTTTGCCAAACTGGCGAACGACGCATGACGGAACCGACCGAGAAGCCGCAGCCTGACTTGGCGCAGTCCGATAAGGCCCAGCCCAGGAATCCGCTCCATGGCTTGACCCTCGAGGCCATCGTCACCGAACTGGTCGCCTACTATGGCTGGGAGCAGCTCGGAGAGCAGATTAACATCCGCTGCTTTACCGACGATCCCAGCATCAAGTCCAGCCTGAAGTTTTTGCGCAAGACCCCCTGGGCAAGGGAAAAGGTCGAGAGCCTCTACCTCTACGTCCAGCGCAAGCAGTCCAAAAAGAAGGAAGGCCCCCATGGCATTTAAAATTACTTATACATACAAGAGTCAGGCCAAGGAAATCGGCTATTCCAACGACAAGTTTCGCAGCATCTATGATGCCATCGCGGCCGCCGAGGGGCTTGACCTCACGGCGTTCCACGCCATGGAGGCCCAGTTGGCCCAAGTGTGCCGTCGTGACAAGAAGAGCGTGAAAGATTACCAGGAGAACCACTTCAAGGAGCTGGGTTTCTCCGCCATCACCATCTTCCGCGACGAAGAGTGAGCGTGGTGACAATAAAAAAC
>NZ_AQGQ01000277.1 GCF_000388115.1 Aeromonas molluscorum 848
ATGGTTATGCCGATGCTCGGCAATTCAACTGGAGCAGGTTCAACTCCCGCAAGGCCACCGAGAACTTGGCGAACTCGTGAGTGCTGGTGGTCTTGAAGTCGGCCAGCATATGGGTCCAACGGGACAAGAGTTGCTCATGCTCCGCAATCCAGCTGGCCAGTATGGTATCGCATTCTCCCTGATCTTTGCACCCTTCCAATACGACGGAAGTGAGGCTGCGTTGCTGCCAGTCCAGATCCTCGCGGAAGGAGGCTCTGGCCATCGCCTGCCAATGGTTGCCAACCGGCTGATGGTTGACCTGGTCGAGGAACCAGTGCAGGTCCAGTTTGGCACCGAGTCGGTAGTAGACATTGGCTACCCGCAGAATGTCGCTGTGCTGATCCGCCGCAATCTGAGCCAGATCCAGCGCAGAGAAGAGGCTGCTCATGTGGGCGACCTGGCGAGCGATATGTTCGGGGACCTGCTTGGCCACCAAGACCTCGACAGCGTGACGGTGCTCGGCCACTTCGCTCTCCTCCATCACCTCGTAGAGGTGCTCGCCCAAGGTCTCGAAGGCGGGACGGAAGAAGGCGATGTTTTCGCTGATGCTCCAGCTGCGATTGCGAGCACGCAGGAACCAGCGGGTGGCACGGCGCACAATGCGGCGACTGGCAAACATCAACTCGAGCTGAGTCTCGGCACTCACCTGGTTGTCCAGGGATTCGATGTCGCGCCACAGGGGATCGAAACCGAACACCTCGCGGGCCATGGCGAAGCAGGCTGCCACTTCGGCCACTGAGGCACCGGTCTCGTCCTTCATCCGGGTCGCAAAGTTGAGTCCCATGTCGTTGACCAGCATGTTGGCCACCCGCGTGGCGATGATCTCGCCGCGCAGGGGATGCTGGGCCAGGGCCTCGCCGAAGCGCTGCTGCAACTGCTCGGGGAAGCTGGTGACCAGCATCCGCGCCAAGAAGGGCTCGTCGGTGATCTCGGGGCAGTTTAGCTGCTCTTTGAGCACCATCTTGCCGTAAGCCACCAGCACGGCCAGCTCGGGGCGGGTCAACCCCTGCCCTGCCGCCATCCGTTCGGACAACTCCTCATCGGAGGGCAGGAACTCCAGCGCCCTGTCCAGCTTGCCTTCGCGCTCCAAACCCTGAATGAAACGCTGCTGCTCTTTCACCTGATCCGCCGCGCGGAAACTGGTAACCGAGATGGACTGGGACTGACGATAGGCGTTGGTCAGCACTATCTCTGCCACGGCATCCGTCATCTCATAGAGCATCTGGTTGCGCTGCTTGAGGGTCAGATCCCCCGCTGCGACCAGCTGGTTGAGCAGTATCTTGATGTTGACCTCGTTGTCGGAGCAATCCACCCCGCCCACGTTGTCGGTAAAATCGGTGTTGATGTGACCGCCCTGACTGGCGTATTCGATACGACCCAGTTGGGTGAAGCCCAGGTTACCCCCCTCACCCACGATACGGGCACGCAGGTCGCGACCATTGACGCGCAGGGCATCATTGCTGCGATCACCCACCTCGCCATCGCTCTCCTTGTGGCTCTTGACGTAGGTGCCAATGCCGCCGTTCCAGAGCAGATCTACGTTCAGGCAGAGCAGTGCCTTGATCAACTCGTTCGGCGCCATGCTGACCTTGTCGGTGCCAAGCAGGGTCTGGATCTGCGGGCTCAGCTTGATGGACTTGGCCGAGCGCAGGAAGATGCCGCCCCCCTGAGAGATGAGGTCGCGGTTGTAGTCGTCCCAGCTAGAACCCGGCAGCTCGAACAGACGCTTGCGCTCGGCGAAGGTGCTGGCCGCATCCGGGGTCGGGTCGATGAAGATGTGCATGTGGTTGAAGGCGCCGACCAGCTGGGTGTGCTCGGAGAGCAGCATGCCGTTGCCAAACACGTCGCCGGCCATGTCACCTATGCCTACGCAGGTGAAATCGGTGGTCTGGCAGTTGATCTCAAGCTCACGGAAGTGACGCTTGACCGACTCCCAGGCGCCGCGCGCCGTGATGCCCATCTTCTTGTGGTCATAACCGACCGAACCGCCGGAGGCGAACGCATCCCCGAGCCAGTGACCATATTCGTGACTGATCTCGTTGGCGATGTCGGA
>NZ_AQGQ01000278.1 GCF_000388115.1 Aeromonas molluscorum 848
AGCTGGCCCAGAGTTTTGCCCAACTCGGCATCCGGGTCTCCCTGATCGAGCTGGCGGATCAACTCCTGCCCCGGGAGGAGCGCGAGGTGGCCGAGTTGCTGCAAGCTCAGATGAAGGATGACGGGGTCGAACTCTTGATTGGCTGGCGTGCCGAGCGGGTCGAATCCCTGACGCAAGGCCAGATCCGCCTGCACCTGCGCCGGGGGGATCAGCGCCTGGAAGTTGAGGGAGATCAGCTGCTGCTGGCCCTGGGCCGGGTGGCCAATGTTACCGGCTTTGGTCTGGAAGCGCTGGGGGTCGAGCTGACCCCTCGCGGCACCATAGCCGTGGACGCTTTCCTCGCCACCAACTACCCCAGCATATCGGCGGTGGGCGATGTGGCCGGCCCCTACCAGTTCACCCATTTCGCCGCGCATCAAGCCTGGTATGCCGCGGTCAATGCCCTCTTTGGCCAGTTCAAACGCGTCAAGGCGGACTATCGCGTCATCCCGGCAGCCACCTATACCAGCCCGGAGGTGGCCCGCGTCGGCCTCAACCGCAAGGAGGCGCAAGAACAGGGAATTGCCTTTGAAACCAGCCGCTTCGAACTCAAAGAGCTGGACAGGGCCATCGCCGATGGTGAAACCCAGGGCTTCATTGAGGTGCTGACCGCCCCTGGCAAAGACAAGATCCTGGGCGCCACCATCGTCGGCCCCCATGCCGGGGAGCGCATCGCTGAGTTCACCCTGGCCATGCGCCAAAAGCTGGGCCTTGGCAAGGTACTGGGCACCATTCACGCCTACCCCACGCTGATGGAGGGCAACAAGTATGTGGCTGGCCAGTGGAAACAGGCCCACAAACCCGAGGCCCTGCTGCCCTGGCTGGCCCGCTACCACCACTGGCGCCGCCGTGGCAAGCTCGATGCCAGACAACATCCGTTGCAGACAGGCCCGACTCCCCTGCGGGATCCGGCCCAGCCCTCCACTCACCACAAGGAGCCATGATGACCTCTGGCAAGCTTGGTTACGGCATGGCCGCGTTGGCCCTGTTCTGGGGTTGGCAGGCCCAGGCCTCTTCCGACATCAACTGGCAGCAGACCCTGGCCGAGGCCCGTGGACAGACGGTCTATTTCAACGCCTGGGGCGGCAGCCCTGAGATCAACAGCTACCTCGGCTGGGCAGCCAAGGAGCTGGCGCGCGACTATCGGCTCACCCTGGTGCAGGTGAAGGTGGATGACATCGCCCCCAGCGTCAGTCAGCTGCTCGCGGGCAAGCAGGCAGGCAAGACCCGGGGAGGCCCCGTCGACCTGCTCTGGGTCAATGGCGAGAACTTCAAGGCCCTCAAAGACAACGGCCTGCTCGGTGCCCCTTTCAGCCAGGAGTTGCCAAATATGGCGCTGGTCGACCCCAGCTTGCCGGTCGACAAAGACTTCACTGTAGCGGTCGAGGGGTTGGAAGCGCCCTGGGGACTGGGCCAGCTCAACTTCATGGTCGACACCGACCAGGTGCCTGAACCACCGCGCTCGGCCAAGGCGCTGCTTGCCTGGGCCAAGGCCAACCCGGGCCGGTTCAGCTACCCCAAGCCGCCCCAGTTCCACGGCACCAGTTTCCTCAAACAGATGCTGCTGGAGCTGGCGCCCGATCCGTCCCCCCTCTATCGCCCGGCGACCAACGCCGCCTTTGCCCAAGTCACGGCGCCGCTCTGGCTCTTCCTCGAGGCTCTGCATCCCAGCCTGTGGCGTCAAGGCAAGGCCTTCCCGGCCAGCGCCGCCGAGACCAAGCAACTGCTCGATGATGGCGAACTGGCCATGGCCATCAGCTTCAATCCGCAGGAGGCCCTGAGCTCGGTGGAGACAGGCAGCCTGCCTCCCGGTGTCAAGGCGGTCGCCATGTATAAGGGGGCACTGACCAACAGCCACTTCCTGGCCATTCCCTTCAACGCCACGGCCCGCGCCGGAGCCAAGGTGGTGGCCAACTTCCTGCTCAGCCCCGCCGCCCACGGCTCGCAAGGCCGAGCC
>NZ_AQGQ01000279.1 GCF_000388115.1 Aeromonas molluscorum 848
CGGCTTGTCCCGGTCAACCGGCAGGCCAGCGACCAACTGGCAAGCGCGGGATCGGATTTCAGGACTGCGGAGAAAATACTTGGGGTAGGCGCTCAAGCTACGCCCTCCCCGAGCAGTACCAGGGACTGCTTGAACGACTCTGAGCTGAACTGAGGGGGGATGGGTTTGATGCTGGCACAGCCGCGCGGGCGTGCTGCAGATAGATCTCGGGTATGTGGGTTGGTCATGGTCTGGGTCCTTTTGGTCATACACAGCCGGGTGGTCTAGGTCCGGCACTGACTATGGTACCCACTATTGATAATTTCTGTCACGTACCAGATCCGATTATTGTTACTGCGATTTACAACAACCAAATCATTGAATCATTTTATTTCATTTTATAATTCTACAACTCTCCCATTTATATTTTACACCCCAGTTAACACCAGGCTTCATTTGAGTTATAATTAAAGCACGGAAACCATATGTCTAATAAGCCGAACTTGCTATATCAGACTGCATGGTTTTGTTTATCTAACTTGGAAAATATTCATCAAGGAAAACAGAGCATGAAATCTTGCAATGATGAAGTGATAGCAGTGTTGGAAGTTAAAGGTAAAGACTGGAATCTAAGAAGAACATTTAAATATGACACTCACTTTGTTGGTTTAGACACGTATCTTATTCATAAAGATAAGTATTGTAAGCCCATCGTTATAGTCACCGAAAGCCCGCACATAGAAGAATTCAAAGTTAGCAACCTTAATGATTTAACTTCAAATAAACCTGTGAGTGCCAGGCCAGTCAATGGACGCACGGGTTTAAATATAATTAAGTTTCTTGTTGAATTACTAAAGAATGAAGATCTTTTAACTGAGAGTGGAAGTTATCCAGTTATCGTCATTAATGCCTTGCAAGAGCAGTGCTCTGAGGGGAATACAGATACCAACATACACAGAACTAAAAATTTCATAAAACTTTGGCCAGAAAGAAAACACTTCCTACAAGAGCGATTAATAACATTAACCCCTACTCTAGTAATCAACGCTTGCACAATGGGTAATTTTTATATTGATGAAAATTTGGATGCCTATTCAGACGGTGGGAGAGATAAGTTTGGAGCATATTTTTTACAGCTAGTTAAAGATGAGATTGGTTATATACAATGCTACGACACTTCTGTTAAATGCGAGGATGATATAGGAATAATTGGGCAAGCTGACTTATCTGGAATGGTTATGCACATAATTCTAGAGGTATATGATTATCAATACTTCATTAAAAAACAACGCACCCATCATCATGGTCACATGATAAAAACCAATATTTAAATTTTTTCCAATGAAAAATAACACTATGTAAAATTGCACATAACAACTAATTTCATCCCGAAATCAAACAATTCAAGATATCATATCGTTATCAGCAGTTTCTAGGGGATTACAGTGGCATTCTGGTGGGTAAACCATAAGCAAACGTACAGTGCAGAAGTTGGGGGCGGCTACATCTGGTCGCCCATGACCAACCGCAATGGCTCGAAGAATCAGACCTATATCAACCTCACGCTGACCCGGCCGGGTGACGTTGTTATCTCCTACGCCGACGGGCTTATCAAGGCCATTGGCCTGGTAGCTGCACCTTGCCGCGAGAGATCCAAGCCCCATGAGTTCGGTAGCGCTGGCGATTCTTGGTCCGATACTGGCTGGGAGGTTCTCATCGACTGGGAGGTGCTCGCAAAGCCAATCCGTCCGAAGGACCACCTGGAGTTGATAGCTCCCCTGCTCCCCTCGAAGAATTCGCCTTTGCAGGCCACTGGGAACGGTAACCAGGGCTGTTACCTTGCCAGCATAAGTGACGAGCTGGGCAATCTGCTGCTCTCTCTAGCCAATGGCGTGAATCCCTTCTTTGCCGATGACATCGAACA
>NZ_AQGQ01000280.1 GCF_000388115.1 Aeromonas molluscorum 848
TATGCAGCTGCGTGATCACTATGCCGATCTTGATGATCTGTGCAACGCACAGGAGTTGGACAGAGCAGCCCTGGAGGCTCGGCTGGCCAGCGGTGATTTTCACTATCAAGCCCAGCAAAAACAGTTTCGCTAGGGGCGACTGAGTGGCTTGTGGTTGAAGAGGGCAAGCGATCAAGCTAGATGCCTTGGCAGAAAAAGACCTCATCATAGCCAGATCTTCCCCCCCGGCGATCGAGATCGGGATCACAGCTCGGCGCCCCCGTCGATCCCGAGCCGAAAAAACTGCTAGGATAAGACTCTTCTCCCTATTCAGGGGTGCCTGTTAGCACCTTGATATGGTAGAGGGGCGCCACACAGCCTGGTGCACGGATGCATCAAACTGTCATCTGCGGCGATTAATCTCTCGCACAACCAACAAGGAGGTACCCCATGATCCCAACCCGACAGACCAGCTTGATCACCCTCTGCGCCCTGCTGATGATCAGCCTGTTTACCCCGACCCTGCCCGGTAATGCCGAACAGTGGTTAAGCCTGGTGCTCATTGGCTTGCTGGTTGTCGTACTGCTGCTGGTCCTGGGCGGCTGTCGCCGTTTTATGCTGGACTAGCTCGCGCCTGACGCTTCAATGAGCGACATAAAAAAACGCAGCCAAGGGCTGCGTTTTTTGTTGGTAAGCACAGAGCGTCTTCGAGAACTCAGTAGGCCAACGCCTCAAACTGGGTCTTGGCCGTTTCAATGCCCTTGGCCTGCGCTTCCGGGCCCATGCCCATGCCTTCGGCGTAGATGAAATCGACATCTTTGATCCCGATGAAACCCAGGACCGTCTTCATGTAGGGGGTGACCAGATCGGTGGGGTTACCCAAGTGCAAACCGCCACGGGGGCTCACCACCAGGGCGCGAGTGCTGTCGACCAGACCGACCGGGCCGGTTTCGGTATAGCGGAAGGTGACGCCGGCACGGGCAATCAAGTCAATCCAGTTTTTCAGCTGGGTCGGGATGTTGAAGTTGTACATGGGCGCCGCGATGATCACCAGGTCGCTCGCTTTGAGTTCGGCGATCAGCTCATCGGACTGCGCCAGCACAGCCAGCTGACGCTCATTGAGGTTTTCGCCGCCGCGCAGACCCATGGCCAGCTCGCCATCCAATACCGGCAGATCCAGGGTCGCCAGATCACGCACGGTGACGCTGTCTCCCTGACGTTCGGCCAGATAGCCATCGATAAGGGCATTGGATTGTGAGTATTGGCCCAGGATGCTGGATTTGAGTACGAGGATATTAGCCATGGTAACGCTCCATTTGGTTGTCAGTTGGACAGCAGGACTGTCGATGGAGGCTACTATAAACACAGCGTTTCCAGGCTGATAGCGAAAATAGATGCTCAATTCATTCAAAAAATTTGATTGTGATTCGCTTTAACTCTGACAAGGATCGCGGCCAGGGCTGCGCCCCTTGGCAGGACAAACGATTGCCGTTATGATCCGCCGCACTTTTTTCAGCGACCCGGATCCTATGGAACCCTCCCGCAGCCACTCCCCCTTTGCTGGCGCAATCTGGATGATGGTGGCCGGCCTTTGCTTCGCCGCCGTCAACAGCCTCAGCCAATATGTCAGCTTCAAGCTCGGCCTCCCTTCGACCCAAGTAGCCTTCCATCAATATCTGATCGCCCTGGTCTGTCTGCTGCCCTGGCTGGTGCGCCACGGCCTGCGCCAATCCTTACAGACCCGCCAACTGCGTCTGCACCTGCTGCGGGTGCTGCTGGCGGTGATCGGCATCCAGTTCTGGCTATGGGCGCTGGCGGTGCCCATCCCCATCTGGCAAGGCATAGCACTGCTGATGACCTCGCCGTTGTTCGCCACCCTAGGCTCGGCCTTGCTGCTCAAGGAACAAGTAAGCAGA
>NZ_AQGQ01000281.1 GCF_000388115.1 Aeromonas molluscorum 848
GAAGCCGTGACCTTCACACGCGATTATGTGCAGCGCTTCGAGCAGGAGCTGGCCAAGGCCAAGGACTCAGACAGCTTGATCCAGAGCATGAAGCAAGCCTTCCCCGCGTTGCCTGACGATGATGGTCTGGCTATCGGCGCCAAGGTCGCGACCGGCGAGATGAAGTGGTAAAGCATTGAGCCTACTTCCCTGTGTTTTTTACCGGGCCCCTTGGCCCGGTTTTTTCAAGCTGGATACGACGCCATGAAGATGAAAGAAACAACATTGCACTACGTTTATGACCCCCTCTGCGGCTGGTGTTATGGTGCAGCCCCCCTGCTTGCGGCCGCGGCCAGGCTGGCGGGGGTAACGATCAAGCTGCATCCGGGCGGTCTCTGGCTAGGCGAGCGGCGCCAGGCGATGGGATTGGCCCTGCGTGATTATGTCAAACCTCATGATGAGCGGATCCAGGCCCTGACCGGTCAGCCTTTTGGTGAGCGCTACTTCAATGGGCTGCTGCTCAGGGATGGGTTGCAGCTCGACTCTGCCCCTCCCATTCGCGCCATACTCGCGCTCGGCACCCTGGGGGGCAATGAGTTGACCCTATTGCAGCGTATCCAGGAGTCCCATTATCGGGATGGTCTCTGGGTCGGGGACTCGGTGCTGTTGGCCAGCCTCGCCGCCGAACAGGGCGTGGATGAGGCTGCCTTTCAGCATGCCTATGAGACACAGGCTCTGGAGCCTGCCCTGTTAGAGAGCCAGCGTTGGCTAACCCGACTCAGGGGCCAAGGTTACCCGACCTTGGGGCTGGCGCGTGGCGAGGCGCTGCAGCGTCTCGACATCGGTCCCTATCTAGGAGACGTGGCAGGGTTTCTGGCGCGATTGGCTGACTAGGTTGCCTTGTTCTTCAAGCACTTATTGGGCATGCTAGGGGTCGATTTTTTGCCCGTCAGCAGTGGGGATATATGAACCTTCGCGATCTCGAGTACCTGGTAGCGCTGGAAGAGGAGAAACATTTTCGCAAGGCGGCGGAGCGCTGCTTTGTCAGCCAGCCGACCCTGAGTGGCCAGTTGCGCAAGCTGGAAGATGAGCTCGGGGTTATCTTAATCGAGCGAACCTCGCGCAAGGTGCTCTTTACCCCAGCCGGTGATGCCATGGCCCAGCAGGCTCGCAAGGTGCTGCGCGAGGCGCGTGAGCTAAAAAACATCGGTCAG
The DNA here is from genome assembly GCF_000388115.1 of Aeromonas molluscorum 848. Lineage (GTDB taxonomy): Bacteria > Pseudomonadota > Gammaproteobacteria > Enterobacterales > Aeromonadaceae > Aeromonas > Aeromonas molluscorum. Next base: position 1,194 of record NZ_AQGQ01000281.1, read on the forward strand.
CACTTTGCAGAACCGATGTCAGGGGAGATCCACATCGGCCTCATCCCCACAGTGGGGCCCTATCTGTTGCCCCATATCATCCAGGATCTGCGCGAACACTTTCCCCAGCTCGAATTCTACCTTTACGAAGAGCAGACCCAGGTACTGATGAAGCGACTCGAGGAGGGGGAGCTGGACTGCGTCATCCTGGCTGAATTGGATGGCATGGAGGGCTTTGGCTCACTGCCGCTTTATCAGGAGCCCATGTGGCTGGCGGTCCCCCGGCAGCACCCTGAAGCCCAAGCCAAGGCTGTACCGCTTGGCAACCTCAAGGGCAAGAAGCTGCTGATGCTGCAAGATGGTCACTGCCTGCGGGATCAGGCCATGGGGTTTTGCTTCGCTGCAGGGGTAGGGGAGGATGTGCGCTTCCAGGGCACCAGCCTGGAGACCCTGCGCAATATGGTGGCGGCAGGCAGCGGCATGACGCTGATCCCGCGCCTGGCGGTGCCCGCCAATCGCGATGAGGGTGGGGTGAGCTACCGACCCGTGATTGACCCCGTTCCCGGGCGCGCCATCTCACTTTTCTATCGCCATTATTCGGTGCGCCGTCCCTGCTTCAACGAGCTGGCGAGCCGTATTCGGGCCTTGATGAAGGTGCAGTTGGCCAGTTGAGCCATGAACAGCACCAAGCGCAGCTCAGTGTGTGAGCGGCAATAAAAAA
>NZ_AQGQ01000282.1 GCF_000388115.1 Aeromonas molluscorum 848
GCAGACGGTACTCACCGTCACCAGTGACGAGCAAGGGACTCAAAAACAACTAGGGCGCAGGCCCTGGCCAGCCAGATAAACGCCGAGCAGAGCCAGATCCGCGCCGGCCAGCCGGGCAGTGGCGACAGCTTCAACCCCGTCTACGGCCAGAACCCCATCTATCTGAAGGCAGGTAGCGGCCTGGCGCGGGTCGAGATCCAGCTAGAACAGCAGCAACCTCCCCAGACAGACAGCATGGCGGTGAGCGGTCTGAGCGACAGCTACCCCCTCGATGGCGGCAAGCTCAAGCTCGACTTCACCCTGGCGGTGCAGGGAGATCTGGCCGTGACCGCCACCCTCTATGACCATGGCGGCGCAGCCAAAGGGCAGATCCAGGCCGACATCAAGGATGCCAGCCAGAGTCTGAGCCTTGCGCTGACCGACCTCAGCGCCGGTCACCACCAGCTGGTGCTCGCAGGCACTCCCAAAGGGGGCGGATCCATCTTGCAGCAGACCGTCGATCTCATGCTGCAAGATCCGGTCAGCGGCGATTACCAATATGTGTTCCCTGCCTCTCTCTCGGCCTACAAGAGCGGGATCAGGGTGCTGCAACCCAAAGATGGCAAGATCTACCAGTGCAAACCTTTCCCCGCCGAAGGCTGGTGCAGCCAGTGGAGCAGCAACGCCACTCACTATGAGCCAGGAGTTGGCAGCCATTGGCAGGATGCCTGGCAATTGGTGCAGTAAGGCCTGAGGCCGTGACCGACCAGACAACGGGGAGCCTTTGGCTCCCCGTTTTATCAGCTGCTCCCTGTCGACAGGGCGAAAGACTCAGATCTGGTAATCGATGAGCGGCTCACCGTGCAGCGCTCGGGCCTGAATGTCGGCCAGCGCCAGTTCGGGGTTGCAGAGCTGGATAAATTGCCAGGCGAAGTTGTGCTGGAACTGCCCCTGCTTGAGGCCAATCCAGGCAGTGTGAGGGGCGAACAACCGACTACCATCGAGCTGATGGAGCCCCAGGTCTCGCTGGGGATCGAACGCCATGTCCGCCAGGATGCCCACGCCCATCTCCAACTCCACGTAGGTCTTGATGACGTCCGAGTCCTGAGCGGTCAGCAGGATCTGGGGTGAAATACCCGCGGCGGCGAAGGCCTCATCAACCCTGATGCGACCCGTGAGCCCGGCCTGATAGGTGATGATGGGCCACTGGGCCAGGGCGGCCAGACTGAGCGGCTCCTCCCCGGCCAGGGGATGGCCCCTAGGCACCACTATGTTGTGGTGCCAGCGGTAGTAGGGAAAGGCCACCACGCCTTCGCTGCGGTCGAGCTGCTCACTGCTGATGCCGATATCCACCTCACCGGTTTGCAGCAGCCGAACTATCTCCTCTGGCCCCCCCTGGCGCAGCTCCAGTTGCACCTCGGGGAAACGCTCACGAAATGCCTTCACCACCCGTGGCAGCGCATAGCGCGCCTGGGTATGGGTCGTCGCCACCAGCAAGCGCCCCGACTCGCGGTTGGCGAAGGCGCTGGCCAGCTTGCGGATGTTGCTGGCGTCATTGAGGATGCGCTCGGCGAGCACCAATAGCTCCTTGCCCGGCTCCGTCATGCCAAGCAGCCGCTTGCCATAGCGCACGAACAGGGCGATGCCGAGCTCCTCTTCCAGCTCGCGGATATGGCGACTGACCCCGGACTGGGAGGTGAACAGCGCGTTCGCCACCTCGGTCAGGTTATAGTCGCGCCGGGCCGCCTCCCTGATGATCCTTAACTGCTGAAAATTCACCCTCGCCTCCTGCATGCCAAGGGTTGCCCCCATTTGATATAACCCCGCCATGCCGGTTGGCATGTCGGTTTCCATTTCTCTGTTCGCATCGCCCTGGGCTGCATCCGCTTTATATCTGGTCGTCAGGGTCGC
>NZ_AQGQ01000283.1 GCF_000388115.1 Aeromonas molluscorum 848
ACTTCCTTCCCACTCCCTTCAAAAAACGCTGATATCTCCCGATGCCGTGATGGGCCATCGCCGATGGGAAAAGTGAGCAAGATCCGGGTCGTCGTGACGAAGGTTCGCAGCCATAGTGCTTTCAAACCAAAAGTGCTTTCGAACCCCCGAGGGTTTGAACCAAAGGAGGTTTGAACCAGGAGGGGTTTGAACCCATCAACTTGTCTGCCAATCCGGCATGGGCGTCGCCACCTGACGCCATGCACATCTAGCGAGGGAACTGCCATGTCACAACTGTCCAACAAGGTCGCCATCATCACGGGAGCCAGCTCCGGCATCGGCCACGCCAGCGCCATCCTGTTTGCCCGGGAGGGGGCCAGCGTCGTGCTGGGTGCCCGCCGCCAGCCCGAGCTGGATGCGCTGGTGGAGGAGATCAGGGAATTCGGGGGCCAAGCGGTGAGCCTCGCGGGGGATGTGAAAAGTGAATCTTACGCCAGCGCCCTGGTGGAGCTGGCCGTGGGACGTTTCGGGGGGCTGGATATCGCCTTCAATAACGCCGGCATCACGGGGGCGCCGGGCAGCGTGCAGGAGATGGCGCTGACCCAGTGGCATGAAACCCTGGATACCAACCTCACCAGCGCCTTTGTGGGGGCCAAATACCAGATCCCCGCCATGTTGGCGCGCGGGGGCGGCTCGCTTACCTTTACCTCCACCTTCGTCGGCCATACCCTGGGGCTGCCCGGCATGGCGGCCTATGCAGCAAGCAAGGCGGGTCTCATCGGCCTGACCCAGGTGCTGGCCGCCGAGTATGGGGCGCAAGGGGTGCGGGTCAACGCCCTGCTGCCGGGGGGCACCGACACCCCCATGGGGCAGGCCTTTACCAATACACCGGAGAGTCTCGCCTTTGTGCAGAATATGCATGCCCTCAAACGGCTGGCCCAACCGGAGGAGATCGCCCGCTCGGCCCTCTATCTGGCGTCCGATGCATCCAGCTTTACCACCGGGATTGCCCTGCTGGCCGATGGGGGGGTATCTATTTGTCGCACATGACCTTGTCGCACCCAAGATGCTGCGGCTGCAAACTTATCGTGAGAGCGCCTTATGTCTGATTACGCCCGCATCGCCGATGCCATCCGTTTTATCGCAAGCCAGGTGGCGCGCCAGCCCACCCTGGACGAGATAGCGGCGCACGTGCACTTAAGTCCCTTTCACTTCCAGCGGCTCTTCAGCCGCTGGGCTGGGGTTACCCCGAAGCGCTACTTGCAGGTGCTGACCCTGGATCGGGCCAAGGCGCTGCTGCACGAATCGCGCTCCCTGCTGGAGGTGGCCGATACCCTGGGCCTTAGCAGCGGCTCGCGGCTCTACGATCACTTCGTGCAGCTCGAAGCGGTGACGCCGGGCGAATACAAGCAGCGCGGGGCCGGGCTGGTCATCGATCACGGGGTGCACGACACCCCCTTCGGCCAAGCGTTCGTCGCCCTGACCCCGCGGGGGGTGTGCAATTTCTCGTTTCTCGATGACCAGGCCCCAGAGGCGCCCCTGACAGCCCTCGCCCAGCGCTGGCCCGAGGCGGAGCTGCGGGAGGCGCCATCACGCACCCAGGGGGTCATCCACACCATGTTCGATGGCAGCAAGGCACCGGATCGCCCCATCTCGCTGCACGTGAGCGGCACCAACTTTCAAATCAGCGTCTGGCGGGCGCTGCTCGAGATCCCGCCAGCCAAGGTGGTGAGCTACGCCCAAGTGGCGAGCGCCGTCGGCAACCCCAAGGCCGCCCGCGCCGTGGGGCTGGCGGTGGGCGCCAACCCCGTCGCCTTGATGATCCCCTGCCACAGAGTCACTCCAGCAAAACGGCAAGCTCGGCGGCTATCACTGGGGCGAGAC
>NZ_AQGQ01000284.1 GCF_000388115.1 Aeromonas molluscorum 848
TTTCATCTTGGCCAGCACGGCCTTCACTTCCGGCATCACATCCTTGCCATCCAGCTCGATGGGGCGATCGGACCGGTTGCGCAGGGCGGTGTGCAGTACGGCGCGACCCTCGGTCTGGTTGATCTTGTCGCCGTTGAACATGGCGTCGATGGCACTGCGCAGGTCAGTCTCTTTGGCCAGGTCAATCAGCAGCTTGAGCGTCTGCTCCGTGATCAGGTTCTTGGAGTAGTCGATCAGGATGTCGCCACCCAGGGTGAGGGAAAACCTGTCAAAACGCTTGGCGTCCTTGGCGAACAGCTCCTTGAGCTGCATCTTGCCCTCTGCGGCGAAGTGAGCATCCAGTGCCTGCCAGGCCTGGGTCCGGTTGGATTGATATTTTCATTAGGATTCCTGAGATTCCTAAAATTGTATTTGAACCTTGCAGGCAAGGTTCCCGCCAAACCTTATTATTGTGGTTAGTATACCGAGCCGGTGGGTGGACTCATGTAACAGAGTGTCTCGCCCTGGCCGCCCCCAGTTTACATTCAAAACCCCCGAATTATGAGCCAGCCCTATGACAGCGGCATTGAGCCTGCTCATCTTTTATCCGGCTTGTGCTGCGGGTGTTCAGGCCAGGGTGGAGCCCGCTTGCATATTTCTTGTGCCAAATCAGCTTGAGCTTCCCCTTACAGTAAAGGTTAAGGTTGATTCATCGTGAGTCGTAGGAGGCTTGTCATGACCATATCCATCCAGGTGCCGATCCGTGGCATGAGTTGCGCCAGTTGTGCCAGCCGCATAGCAGAAGCGCTCAACCGGATCGACGGCGTCGAGGCCAGGGTCAATTTTGCCCTGGAGCAAGCGGCCGTGACGTTGAGCAGCGAGACATTGCTGCCCGAGGTGGTGGCGAGCATTCGCCAGCTAGGTTACGAGGTGCCAAGCGAGGGGGTCGATTTTCAGGTGAGCGGCATGAGCTGCGCCGCCTGTGCCAGTCGTATCGAAAACGCGCTCGCGGCTCTGCCTGGCATCGAGTCGGCGGAGGTCAACTTCGCCACCGAGCTGGCCCGGCTCAAGCTGCTGCCCGGCTTGCTGACTCCGGCTGCGGTGCGCGACCGTATCGTGACGCTGGGGTTTGGTGCCGAACGGGTGCGCGGCAGTGTGACTTCCCGTCAGCAACAGTTGCAGGCTCGCGAGCAGCAGGAGCGCGCGGAGGCGAAGCAGGCGCTGCGCCAGGTGGTGATCGCAGCCCTGCTGACCCTGCCGCTGCTGGTAGGCATGTTTGCCATGGCGGGTTTGCTGAGCTGGCATCTGCCAGCCTGGGCCGAGTGGGCGCTGGCCACCCCGGTGCAGTTCTGGATAGGGGCGCGTTTCTATCGCGGTGCCTGGCTGGCGTTGAAGAACAAGGCCGCCAACATGGACGTACTGGTCGCCACCGGTACCAGCGCCGCTTACTTCTATAGTCTCTACCTCTGGCTGAGTCTGGGGGCAGAGGCGTCTGGTCACCTCTATTTCGAGGCGAGCGCCCTCATCATCACCCTCATCTCCCTTGGCAAGTTGCTCGAGACCCGCGCCCGGCGCAGCACCCAGTCGGCTATTCGCGAGCTGATGGCGCTGCGCCCCGATACCGCAACCCTGCTGCGGGGGGAAGAGTGGGTCAGCGTATCCGTGGACGAGGTGTTGCAAGGGGATACGTTGCGGGTGCTGGTTGGCGAGCGGGTGCCGGTGGATGGCCGCATCACCCAGGGAAGCAGCGAGCTGGACGAATCCATTCTCACCGGTGAGAGCATGCCGGTGATGCGGGGGGTTGGTGACTCTGTGCTGGGGGGGGCCATCAATGGTTCCGGGGTGTTGACCATCGAGGCCACCACTGTGGGCGAGGACTCCAG
>NZ_AQGQ01000285.1 GCF_000388115.1 Aeromonas molluscorum 848
GGGGTTGAGTCCACTCAATCGTTTCGCTTGACCGTCAGTTACGGCTAGAATGACTCCCTCGGTGCCCCGTTCTGGTGCACCGTTCTTCTCTTTTGTTCCATCATGTCATGCCCAAGCGGCCCCCACCGGAGGTGTCAGTGCAACGTTATTGGTCCGAGGCGAGGCAACTCATTCGTCTTGCCAGCCCTATTCTGGTGGCGCAAGTTGCGCAGATTGCGATGAACTTCGTCGATACAGTGATGGCAGGGCAGGTCAGTGCCGTCGATCTCGCCGCGGTATCTGTCGCCTCCAGCTTCTGGCTGCCGGTGATCCTGCTGGTACAGGGCATCATCATGGCGCTCACCCCCATCGTCTCACAGCTCAATGGCGCCCGTAAGCGCAATGAGGTACGCCCGGCCGTCCACCAGGCGTTTTGGCTTGCCCTCATAGTGACCCCGATCGCGATGCTGGCACTTTATGTCAGCCCGCTGGCGCTGCAATACATGAACGTCGATCCCGTCATGGCGACAGACTGCCGTTATCTGCATGCCATTCTCTGGGGCTGCCTGCCTTTGCCATGTTCCAGGTGCTGCGCAACTTCAGTGAAGGGCTCTCCCATACGGTGCCGACCATGGTGATAGGCTTCGTGGGGCTGGCGGTCAACATCCCGGCCAACTACATCTTCATTCATGGTCACTTCGGCATGCCCGCGCTCGGCGGGGTCGGCTGCGGGGGTGGCGACTGCCATCGTGCTCTGGGCCATGTTGCTGGCCATGATCCTCTATGTGAAGTTCTCTAGCCACTTTCGCAAAATTGCGCTGTTTGCCAGCCTGTGTCGCCCCAACGGCAGCCGGATCTGGCGTCTGTTCCGCTTGGGTTTCCCCATCGCCATGGCTATCTTCTGCGAGGTGACCCTGTTTACCGTCGTGGCCCTGATGCTAGCGCCCTTTGGCGCGGAAAATAGTGGCCAGCCACCAGATTGCGCTCAACTTTTCCAGCCTGGTATTCATGCTGCCGCTCTCCATCGGGGTCGGGTCACCATCCGGGTCGGCCACAGCATAGGAGAAGGCCTGCCGGATCACGCCCGGGTCGCGGCCCGTACCGGCCTGATGCTCGGCATCGCAGTCGCCGCCGGCACTGCCGCCCTGACGGTGCTGCTGCGCGAACAGATTGCCGCTATCTATACCGAGGACATGAATGTCATCACCCTGGCTGCCCTGCTGCTGTTCTTCGCCGCCATCTACCAGATCTCGGACTCGGTGCAGGTGATTGCCGCGGCCGCCTTGCGCGGTTACAAGGACACCCAGGCCATCTTCTACATCACCATAGTGGCCTATTGGGGCCTGGGGCTGCCAAGCGGCATGATACTGGGGCTCACCGACTGGGTGGTGCCGCGCATGGGGCCGCAGGGCTTCTGGGTCGGCTTTATCATAGGTCTGACCGGCGCAGCACTGATGCTGGGGGCCAGGCTCAAGGTCATCTATGGCCGCTTCGCCACTCCCCTGTCCTTGCAAGCGAGTTGAGAAGCGGATGGCATGCCACTTTTCGCCAGCTTGGTGAGACAGGTTTTTTGGCCGGCTCGCCTGCAAAATCAACAGGCTGCACAAGAACTGGGCAAACAGTCTCCTTTGTGCATAGAGGCTGTTGACAGCCTTGGGGGCCATGGGTAGTATGCCGTCCACGTCAGCACAGCTGGCGTGGTGAAGTGGGTTTATAGCTCAGTTGGTTAGAGCACTACCTTGACATGGTAGGGGTCGTTGGTTCGAATCCAATTAAACCCACCACTTTCTGATATGCGATGCGTCCTTAGCTCAGCTGGTTAGAGCACCACCTTGACATGGTGGGGGTCGGTGGTTCGAATCCACTAGGACGCACCATATTT
>NZ_AQGQ01000286.1 GCF_000388115.1 Aeromonas molluscorum 848
GCCAGAGCACTGTCCACTCCCCCCGACACCCGATAATAGGCAGGGCACCGTTTAATCCTGCGCCAATAAACGGATCACCTCTGTGCTCTTGTGTTGCAATGGGCGACCACTCAGCCCTCCCGTTTCACCGGCATGGGGCATGTCATAGATCATGTCACGGGCGAGCGTGGTATTAGTGGCGATCACGCCATCGATCCCATTTTTAATCAAGGATCCGGCGACCTGTTTAATTTCATCCAGACTGAGATCCGGTGCGATTTTGACCGCCACAGGGACATACTTCTTATATTGTGCCGCCAAAATCTTCTGCCGTTCCTTGAGGGCGGCCAGCAGATCATCAAGCGCCTCACCGTACTGCAACTGACGCAGGCCCGGTGTATTAGGGGACGAGATATTGACCGCAATATAACCGGCATGATCATAAACCTTGTCCATGCAGATCAGGTAATCATCCTTGCCATTCTCAATGGGGGTATCTTTATTCTTGCCGATATTAATACCGATCACCCCCTGGTATTTAGCGGCCTTGACCCGCTCAACCAGATGATCAACCCCCAGGTTGTTAAAGCCCATGCGGTTGATGATCCCCTCTGCCGGCACGACCCGAAACAGCCTGGGCTTGTCATTGCCGCTCTGGGGTTTGGGAGTCACGGTCCCCACTTCGATGAAGCCAAAGCCCATGGCGCCAAAGGCATCTATGCACTCGCCATCTTTGTCGAGCCCCGCGGCCAGACCCACCGGGTTGGCAAAATTAAGCCCCATACAGGTGACGGGGCGTGGGGGCAGGGATTGGCGGAAGAAGATATCGAGCGGCGTGCCATGGAGGCGAGAGAGCTGTTTGAGGGAGAGTTCGTGAGCCTTTTCCGGATCGAGCTTGAACAACAAATGCCTGGCGAGGGGGTAAAACATCTTTGCTCCTTAAAAAAAGCCCCGGCAACTGGCCGGGGCTTTCATGGTTATGCCGATGCTCGGCAATTCAACTGGAGCAGGTTCAACTCCCGCAAGGCCACCGAGAACTTGGCGAACTCGTGAGTGCTGGTGGTCTTGAAGTCGGCCAGCATATGGGTCCAACGGGACAAGAGTTGCTCATGCTCCGCAATCCAGCTGGCCAGTATGGTATCGCATTCTCCCTGATCTTTGCACCCTTCCAATACGACGGAAGTGAGGCTGCGTTGCTGCCAGTCCAGATCCTCGCGGAAGGAGGCTCTGGCCATCGCCTGCCAATGGTTGCCAACCGGCTGATGGTTGACCTGGTCGAGGAACCAGTGCAGGTCCAGTTTGGCACCGAGTCGGTAGTAGACATTGGCTACCCGCAGAATGTCGCTGTGCTGATCCGCCGCAATCTGAGCCAGATCCAGCGCAGAGAAGAGGCTGCTCATGTGGGCGACCTGGCGAGCGATATGTTCGGGGACCTGCTTGGCCACCAAGACCTCGACAGCGTGACGGTGCTCGGCCACTTCGCTCTCCTCCATCACCTCGTAGAGGTGCTCGCCCAAGGTCTCGAAGGCGGGACGGAAGAAGGCGATGTTTTCGCTGATGCTCCAGCTGCGATTGCGAGCACGCAGGAACCAGCGGGTGGCACGGCGCACAATGCGGCGACTGGCAAACATCAACTCGAGCTGAGTCTCGGCACTCACCTGGTTGTCCAGGGATTCGATGTCGCGCCACAGGGGATCGAAACCGAACACCTCGCGGGCCATGGCGAAGCAGGCTGCCACTTCGGCCACTGAGGCACCGGTCTCGTCCTTCATCCGGGTCGCAAAGTTGAGTCCCATGTCGTTGACCAG
>NZ_AQGQ01000287.1 GCF_000388115.1 Aeromonas molluscorum 848
CGCCTCACCGGATCGTCCGAGCGGATGATGTCGTTGCGGATGCGATCTTTTGAGGTAACGGTAGACCTGCACGTAGAAGGCGACCTTCTGCTCGGTGCTGCGATTGCCTTCGGAGAGACGCAGTGCATCGCGCAGGGCCTCGTCGTGGGCCACGGCTACCCGCAGGGCGCCGAGGGCCTTGTCCGACATGGAGCGCAGCTCGTCGCTGTCAAGATATGCCAGCTCGCGCTTGTTCAGACGCTTCTCGACGTCGGTCTCCCGGGCCAGTCGCACCACCCGCGACCAGCTCGCCTTGTGGCCCACCAGGGATTTGCGGGCGCCGAAGTAATCCTTGCCCTCCAGCTTGAGACGGCCCCCTAGGGATTCAATCTCGCGCTTGGTCACCTGCAGCTGGGCCTCGGCGCTGGTGCGGCGGGAGCGGGTACGGATCAGCAGCTCTTCGATCTCTTTCTTGTGGGCGCGGGACTTCTCTTCCATGTCGTCAGACAGCGTCAGCCCCATGGCCCCCAGCTCCTGCTCGAACTCGGCCAGGGTCTGGCGCTTGGCTTCCACACTCGAGTTAAGCGCGGTGCGCAGTTGCAGCGCCTCGGTGTGGCGCAGAGCAATTTGCTTGTGCTGCTCGATGGTCGTACGGGCAGCCAGCTCGGCCGCTTTCAGCTTCTCCTTGAGCCGCTCGCTCATCTCGGAGGCCTTGCCGAGCAGGTCTTGCGCGTCCTGATAGGCAAAGTGCGACAGACGGGCCACCAGCTGATCGAGGGCATAGCAACGGCGCTTCTGCTCGGCCAGCTGTTCGTTGACCTCATCAAAGGCTGCCTGCAGGGCGGCAAGATCCTGGGGATCCTGGCGCAGCACCTGCACCAAAGACTCGAGTTTTTCCAGCGCCTTGCCGTGCTGGGCGACAAAGGCTTCGGCTATTTTAAGTGCCTCGACGTCGGCACGGGCCGCCTCGAGACGAGCCGCCAGGTCTGTCTCGTCAAACAGATGGGCAAAGGGCAGCATCCCCTGTACCAGCTGGATATGGCGAGTCAGCTGGGCCGCTGCCGCTTTGGCCTCGGCCAGCTGCTTGTCGCACTCGGCCATGGCCCCTTGCAAGGCGCGCAGTTCGGCCTGCTTGGTCTGCACCTGATTTTCAGGGTCAGGCAGGAAGGCGATATCCAGATGCTGGCCGATAAAGTCGCGAAAATGGCCGTAGAGGCGGTGGTACTTCTGCTGCTCGAAGGCGGCCTTGGCGTAGCCCTCGATGAGTCCTTCACGCTCGAGGTCGAGCTGCTCGATGCGTTTTTCCCGGGCGGCGCGGCCAAACAGCGGCAATTCGGGGTAGCGGGAGAAGCGCACCTGACGCTTGCTGGTGCGCACCAGCACGGCGCCCCCCAGCTCGTCCGCTTCCACCAGATCCTCGTCAAAGGAGTCCGGGTTGCCCTGGATGAGGTAGATATCTTCCGGGCAATCTTCCAGCTTTTTCAGCCGCTCGATAGCACCCTCAAGGTCGAGCACCACCAGGGCGCTGCGGGCCGGGCCGTAGAGCGCGGAGTAGTAAGGGGCATCAATGATGGAGATGTCGTCATAGACATCGGAGAGCAACACGCCCCCCACCTGCTCGGCGATGCGGGCCAGGCGCGGATCCGCCTCGCCGGCGCCCAGTTGCAGGTTGCGAATTTGCAGCTCCAGCGCCTGCTTCTGCGCCGCGATGCGGTTGCTCTCCTGCTCGAACTCCCGCTCCTTGTCGAGCACGGTTTGCATGCCAGCCGAGAGCGCTTCGGCGC
>NZ_AQGQ01000288.1 GCF_000388115.1 Aeromonas molluscorum 848
CAGGGCGTTGGCCTGGATCCGTTCCCGGTTATAAATGTGGGGCTCGGCTCTCTCCTGCCTTAATTGTTCCAGATGGTAATAGAAGACGCGCTCCTCCATCACAACGGCATCGACCCGGCCGAGTAGCAGTTGATGCACCTGGCCCTGCTGCTTGGCGACTTCTTCATAACGGGCATTGTGCGCTGCCATAGTGGCAAACGCGGGCCCCAGAACCTGAGTGGCCCGTTGGAAGGCGCTTACCTTCAGGGTCGTGAGTGCCGTCAGGTCTGCCACTTTGAGCGGACTGAGGGTGAATACCTGATTGTGGAAGTGGATAACGGGGCGGGAGAGGAAGGCGCCATCCAGCATGCCGGGTCTGACATTGATGATGGCGTCCAGCTTGCCGTCGGCCAGCATGCGGAAGGTGCGTTCAAGGGGCAGATATTGAAAAGAGAGTTGATAGCCGCTGTCCTGGAAGGCGGTGCGCAGCAGATCCAGCTCTATGCCCTGCGCCTCTTTTTCTATGACGTAAGGTGGAATGGCAAAACTGACACCCACCTTGAGCTGTGCGGCACTCAGAAACCCACTCAGTACTAACCCAATGATCAGGATCCCGCGTTTTATCATGTCCCACTACTCTATGGCGATTCACTGCATCATACCCTGTCCCCCCGGTGTTATCTCAATTCAGGGTGGCGAGCCGGGCTGAAATTCAAGGGACACTGTTTTCTTGCGTCAGGAATGCGCACTATGCTCGCAAAATTTGCAAAAGAAAGGCCCTGAATAGTCAGGGCCTTTTTAGATCTAGTTTCTAAAAAGGAAGGGCAGGAACATTTCAGTGTAACTGCCACTGTGTGTGTGAGTTGGTTGAGTACAAGCCAAGTAACCACAGGTTCTATCCACCTTGCTATCTCACCCACACGTCCTTAAATCGCATTAAACCTATCATTAATGCAGTTCGTGTCAACATCTCATGCATTTACGATAAAAAAGTTTACACAAATTTTCGAACGTCTTCCTCTGCTTATAGAGGTCATACTACACCGGTTCTGATGTCTCGGGGCTGTGATGTTGAAAATCGAAGGTGGTTTTTGGCTTCATTGTTTGCTCTTCTCCCGATGGTTAGTTTCTTGGAAAAGCGTTTTTTGAACCCAGTCTCAGTAAGACCGAGTAACTCTTATCCTCCGGATATTGTGGTGTTTCCCACATTGGTGGCCGCGAGAGTCCTCATGAAGCGGTGGCATTTCCTACAAGGGTAGCCGTCAGCCCCTTTTGAAGTTGTAGGTGGTCTAGAAATGGGGAGCAGGTCAGCACACCCTATTAAGGGCTTTCAGATAATTAGTTGCGCCATAATTGATACCAAAATAGTAGAACCCGAGCATGAGTAACCCGATCCTCTCCGCTACTGCGGCCAGCATAACTGCATGATTGCTTAACTGCCTGACTGCTCAGGTGTTGTCGCGCCGGTTTTCGAAGATGTAACGTAGTTACAATTACAGTTTGAAAGCTCGTGCAAAATGCCGCACGCCTGAACAGATCGGGCACCTGAACACTGTCCGCGCAGGAGAAGCAGGTATTGCCTCAACTGCAACAATGCTTCCACACGCACGTTTACTTGTTTGACATGGGTATCCAGTAGTGCAATGACATCATCACAGTCCTGAGCAGGGTTATCCCGTAGGCTCAGTAGTG
>NZ_AQGQ01000289.1 GCF_000388115.1 Aeromonas molluscorum 848
GATGGGTCATCTGTCCCCCCTCGATGGCATCGGGCCCGAAGAGCTGGGGCTGGAGATCCTGGAGAGGCGGTTGAAAGAGGAGCAGATAAGCGAGCTTATCCTCGCTACCAACCCCACCATTGAGGGCGATGCCACCGCCTGGTACATCGCTGATCTGGCGCGCAGCGCCGGGGTCGAGGTGAGCCGCATCGCCCACGGGGTGCCGGTTGGCGGCGAGCTTGAATTGGTGGATGGCACCACACTCTCTCACTCCTTGATGGGGCGACAGCGTCTGAAGTAGCGCCTTGGCAGGGCCTGGGTCTTGGCATGCTCCATCGCCGAGCCCCAGCAGTGTGACCGCCACGACCAGGGGCGAGTGAGCAAGATTGCACATTCGCCCCTTGATATTTGCAAGGCCACCCCCATCTAGGTTGAGCATGTGTTCAACCGATGTTTTGAGGACTGGTCGATGACCCAAAGTGTTCATACCGAAACCCACGGCTTTCAAACCGAAGTCAAACAACTGCTGAGCCTGATGGCTCACAGCCTCTATTCCAACAAAGAAGTATTCCTGCGCGAGCTGATCTCCAACGCCTCAGATGCGGCGGACAAGCTGCGCTTCAAGGCGCTTTCCGATGCCTCTTTGTTCGAAAATGACGGCCAGCTGCGCGTGCGCCTGGTCGTGGACAAAGAGAACAAGACCCTGACTATCTCGGACAACGGCATCGGCATGACCCGTGACCAGGTGATTGAACACCTGGGCACCATTGCCAAATCCGGCACCGCCGACTTCTTCAAGCACCTCTCCGGCGATCAGGGTAAAGACTCCCAGCTGATCGGCCAGTTCGGGGTGGGCTTCTACTCCGCCTTCATCGTCGCCGACAAGGTGACCGTGATCTCCCGCGCCGCCGGCACCGAGCCGAGCCAGGGCGTGCAGTGGGAATCGGAAGGGGAAGGCTCCTTCACCGTGGCCGACGTGACCAAAGCCGGTCGCGGTACCGACGTCATCCTGCACCTGCGTGCCGAGGAAGAAGAGTTCCTCGACGACTGGCGTCTGCGGGCTGTGGTCGCCAAATATTCCGACCACATCTCAGTGCCGGTGGAGATGTACAAAGAGGGCACCCCGGACAGGGAAGAAGAGGGCGAGACCATAGTCGGAACGCCGGGGGAGTGGGAGCAGGTCAACCGCGCCACCGCACTCTGGACTCGCAGCCCGAAAGAGATCAAGGACGAGGAGTACCAGGAGTTCTACAAGCATGTCGCCCACGATTTCGAAGATCCGCTGCTCTGGGGTCACAACCGAGTCGAAGGCAGCCAAGAGTACACCAGCCTGCTTTACGTGCCGGCCCGTGCCCCCTTCGATCTCTATAACCGCGAGCAGAAACACGGCCTGAAGCTGTATGTACAGCGCGTCTTCATCATGGATGACGCCGAACAGTTCATGCCAACCTACTTGCGCTTCGTCAAAGGGGTGCTCGATTCCAACGATCTGCCGCTGAACGTCAGTCGCGAAATTTTGCAAGACAACAAGGTCACTGCCTCCTTGCGCAAGGCTTGCTCCAAGCGGGTGCTGACCATGCTCAACAAGCTGGCCAAGGACGACAGCGAGAAGTACGCCAAGTTCT
>NZ_AQGQ01000290.1 GCF_000388115.1 Aeromonas molluscorum 848
GGTCATCAGCATCAGCGGCAACAGCATCAGTGGCGCCGTCAACGGCCAGAATGTCTTTACCCTCACGCTTGATCAGAGAGGTCACTACGTCTTCACCCTGGACCAGCCGCTGGATCAGGGCAGTGGGATAGCCTGCTCAAGGCGGGCTTCACCCTCACAGACAGTGATGGGGACAAAGTCTCCTCTTCTTTAAGCGTCACCATCGGCGATGGGGCCAACCCAGTGATCAGCGCAGTGACCGGCACCAGCCTGACCGAGGCCAATCAGGGCGACGCCGCCGTGGTGGGCAACATGAGCTTCACCGTGAACCACGGTGCCGATGCCCTGGCGCCCGACAGCCTCAGGTTCGATATCAACGCCATCCAGCAGAGCCTGGACGGCAAATACAGCAGCCACGGCAGCCCGGTGACCTTCACTCTGGATGCCAACGGGGATCTGATGGGGACCAGCGCGGATGGCCGCGAGGTGCTGCGCGCCGAGCTGGATCTGGTGGACAACAACGGCAACTGGAGCGTCACCGCCAAGGTGACCTTGAGCGGCGAGCTGGATCACCAGGGCAGCGAGTCCCTCGACCTGCCCCTGGCCATCACCCTCACGGACAAAGACGGGGACAGGGTCTCGACCCAGTTGCCGCTGACCATCAAGGACGGCAATGCGCCGGGCTTCGTGGCGGGCAGCGGGGTGAGCCTGGACGAGGGCAACCTCGATGGCAGCAGCCCCCTGACCGGCACGGGTCACTTCACCGTGGACGCAGGCTCGGATCGGGTGAGCGAGGTATCGTTCGCCGATATCGCGGAGCAGCCGGCCCTGACCGCCCTGGGCCAGAGCGTGAAATACGAACTGGTGGATGGCGATGCCAGCATCCCGGGTAACCAGATCCTCAAGGGCTATGTGGAAGTGAACGGGGTGCGGGTCGAGGTGCTGCAGGTGGAGATCAGCGGCAAGCTCGACAACGCCGCCAGCAACGATTTTGACTACAAGGTGACCCTGTTTGAGGGGGTACACCAGACCAATGGCAGCAGCACAGAGCTGCCGTTCAAGGTCAACGTCGTCGACAGCGACAAGGGGGCTGGCAACAACGACACCACCTCGGGCACCCTCAACATCAGCGTTGCGGAAGGGGACAAACCGACTCTCAGCCTCACCGGGGTGACCCTGAATGAAGGGCGCTTCGATGGGGCTGGCAGCAACCAGACGGCGGACGACCAGCAGGCCACCGGCACCCTGACCATCACCGCGGATTCGGATCCCGTGGTGGACGTGCGCCTGACCCTCTCTGGCCAGGTGCTGGATGCCAGCGGCAAGGCCATCACCCACAATGGCGAGACCCTGACCTGGCAGGAGGTGCCGGGCAGCAAGGGTCACAGTTTCCAGGGGGTCACAGCGAGCGGCACCCTGGTGCTGAGCGTGACCCTGCCGAACGTGCCAGGCAGCATAGCGGCCCACAGCTCGGCTACCCTGGATTACCAGGTCAGGGTGCACACCAACCTGGATCATGGCGCCGACGACAAGCTCAACCTGACCCTGCCGGTTCAGGTGACCGACAGCGATGGCTCTGTGATCACCGCCAGCA
>NZ_AQGQ01000291.1 GCF_000388115.1 Aeromonas molluscorum 848
CCCCTTCGAAGATATGGCGCAGGAAGTCGGGGTAGCCACCCCAGAAGCTCGGCTGCTGTCCGAGCAGGCGATAATCGAGCAGATAGGCGACCACCGTCAGTGCCAGCAGGGTGATGAGCAGCAGACTGATACGACGCAATATGTAAAGCAGCATGCTAGCGCCCCTGCGACTGGATTAAGACCGTGCCCCCTTGGGGACGAATGACCACGCCATTGCTGTCAGCAGACAGGCCGAGGGTTGGCCATGGCAGATATGATGTCTGGGTCGGCATGCTTACTCCCTGTGAACCTGATTGAAGGAGGTGCCACCGAAGGGCATCAATTCCAGCCCCAGCACGTCCTTGCGGCTGGCCTGGATACGCAGGGCATGAGCCAGGGGGATCAGGGGCAACTGCTCGTTGAGCATGCGCTGGGCATAATAGTAGTTGCGCAGCCGGAACGAGAGCTTGCCGCTGCCTACCGCATCGTCGAGCAGTTGATCGAAGGCCGGGTTGCACCAGCGACTGTCGTTGTTGCCCTGAGCCACGGCGTTGCAGCTCAGCAACTGACGGAAGAAGTTGTCGGGGTCGGCGTTATCGGCCATCCAGCCCGATAACAGGCTGTCGTAATTTCCTTTGCGCAGGCGGCGCTCTATGACGGGAGCCTCTTGCTGCACGATGCGCAGCCGTATCCCCACCTCAGCCAGATCGTTGCGGATGAGCTGAGCCGTCTTCAAGGCGTCCGGGTTGTAGGGACGCGAGCCCGGCGGCACCAGCACCTGCATCTCGAACCCCTGGGGCAGTCCCGCCTCCTTGAGCAGGGCGCGAGCCCGCTCGAGATCCTGCTTGCGACTCGGCGAACTGGGATCGTAACCCCATGAGCGTGGTGGCAGCAGACTGTTGGCGCTCTGGCCAGTCCCGAAATAGACGGCCTGCAACAGATTGGGCACATTGATGGTACTGGCGATGGCCTGGCGCACCTGCACCTTGTTGAAGGGAGGCCTGCGCGTATTGAGGGCGAGGAAGGCTACGTTCATGCCGGGCTGCACCGCCAGGGTGAGATCATCATGCTGCTGGATCACCGACAGCTGACTGGCGGAGGGGTAGCTCATCACATCGCATTCACCGGTGAGCAGCTTGGCGAGGCGCTTGGAGGATTTGGGGGTGATGTCGTAGACCAGCTGTTCAAGGGGCGCCGGGCCACGCCAGTAGCCGGGATGGCGCTCGAAGCGGATGAACTCGTTGTGACGATACTCCTTGAAGCGAAAGGGACCTGTGCCGATGGGGTGGCTGTCGAGCAGGGCAGGGGTGCCGGCGGCCAGCATGGCCTGGCCATATTCGGCCGAGAGCACCACCGCATAGTCACTCGCCAGAGTGGCGAGGAAGGAGGCGTCGGGGCGAGTGAGCTCGAACACCACCTGATAGGGGCCCGTCTTGTGCACACTGCGCAGCAGGTGATCCAGCCCCAGGCTGGCGAAAT
>NZ_AQGQ01000292.1 GCF_000388115.1 Aeromonas molluscorum 848
GGGATGGGATGGTTGTACCTGGGCTTAGCCTGCATCCGATCGCCTCTGGCGATCGTGACTATTTGGGAAGATCATCCTTCTCCTCCTTAATTTATGTTTTTTAAGGAGGATGCATGTCATCAATTCAATCGGCCCTGACGGCCATCGATAATCTTGTCTGGGGGCCACCCCTGCTGATCCTGCTGGTCGGGGACCGGTGTTTATCTCACTCTTCGCCTCGGCCTGCTGCAGCTGGTACGGCTGCCCCTGGCCCTCAAGCTGGTGTTTGGTCGTGATCAGGGCCAAGGCAAGCAGGGGGATGTCTCAGTTTGCCGCGCTCTGTACCGCGCTCTCGGCCACCATAGGCACAGGCAACATAGTCGGAGTCGCTACGCCATCAAGCTAGGCGCCCGGGCGCCCTGTTCTGGATGTGGATGGCGGTCCCTGTTTGGCATGGCCACCAAATGTGCCGAGTGCCTGCTGGCGGTCAAATATCGACAGCTGGACAGCAACGGCCAGATGGCGGGCGGCCCCATGTACTATCTGGAGAAGGGACTCGGCAGCCGGTGGCTGGCCAAGCTGTTCGCCCTGTTTGGTATCGGTGTCGCCTTCTTTGGCATAGGCACCTTCCCGCAGGTCAATGCCATCTCCGACGCCATGACGATCTCCTTCTCGGTGCCCCGTGAGTGGACTGCCCTGGTGCTGACCCTGCTGGTCGCTCTGGTGACTCTGGGCGGGATCAAGTCCATCTCAAGCGTCGCCAGCAAGGTGGTGCCCTTCATGGCGCTCTTCTATATCGCCGCCTGTTTCGGGGTGCTGGTAAACAATGTCGGTGCCTTGTCGGAGGCGGTCGCCTTGGTGATCAGCAGCGCCTTCAGCGGCCATGCCGCGACCGGTGGCTTCGTCGGTGCAAGCATCATGCTGGCTATCCAGTCCGGAGTGGCGCGGGGGGTGTTTTCCAACGAATCGGGTCTAGGTTCAGCCCCCATCGCGGCGGCGGCAGCCAAGACCAACTCCTGCGTGGAGCAGGGGTTGGTCTCCATGACGGGCACTTTCTTCGATACCATCATCATCTGCACCATGACGGGCCTGACGCTGGTGGTCACCGGCGTCTGGAGCGGCGATCTCAGCGGCGCCGCCATGACCAGTGCCGCCTTCGCCCAGGGGCTGGATACGCACATAGGCCAATATCTGGTGAGCATAGGGCTGCTGTTTTTCGCCTTCACCACCATCCTGGGTTGGAACTACTACGGTGAGCGTTGCACTCAGTATCTGTTCGGGACTCGGGCTATCAAGCCCTATCGCCTCATCTATCTGGGGTTGGGTGGCGGGGGGGGTCAGTTCCTCCATCTCGACATGATCTGGCTGCTGGCCGACATCGTCAATGGCCTGATGGCGGTGCCCAACCTCATCGGTCTCATCGGCCTGCGCCGAGTGGTGGGTGGATCGC
>NZ_AQGQ01000293.1 GCF_000388115.1 Aeromonas molluscorum 848
CTATCGGCAGAGCAGCCAGGCCCTGGCCAGCCTGGCCCGAGTATCAGCCAGCAGGACGTGGACGCCCTGTTTCGGTAGCACTGCCGGCAGTGCCAACCCGCTCACGCTGCCCAAAGGCATCGATGCCCTGACTCTGGAGCGGATCCTGAGCGCCCTGGCGGGCGAGGGGGCGAGCGCGGAAGAGATAGGTGCCAGGGTCGGGGTGAGCCGCACCACGGCGCGCCGTTACCTGGAGTTTCTGGTGGGCCAGCAGCTGGCATCCCCTGAGCTCGAATATGGTACCGTCGGACGTCCCGAGCGCCGCTATCGCCGCCGCTGAGCACAGATGCTACGGACAAAGAAAGAGCGCCTTGATGGCGCTCTTTTTATTACTGCTTGTTATCACTCTGGTTTATCAAGGTCTCTGCTCATTATGGGTAGGGTACTGAGGCGGCAGAGTGCCATCGATTCAGGAATGAGTCACAGGTTCACCCTTGGGTTCCTTGCGAGCCTGCCACCATTGCCAGAGCGGGATCATCAGCATAGTGATGGTGATGATCGTAAAGCCGAGGGTGATGGGGCGTTCCCACATAAAGCTCATGGAGCCATCGTTGATCACCAGGGCGCGGCGCAGGTTGTCTTCCAGCATGCCTCCCAGGATGAAGCCGAGCAGCATGGGGGCCATGGGGAAATTGAGCAGGCGCAGGCCGATGGCGATCAGCGCAACTAACGTCATCACATGGATGTCCATGGTGTTGAACGACACCAGATAGACCCCGGTCAGGGAGAAGAGCAGCACCATGGGGATCAATACCGGACGTGGTACCGCCAGTATCCTGGCCAGGTAAGGAATGAGTGGCAGGTTGAGGATCAAGAGCACCACATTGCCCAGATACATGGAGATGATCACCGACCAGAACACGTCCGGATGCTCCATGAACAGACGAGGACCCGGCTGGATTCCATAGGCGACCAGGGCACCCAGGATCAGGGCCGTGGTGCCCGAGCCCGGGATCCCCAGGGTCAACAAGGGCACGAAGGAGCCGGTGGAGGCGGCATTGTTGGCCGCTTCCGGGGCGGCCAGGCCGCGCAGGCTTCCCTTGCCGAACTGGTCCTGATGCTTCTTGCCAGCGATGTTGCGCTCTGCGCCATAGGCCATGAAGGCGGCGATGGTGGCGCCAGCCCCCGGCAAGACGCCGATGAGAAAGCCCAGCACGGACGAACGCATGATGGGGGGGGCGATTTCGCGCACCTCTTCCCGGCTCAACTTGAGGCTGCCGAGCTGCTTCATCTGCTTGGCCTCCTCCTCGCTGTTGTCCTTGCCCGGGCGCAGCACCGACATCAGGATCTCCGCCAGGGCGAAGGTAGCCATGGCCAGCAGCAGGAAGGAGAAACCGTCGCGCAAGTCCGGCAGCCCGAAGGTGAAGCGGTCCACC
>NZ_AQGQ01000294.1 GCF_000388115.1 Aeromonas molluscorum 848
GCCACAATCGAGCCAGCCGACACCATGACCCATCGCCTGCTGGCGAGCCGGGCTCTGCTACCTGCCGCATTCGAGCTAGCCGACACCCTGCCCCATCGACCAAGACTGGCCGACTGCGCCTGATGCGTGGGGGGAGGTAGCGCGGCGCCCCTGTTATCCAGGATTCATGAAACTCTTGTATCATGCAGGCTTTGCCATGACGCGAGCGCACGGATTAAGGATGATAGGGATCTTTTTGCAGTTTCTCTGGCTGGGTTGCACCAGTTTTGGCGGCCCGGCGGCCCACATAGGTTACTTTCAGCGCACCTTCGTCACGCGACTCGGCTGGCTTGACCAGGCCGAGTTTGCCCAGCAACTGGCCCTGTGCCAGCTGCTGCCGGGACCGGCCTCCAGCCAGCTCGGTTTTGCCATAGGTCGGCACAGGGCCGGGCTTGGCGGTGCCCTGGCCGCCTTCGTCGGGTTCACCCTCCCCTCCTTCCTGCTGCTCGCCCTTGCCGCCTTGGGACTGGGGCAGCTGGCAGAAAATCTTTGGCTGGATGCGGCGCTGCACGGTCTCAAGCTGTTGGCGCTGGTGGTGGTCGCCGACGCCGTATTGAACATGGCGCGCCAGTTCTGCAAGGAGCCCCTGACCCAGGGCATCATGGTGGCCACGGCGGCGGCGCTCTGGTGGCAACCCGGTCTATCCACTCAGTTGCTGATGATGCTGGCGGCCGCCCTGCTCTGCGCCCGCCTGGCCAAACTGCCAGCTGCTCAGTCCCACCCCTGGCAGGGGCCGCACTGGCCCAGTCTGGTGCTGTTTACGTTGCTTTTCCTCGGATTGCCTCTGCTGGCCAGCTCAGAGACGGGCCGACTGATTGCCGATTTTTTCCGGGCGGGCAGTCTGGTATTTGGTGGCGGTCATGTGGTACTGCCGCTGCTCGAACAGAGCGCAGAGCAGAGCCTGAGCGCCAGCCAGTTCCTGACCGGTTACAGCCTGGCCCAACTGGTCCCGGGCCCCATGTTTACACTGGCAAGCTATCTGGGCGCCTTGATGCTGCCGCAGCAAGCCCTGCTGGGCGCCCTGCTGGCGACCCTGGCGCTGTTCTTGCCGGGCTTTTTGCTGCTCTGGGCTCTGGGTCCCTGCTGGCAGGCGCTGCTGGCCAGACCACGACTGGCCGGGGCCGTGACGGGCATCAATGCCGCCGTGGTCGGCCTGTTGCTCGCCGCCCTCTATCAACCCGTCTGGCAAAGTGCCGTGCTGGCCCC
Organism: Aeromonas molluscorum 848; assembly: GCF_000388115.1. Lineage (GTDB taxonomy): Bacteria > Pseudomonadota > Gammaproteobacteria > Enterobacterales > Aeromonadaceae > Aeromonas > Aeromonas molluscorum. The sequence continues at coordinate 1,246 of NZ_AQGQ01000294.1, forward strand.
CAAGGATCTGGCACTGGCTGCGACCGGCCTCTTCCTGCTGCGGGTGATGAAGCTGCCCGTGCTGGCTCTGGCTGCCCTGCTGCTCGCCAGCAGCTTGCTGCTGGCGTGAGCTCCCGGGTACGGTCATCATCACAGCCCATAAAAACGGCGCGCAGCCAGGCTGCGCCGCC
>NZ_AQGQ01000295.1 GCF_000388115.1 Aeromonas molluscorum 848
GCCAGCTGCAGACTGAAACCTGCGTGAGTCGCTATCTGATCGAGCATGTGATCGAAGAAGCCGATGCCGGTGCTGATCTGGTTGCCGCCGCTCTTGTCCAGATCCAGTGCCACCCGGATACGGGTCTCCTTGGTGTTGCGCTCCACCAGGGCGGTACGGCCTTTACTGAGCAGCTGATCGCGAATGGCGAGCCAGTTGTGATCCTGGGGCTGGTAGCGAATGCCGCGGATGCCCATGTTTTCGGCGAGCTGGATGTCGGTCTGCCGGTCACCTATCACGAAGGAGTTGGCAAAATCGATGCGGCCCGAGGCGAGGTACTCCTTCACCAGCCCCAGATGGGGTTTGCGGCAGCTGCAGCCATCGGTGGGGAAGTGGGGACAGATGAGCACGCTCTCCCAGTGCACGCCCTGGGACTCGAAGATGTGCATCATCAGATCCTGGGGCGGCTGGAAGTGCTCAAGAGGCAGGCTACTGGTGCCCAGTCCATCCTGGTTGGTGACCATCACCAGCACATAACCTGCGGCCTGCAGCTCGCGCAGCACGGGTATCACCATGGGCTCGAAGCGCAGCTTGGCCAGGCTATCTACCTGCTTGTCGGTCACCGGCTCTTCAATCAGCGTGCCGTCACGGTCGATAAACAAAAATGGGGTTTTCATCTTTCTACATCCTTATAAACGGCTGGCGGGCGCAGTGCCGGTGGGCGTCTTGCCAGCGGATCTTTTCTGTGCGGTCAGGCTGTCAGCGGATATGCCGTCAACTGAGAGGCCCCGCAATATGTCGAGCACGGCATCCATCTCGTCCTGATAACCCACGGTGATGCGAATGCTGTCTCCCAGGCCCGGCTTGGTGGAGAAGTCCCGCAAGATGATGCCGGCCGCCTTCATGGCGGCGAAGACGCGGGCACCATCGACAAAGCGCACCAGGATGAAGTTGCCCTTGTCTTCGAAGATCTCGCGCACGCAGGGCAACTCGATCAGGGTGCTTTTGAGCGCCGCCTTCTGGGCGTTTAGCTCAAGCACTCTCTCTTGCATCAGCGCAAGACCGGCGGGGGTCAGGGCCTGAGCGGCAATCTGCGCCACGGGGTCGGCGATAGGATAGGGAGCGATCACCTTGGCAAGTAGGGCGATCACCTCAGGGGTGGCCAGGGTAAAGCCGCAGCGGATCCCGGCCAGGGCGAACGCCTTGGAGAGGGTGCGAGTCACCACCAGGTTGGGGAAACGGGCCAGCAGATCCACCACCGACGCTGCCGGGCAGAACTCGATATAGGCCTCGTCCACCACGACAATGGCGCGATCTCTGGCGGCCTCCAGCAGTGCGATGAGGCCATCACGACCCACCAGATCCCCGGTCGGGTTGTTGGGGGAGCAGAGGAACACCAGCTTGACCTCGGAGAGGGCATCGTGAATGGCGGG
>NZ_AQGQ01000296.1 GCF_000388115.1 Aeromonas molluscorum 848
CCCCCTTGTTGGCCCTGGGTCAGCAGGTGCAATACGAACTGGTGGACGGGGATCCCGCCATCCCGGGCAGCCAGATCCTCAAGGGCTATGTGGACGTGAACGGCGTGCGCATCGAAGTGCTCCAGGTGGAGCTGGTTGGCTCGCTGGACAATGCCGCCAGCAACAGGTTTGACTACAAGGTGACCCTGTTCGAAGGGGTGCACCAGAGCGGCGGTGACGGCTCGACCAGCCTGCCCCTCAAGCTCGACATCATCGACAGTGACAAGGGGGGTGGCAACAACGACAGCACCACTGGCACCCTGGACATCACCATCAGCGAGGGGGTCAGGCCCATCGTCAACGGGGTGACCGTCGACAGCGTGACCCTGGGGGAGGGACGTTTCGATGGCGCCGCCAGTGGCGCGACCGCCGACGATCAGCTCATCTCGGGCAAGGTGACGGTACAGGCCTACTCGGACCCCATCGTCGATGTACGCCTGGTCTTGAGCGGTCAGGTCATGGACGTCAACGGCAATCCCGTCACTCACAATGGCGAGGCCCTCACCTGGCAAGCCGTGCCGGGTAGCAACGGCCATTCCTTCCAGGCCCTGACCGCGAGCGGCACCCTGGTGCTGAGCGTGACCCTGCCCAATGTGCCCGATAGCGTCGCGGCGCACACCAAGGTGGATTTCGATTATCAGGTGGTGACTCACACCAATCTGGACCACGGTGCGAACGACAGGCTCGACATCCGTGTCGGCATGCAGGTGACGGACAGCGATGGCACCGTCAGCAAGGGCGATACCCTCATTCATGTCACCGATGCCGCCGATCCCCAGCTTGGCATCGACACCGGCATCAGCCTGCAGGAAGGGGCCTCGGGCCAGACCCTGGACGGCCAGCTGCCGGTCAATGTGGGCAGCGATCGCCTGGTCTCCCTGAACTTCGAGGCAAGCCAGCCCGCCCTGGATAATCTGACCAGTGGCGGCAAGCCGACCAGCTATCAGGTCAACGGCAACGTCATCACCCTGCTGGATGCCGGCGGCAAGACCATTCTGACCGTGACCCTGGGGCTGGACGGCAAGTACCATGTGATGCTCGATAGCGTGCTGGATCAACCGGTCAACAGCAACAGCGTCAACCTGGGGCTGCAGGTGCAGGGCACCGACTTTGACGGCGACCAGAGCAACCTTGGCACCCTCAATATCGCCATCACCGATGGCGCCCTGCCGAGCGTGGACGCCGTCTCCCTGACCCTGGTGGAAGACAGCGACTGGAGCGCGGCTCAGACCCTGTCCGGTGATCTGAATATCACCGCCGGCAGCGATCCCCTTGCCAGCATCAGCTTCGATGCCAGCCAGCCGGGCCTGCAGGGGCTCACCAGCGGCGGTGCGCCTGTGGTCATCAGCATCAGCGGCAACAGCATCAG
>NZ_AQGQ01000297.1 GCF_000388115.1 Aeromonas molluscorum 848
CCTAGTACCCCAGCCATTTTACCTGTCATCGACCGTCGATGATGTGCTGTGGTGGAGCGGTGAGGTTTAGATCTCGTCAACACGCCCAGGTCCAAAGCCTGGTCACCCAGCGAATTTTACTTGTAAACGACCTGGTCGCATACAAGACGGCTATGTAGCTCAGTTGGTTAGAGCATCGCACTCATAATGCGAGGGTCACAGGTTCGAATCCCGTCATAGCCACCATATAGTTTGCGGAAGTGGCGAAATTGGTAGACGCACCAGATTTAGGTTCTGGCGCCCTAGGCGTGAGAGTTCGAGTCTCTCCTTCCGCACCATTACAGCAGTACCAAACAGACCAGCTCAGGCTGGTTTTTTTGTGCCCGGATTTTACTGTCTCAGCCCGGCCTCTTCGTCCTGTTGCCACATCCACTCATCTTGGCGGCCATGGTCCCCCCTGATAACAAATAACAATGTGCCATCACAAAGCGGCCCGCAGGCCGCGCCTGCCCATCGCCCCACATTCTTCCCACTCAAGACTGCACTCAGAACGGGAAAAACCAGGGGATGGCGACCACGCTCACGCCCATGACCAACAAGGTAAAAGGCACTCCCACTCGCACGAAGTCGATGAAACGATACTCGCCAGGGCCTAGCACCAGGGTGTTGACCGGTGACGAGACCGGCGTCATGAAGGCCGCCGAGGCCGCGATGGCAATGGTCATGGCAAAAGGATAGGGAGAGACCCCCATCTGCTGCGCCGCGCCTATGGCGATGGGTGCCATCAATACGGCGGTGGCCGTGTTGGAGATAAAGAGCCCGGTGAGCGCGCAGAGGGCAAACAGACTGGCCAGCATGACCCTGGGCCCCATGTCGCCGACCAGATCCATCAAGAAGCCAACGATAAGATCCACCCCTCCCGTCTTTTGCAGCGCCAGGGCAAAGGGCAACATGCCGACGATGAGGATCAGGGTCGGCCAATGGATAGACTTGTAGGCACTCTCCAGATCGATACAGCGAAACTGGCCCATCAGCAGACAGGCTATCAGCGCGGCCACCACGTTGGGCACAGGATCTGTCACCATCAGCAGCACCATGACCCCCAGCGAGAGCAGTGCGTAGGCAGCCTGGCTGCGGGCCGGGGCCATCTCATCCACCTCGGCGGGCAGTCCCAGCAGCAAGAAGTCCCTTTGATGGACATGTAGCTGGCGAATGAGGCTCCAGTTACCGGCCAGCAGCAACCTGTCCCCCAGCTGCAGCGGCTCGTCGACCAAGCGTCCGGTCAGCGCCTCGCTGCCGCGCCGCAGCCCCACCACGCTCAACCCATACTGACTGCGAAAGGTCGTCTCGCGCAGGCTCTTGCCGAGCAGGCTGGACTCGGGAATGAGGGAGATCTCGGCC
>NZ_AQGQ01000298.1 GCF_000388115.1 Aeromonas molluscorum 848
CCCGACCCGTCAGTTCAGCTCCTGCGTGCTGATCGAGTGTGATGACAGCCTGGACTCCATCAATGCCACCGCCAGCGCCATAGTGCGTTATGTCTCCCAGCGCGCCGGTATCGGCATCAACGCCGGTCGCATTCGTGGGCTGGGCAGCCCCATCCGTGGTGGCGAAGCCTTCCATACCGGTTGCATCCCCTTCTACAAGTACTTCCAGACTGCGGTCAAGTGCTGCTCCCAGGGCGGCGTGCGCGGTGGTGCTGCCACTCTGTTCTACCCGCTGTGGCACACCGAAGTGGAGAGCCTGCTGGTCCTGAAAAACAACCGCGGCGTCGAAGAAAACCGGGTCCGTCACATGGACTACGGCGTGCAGATCAACAAGCTGATGTACCAGCGCCTCATCAAGGGCGGTGACATCTCCTTGTTCTCCCCCTCCGATGCTCCTGGCCTGTACGATGCCTTCTTCGCGGATCAGGACAAGTTCGAGCAGCTCTACGTCAAGTACGAGCAGGATCCGGCCATTCGCAAGAAGACCATCAAGGCGGTGGATCTGTTCTCCCTGATGATGCAGGAGCGCGCCGGTACCGGTCGCATCTACATTCAGAACGTGGATCACTGCAACACCCACAGCCCGTTCGATCCGAGCGTGGCGCCGGTACGCCAGTCCAATCTCTGCCTTGAGATAGCGCTGCCGACCAAACCGCTCAACAACGTGGATGACGACAGCGGCGAGATTGCCCTGTGCACCCTGTCGGCCTTCAACCTGGGCGCCATCGAGAAGCTCGAAGATCTCGAAGAGATGGCCGATCTGGCCGTGCGTGCCCTGGATGCCCTGCTCGACTATCAGGATTACCCCCTCAAAGCCGCCCAGAAGGGCAGCATGAACCGCCGCACCCTGGGGATAGGCGTCATCAACTACGCCTACTACCTGGCCAAGAACGGCGCCCGCTACTCCGACGGCTCCGGTCTGGCGCTGACCCACCGCACCTTCGAGGCGATCCAGTTCTATCTGCTCAAAGCCTCGGTGCAGCTGGCCCGTGAGTTCGGCCCCTGCCCGGCGTTCAACGAGACCACCTATGCCCAGGGCATACTGCCCATCGATACCTATAAAAAGGATCTCGACAACCTGTGCAACGAGCCGCTGCATCTGGACTGGGAAACCTTGCGTGAAGAGATCAAGACGGTCGGTCTGCGCAACTCGACCCTGACCGCCCTGATGCCGAGCGAGACCTCCAGCCAGATCTCCAATGCCACCAACGGCATAGAACCGCCGCGCGGCCTGGTGTCGGTCAAGGCCTCCAAGGATGGCATCCTCAAGCAGGTGGTGCCCGAGTACGAGCGCCTCAAGGATCAGTACGAACTCT
>NZ_AQGQ01000299.1 GCF_000388115.1 Aeromonas molluscorum 848
AGAGAGCAGGCAGCGGCCGGAGTAGGCCATGCACAGGGCACCATGGACGAAGACTTCGAGCTCCATTTCCGGCACGTGCATGCGGATCTCTTCGATCTCGTCCAAGGAGAGTTCGCGGGAGAGGATGGCGCGAGTCAGGCCCATCTGATGCCAGAACTTCACCGTGGCCCAGTTGACCGCATTGGCCTGTACCGACAGGTGGATAGGCATGTGCGGGAAGGCTTCACGCATCATCATGATGAGACCGGGGTCTGACATGATGATGGCGTCCGGCCCCATCTCGATCACCGGGCGCATGTCGCGCACGAAGGTCTTGAGCTTGGAGTTATGAGGCTGGATATTGGCCACCACATAGAACTGCTTGCCGAGGGCATGGGCTTCGTTGATGCCCAGGCGCAAGTTGTCGTGGTCGAACTCGTTGTTACGCACGCGCAGGCTGTAACGCGGCTGGCCGGCATAGACGGCGTCGGCGCCATAGGCGAAGGCGTAACGCATATTCTTGAGGGTCCCGGCGGGGGAGAGCAATTCTGGTCTGAACATGATTTTCTCGCTGGTCTGATTGCAAATCAGGGCGACGCCACCGGGTGGCATCGCAATAAGGATAACGGCACAGCTGCCCCATCTACATGGTTAAGGCTATGACATCCCAATAAGGGTGCGAGATTGTACTCGTCCCCACGCCATCATGCAATTTGGCTGGAACGAGGCCAAGGCGTGTGCCACCGGGACAGGTTGGATACATTCAAGACCAGCGAGAGAGGGGATCTTTTTGTCTGCCCGGTTGCTGGGCCGTGAACCGCGATGCGTTACTGCCGGGGTATGGTCAACAGGGGGGCCGGGCGCATGGGCAATGTGTGAGGATGCAGAGCCTGACTCAACCAGTGCCAATCCAGGGGGGGGCAGCCTTGTTTGAAGCGTTGCAACGGCTGGCCGTCATGCACTGTTAAAAACAGGGTACTCGACAGGCCGATGCGGTTGCGATATCGCACCATGAGTTCGCCATTGTAGCGACTGATGTGGAGCTGCAACTGCGCCAGGCTCAGGCCCAAGTGATAACCTTGTTCATCCCACACTTCCAGCATGATGCGCATCCCTGACGAAGAGCAGAGCTCACTATCCTATGGGGTTAGACAATGAACAATTGTCAGATCTGACAGGGGAGAAAGCGAAAACCCGGCGCTAGGCCGGGTTTTCTTGAATGATGGTGGAGGGAGAAGGATTCGAACCTTCGAAGGCAGAGCCGTCAGATTTACAGTCTGATCCCTTTGGCCACTCGGGAACCCCTCCACGGGGTACTAAAGCCTATCTATTCAGAAGATCGGTGGAGGTAGAGGA
>NZ_AQGQ01000300.1 GCF_000388115.1 Aeromonas molluscorum 848
TTCCTCGAAGTGAAACTGAGCACCTTCACCGACTTGCATGACATCTTCGAGCAGACTCGCGCCGTCTGGGGTGATCGCCTCCAGGGCAAAACTTTCTGCGTGCGGGCCCGCCGGGTCGGCAAGCACGACTTCAGCTCCCTGGAGCTGGAGCGCTACGTGGGCGGCGGCCTCAACCAGCATTGCGAAACCGCCGGTGTGCGTCTGAAAAAGCCCGATGTGCAGGTCAACCTGGAGGTGGAAAACGATGAGCTCTACATCATCAGCGCGGTGCACCATGGCCTCGGCGGTTTCCCCATGGCGACCCAGGAAGACGTGCTGAGCCTGCTCTCCGGTGGTTTCGATTCCGGGGTGGCGTCCTATCAGTTCATCAAGCGCGGTTGCCGCGTCCATTACTGCTTCTTCAATCTGGGCGGTGCCGCCCATGAGATCGGCGTCAAGCAGGTGGCCTATTACCTGTGGAGCAAATTCGGCGCCTCCCACAAGGTGCGCTTCACCGCCATCGACTTCGAGCCTGTGGTGGCCGAGATCCTCGAAAAAGTGGATAACGGCCAGATGGGGGTGGTGCTCAAGCGCATGATGATGCGCGCCGCGGGCCAGGTGGCCGATTACTTCCAGATCCCGGCCCTGGTGACCGGCGAGTGCGTGGGTCAAGTATCAAGCCAGACCCTCACCAACCTCAACGTCATCGATCGGGTGACCGACAAGGTGATACTGCGCCCGCTCATCACCTGGGACAAACCGGACATCATCAGCCAGGCGCGCCACATTGGAACCCTGGAGTTCGCTGAGACCATGCCGGAGTATTGCGGTGTCATCTCCAAGAAGCCGACCATCAAGGCCGTGCTCTCCAATATTGAGGCGGAGGAGGGCAATTTCGACTTCGGCATCCTGGACAAGGTGGTGGAGGAAGCCCGCCATCTGGATATTCGCCGCATAGGCGAAGAGACGTCAGCCCAGGTACAAGAGGTGGAGACCACGCAAATATTGGCCGCGGACGAGGTCATTCTGGACATTCGTTCGAGTGACGAGCATGACGAGAAGCCGCTGGTGGTCGAGGGCCGTGAGGTGCTGCACATCCCCTTCTTCAAGCTGGCTACCGCCTTTGGTGACCTGCCGAAAGAGCAGACTTATCTGCTCTATTGTGATCGCGGCGTGATGAGCAAACTGCAGGCGCTCTATCTGAAAGAGCAGGGCTTTGACAACGTCAAGGTCTACCGCCCCTGAGCATCAGGCTCGGGGATGGTACGGCACCCCGCGATGCCGCCAATAAAAAA
>NZ_AQGQ01000301.1 GCF_000388115.1 Aeromonas molluscorum 848
GGGCCATCAAGGTCGCCAAGTTCAATACGGTGACCGACTATCACAATTTCATGTTCGAGTTCGGCATCACGCCGAAAAACTGCGTGATCAAAAGATCGCGCAAGTTCTATCGGTTGATCGAAGCCTCCCTCTACGGCGGTATCTCCTCTTCCATCAGCCGATCCTTGCGGGAATACCTGCTGCCGGAGAACTCCGGGGTGCGCAAGGCGTTTCAGGACATGGAGGCGGCCATCTATGAGAACCGCCGCACCCTGGAAGCGATCAAAGAGACTCAAGGTCAGCGGGATCTGTTCAAGAACCTGATCACCGAGACCACCCACTATGTGGCGGCGGATTATGTGCGCAACGCCGCCGAGAAGAACCGCCTCTCCGAACTGGCCCTCAAGGCGCGCCAGGAGCTGGCCGGCAAGCGTCGGCTCTTGGCCGAGGAGAAGCAGCGCGCCATCTATCTGGCCGACGAGGCGGAGCAGCTTGCCAACCGCGAGAAATTGCTGACCGACGAGCTGGAGTCCGCCGCCGAGCACCTGGCCAAGGTGATGGCGGCGGTCAACTTGCAAAAGAAGATCGCCATGTATCGCGCCGATCTGGCGGAGCTGGTCGACAAGCTCGAGCAGCAGCAGGCGGTCGCGGAAGAGATCCACGGCCAACTGCTGGAAGTGGAAGAGCGCAAGGAGCTCGCCCAGGCAGAGGTGGACAGTCTCAAGACCCAGCTTGCCGACTATCAGCAGGCGCTCGATATCCAGCAGACCCGCGCCATCCAGTACCGTCAGGCGGTGCAGGCGCTGGAGAACGCCCGCGAGCAGTGCGAATTACCCGATTTGAGCGCCGAACAGGCGAGTGAGCGCCTGCATCAGTTCCGCGCCGCCGAGCAGAGCTTGACTCGCCGGGTGCTGGGGGCCGAGCAGCAGCTGGCGCTGGCCAAGGCAGCGGTGGCCGAGCATCAGGCCGCGCTGGCGCTGCTGCTCAGCATCGCCCCCGAGACCGCCCGCGAGGCCGCCTGGCCCACGGCGCAAGCCCTGCTCAAGCGCCATATCGAAGAGAAGGCCCGCAGCGCTCAGGGACAGGGGCTGCGCGCCGCGCTGACCCGTCTTGAAAAAGAGAGCGACAGCCAGCAGGCGCTGTTCAAGCTGCGCGATGAACTGGCCCAGATTTGCGGCCAGCAG
>NZ_AQGQ01000302.1 GCF_000388115.1 Aeromonas molluscorum 848
AGGAAATCGTTTGCGTAGATGGCGCGCAAAATAGCAAGAATTTAGCGAAATTGCAGCGTGTAAGGCCGTATTTCCCCGATTTTTTCGATTTAGAGTCTCATTGAGGGCCACATTTGATGAATCACCGGGCGTCGTCAGCTTCTACACTTCGAGAGAACCCACCTCAGCCGGAGACAAGCCCATGCACACAGGAAACCTGCTTGCTCACATTCCCTCTCCCCTGCCCGCAGAGTTGTTCAACGACTTGGTCAGTACCAATCACTTCCGGATCGAGCGCATTCTCTCCCAGGGGCAACACACCCCGACCGGTGAATGGTTCGATCAGGATGAGCACGAATGGGTACTAATGGTGCAAGGTGAGGCTATCTTGTTGTTTCTCGAGCCGGAAGCCGGGGCCCAGGAGCGCGTCCATCTAGGTCCGGGAGACTACATCAATATTCCAGCCCACTATCAGCACAGGGTTGAGTGGACCCACCCCAGCGAAACTACTGTCTGGCTCTGCATCTATTACTGAACTACCCGGGCTGGTAGAGAAGGCTGCAGGGGGAGCATTCGATAATTGGCTAAATGGCCATTCAATTCAAAAGTAACATGATGGTTCGCCCCTTGAATCAGGCCGAGAAGATAGGGCCGTTCGATTCATGCATAGGTGGGAGACAGGCTAAGGATTGGATTGCCAGCTGGGGACAGGAGCAGATCTGATGCCTTTTGCCGTTGCTCACTGGCGCAAAAACTCAAAAAGGCCTTCCCGAATGGGAAGGCCTTCTCTATTTAGTGGCGGAGCGGACGGGACTCGAACCCGCGACCCCCGGCGTGACAGGCCGGTATTCTAACCAACTGAACTACCGCTCCGCAATTTGGCTAGCGCTATGCTAAATCTTCTGCCGTTTCATCGAGGTGTCATCCTCTCGGCCAATGATGTGAACGACACATCACTGTCTAATTAGGAGCCTGGCAGTGTCCTACTCTCGCATGGCGAATGCCACACTACCATCGGCGCTACCGCGTTTCACTTCTGAGTTCGGCAGTGGGATCGAGGTGGGTCCACGGTCGCTAGTCGGCCGCCG
>NZ_AQGQ01000303.1 GCF_000388115.1 Aeromonas molluscorum 848
AGGAGAGACCATCCGCGGCTCATCGACCGGAAGAGCCAAGCCGGCTGACCCAGGCTCGGCCGTCACCCAGGAATACACAATCTCAGTTCAACATATGCAAGGCGCCTGTGGCCGCAATCTCGGCAATCAGCAGACCGCAAAGGGTCGTCGACAACACCACGGGGGCCGTCTCGCGCCGCAGATAGATGGGGCTGAACCAAAGCAGCAAGGTGGCGATGAGCAGCAAGGTCTGGGTCAAGACCCAAGGCAGCAGGGCATCCAGCACCGTCTCAGTTGGCTGGTTTGCCAACATCAGGGCCACAAACCAGAGCAGGCTGGCAATCGCCGCCCCGAGCCCCGCCATGGGTAACAGGGTATTGAACGCCTGCAACCGATGGCGGGCCCGCAGCAGCATCAGGTGTGCAAAGGCGGCGCCCAGCAACACCATTTGTAGCAGACCACTCACCCACCCCGCACTGGCCAGGAGACCCAGTCCATAGAGGCTCAAGGGCAAGGCTGGCAACAACAGCCAGCTGGCGGGAATGGCACGTTTTCCCTCCAGTCGCGACTGCAGCAAGGAGACACCGATACCAAGCACCAGCGCGGCACCACCGAGCCAGACTTGCCACTGGGGCGCCTTAGCCTCCACCGCCAACATCACTGACAGGCCGCTGATGACCCAGACCGAGAAGCTCTGCTGGAGGATACGCGAGCGTTGGCCCGGGCAGAGATCCCCGCGCCACAGCACCAGAGCCAGCCAAGCGAGGGCCCCGAGTGCCATCAGGCCACTCAGGGGATAAAGCCATAGGGGTAATTGGGATAACATGAACGCCTCCTGTGATGAAGGGGGCGAGTATACCCAAACTCAAAGCGGAACCAAACGCCTAGCCCTGGCCCCTCGCCTGGGCAACCAGGCGTTTGAACAGCTGGCGGATCACCACCGGGATATGGGTCACGGCCCAGACGCTCCGCCTCCGTCCACCACGGCCACGCGCCATGCCGGGCTTGCTGCGATGGTGGACTCGCCGTTGTTGATGATGCGGCTGGCGTTGAGTGAGGAGCGCCCGCGGCACCGGCTTCACGCCG
>NZ_AQGQ01000304.1 GCF_000388115.1 Aeromonas molluscorum 848
GATCGCCTCCGCCAGCCTGGCCTTGCCCACCTCCTCCTCGCCACGGATCAATATGGCCCCCTGACTGGAGGCTGCCTGGTGGGCCGAGCGCAGTAGCTTGGCCATGGCGCTGGACGCCCCGGTCAGGGTGGCGAGATCCTGCCCCGTCTGCCGTAACTGGCCGAGGGCCCTGAGCCGGTCCAGCGGGTGCAACAGGGCGATGAAACTGACCCCGTCCGGCCCTGGCAACGGCTTGAGGCTGATCAGGAGATGGATGAAGTCTCCGCCCTGTTCCAAGGTGAGAGCCTGATGGCTGAGGGGCGTCTGTTGCTCAATGGCGAGACGCAGTCGCTGGGGCAATTGCAGATGTTGCTCCACGAGGGTGGCCCAGGCAAAGAGCGGGATCGAGTCGTAACCGCTGGGCCGCCAGCGCGTTGAGATAGCGCAGCTTGCCCTGGGGATCCCAGGCCAGCACGCCGTCATCCATGCCATCGAGCAAGGCGTAGAGCTCGCTCAGGTGGCGCTGGGACTCCTGCATCAGGGTCTCCATCTGCAGCAGGTTGGCGAGCTCGCGCCCGGCACTGACGGTGAGGGCCAGATCCCCGACGGTCGCGTCCTCCACCTTGCAGGCCAGCGCCACTATGGCGACCTGACGACCATGGCTGTTGTAGACGGGGCTGGCGCAGCAGTGCCAGGGATGGAGGGTCTGATTGAAGTGTTGCGGGCCGCTGACGCAGAGCGGTACCCCCTCCAGTGCCGCCAGATTGATGGCATTGCTGCCGATGCGTCCCTCGCTGAAGAAGGCACCGGGGCCAAAGCCGAGGAGGGCCAGCTCTGCTTGGGTCTCTGTGTGCCCGGTCTGGGCCAGCAGGCAACCGCTCTCATCGGTCAGCAACAGGGCGCAGGGGCGCCCTTCCATGAATTCGTAGAGATCTTCGAGGGCCATCTCCCCTGTGGTCAGCAGGTCTCGCTTGCGTTGCTGCAGGCTATGCAGGGTCTGCCCCTTGGCGCTATGGGGCGGATGCCAGAGGCGGGTACTGGTCTGATGGGCACA
>NZ_AQGQ01000305.1 GCF_000388115.1 Aeromonas molluscorum 848
GGCAATGTCATTACCCTGCTGGAGTGCGGGGGGGCAAGACGGTGCTGACCGTGACCCTGGACTTGGACGGCAAGTACCATGTGCAGCTCGATGGCGTGCTGGATCAACCTGTGGGTACCAACAGCGTCAATCTGGGGCTGCAGGTGCAAGGCACCGACTTTGACGGCGACCAGAGCAACCTCGGCACCCTCAACATCCAGATCACCGACGGCGCCTTGCCCCAGGTCGATCCCGTCTCCCTGACTCTGGTGGAGGACAGCAACTGGAGCGCGGCCCAGACCCTCTCCGGGGATCTCAACATCACCGCCGGCAGCGATCCCCTTGCCAACATCAGCTTCGATGCTAGCCAGCCGGGCCTGCAGGGGCTCACCAGCGGTGGTGCGCCTGTGGTCATCAGCATCAGCGGCAACAGCATCAGCGGCGCCGTCAACGGCCAGAATGTTTTTACCCTCACGCTTGATCAGAGAGGGCACTACGTCTTTACCCTGAATCAGCCGCTGGATCAGGGCAGTGCGGATAGCCTGCTCAAGGCGGGCTTCACCCTCACCGACAGTGATGGGGATACCGTCTCCTCCACCTTGAGCGTTGCCATCGGCGATGGAGCCAATCCGGTCATCAGCGCCGTGACCGGCACCGAGATGACAGAGGCGAACCAGGGCGATGGCGCCGTGGTGAGCACCATGAGCTTCACCGTGGACCACGGTGCCGATGCCTTGGCGCCCGACAGCCTCAGGTTCGATATCGCGGCCATTCAAAGCAGTCTGGATGGCAAGTACAGCAGCCACGGCAGCCCGGTGACCTTCACCCTGGATGCCAGCGGGGAGCTGGTGGGAACCAGTAGCGACGACCGTGAGGTGCTGCGTGCCGAGCTGAGCCTGGTTGAGAACAACGGCAACTGGAGCGTCACGGCCAAGGTGGTCTTGAGCGCCGAGCTGGATCACCGAGGGGAGCGAA
>NZ_AQGQ01000306.1 GCF_000388115.1 Aeromonas molluscorum 848
CCAGAGCACGGCGCGAGCCACTCCAGAATGAGCTGACTGGAGAAGGTCACGATGCTCGCCCCGGGCCTGTGCGACTCACCCCACCACCTCGGGATCTGACTCACCATCAGCTGGAAGAAATCCATCAGGCTCTGCAGACCCCAATGAGCACCGGCGCCCAGGGCCAGCAGGGTCACCACCAGTCGGGGCAGGAAGCTCAAGGTCTGTTCGTTGATGGAGGTGGCCGCCTGGAAGATGGCCACCAGCAGACCGACGAACAGACTCGGCAGTATGGGGGAGTGGGTTGCACCAGAAGTAGATAGCTTAACCTTCGGGAGGGCGTTTACCACGGTGTGATTCATGACTGGGGTGAAGTCGTAACAAGGTAACCCTAGGGGAACCTGGGGTTGGATCACCTCCTTACCTTAAAGATGACGAAGTTGTTGAGTGTTCACACAGATTGCCTTGATTCAAGTTTAGAGACAGTACACGAAGTGGGTCTGTAGCTCAGGTGGTTAGAGCGCACCCCTGATAAGGGTGAGGTCGGTGGTTCGAGTCCACTCAGACCCACCACTTCGCGATTATGGGGCTATAGCTCAGCTGGGAGAGCGCCTGCTTTGCACGCAGGAGGTCTGCGGTTCGATCCCGCATAGCTCCACCATAATCGGGTACTGAATTTGCGAGAAGCAAAAGCCATGCATTGAATGTGATGTTCAATCTATGTCTTTGACTTCTTTATGAAG
>NZ_AQGQ01000307.1 GCF_000388115.1 Aeromonas molluscorum 848
CGGCGCTCACCTTGCCGCTGTAGTCGGTGTTGTTGACGGTCAGGGTGACGGTGTCGCCTTCCTTGAACTCGCCGGTCACGGTGCCGCTGACCGGGATGTCCTGCTTGGCCTCGGCGGCGTTGATGACGTCGTCGGCGGTGATGTTGGCATCAAGGGTGATGGCCAAGTCCAGCGGCGCCGTGGTGTCGACCCCGTAGCCTTCGCTGTCGGTCGCGGTGGGCGGCTAGGTGCCCGACCGACGGGTACGGTGGCTGGTCACGCTGGCATCGATGGTGCGGTCGGTATCCGCCGCCAGGTCGCTGCCCGCCACCAGGATGGTGAAGCGACCATCGGCAGCCACCGGACCGGTGAACGGTTTGTCGTTGACGGTCAGGGTGACGATGTCCCCTTCCTTGAACTCGCCGGTCACGGTGCCGCTGACCGGGATCTGCTGACCCGCTTCGGCGGCGTTGATGACGTCGTCGTCGGTGATGTTGGCATCAAGGGTGATGGCCAAGTCCAGCGGCGCCGTGGTGTCGACCCCGTAGCCTTC
>NZ_AQGQ01000308.1 GCF_000388115.1 Aeromonas molluscorum 848
TGTCGATGAGTCGCTGCGGTAAACGTGAGGGATTGATCCCGTCAACGCATCCAGTGCAATCCTGGTAACGCAGTCCATTTTACTTGTAGTACGACCTCGGTCGCATACAAGACGGCTATGTAGACTCAGTTGGTTAGGAGCATCGCACTCATAATGACGAGGGTCTACTAGGGTTCGAATCCCGTCATAGCCACCAGTTTCTAGTTGCAGTTGGGGTATCGCCAAGCGGTAAGGCAGCGGGTTTGATCTCGCCATTCCTAGGTTCGAATCCTAGTACCCCAGCCATTTTACCTGTCATTGACCCTGTCGATGACATGCTGTGATAAACGTGAGGGATTGCGATCTCGCCAACGTGATTAGGTTACTTACCTAGTGTCTCAGTAATGTTAAGGTTCTTTGTCAGCACTCGTGCTGTTGAAGGACATTGTTGGGGTATCGCCAAGCGGTAAGGCAGCGGGTTTTGATCTCGCCATTCCTAGGTTCGAATCCTAGTACCCCAGCCATTTT
>NZ_AQGQ01000309.1 GCF_000388115.1 Aeromonas molluscorum 848
ATATCAGGGACTTGTTCGCACCTTCCTTAGGTTTAGTGGTTAAGGTGGTATTCAGAAGTCTTGGTATTGCGTGCCTTACACCTTAACAAGGCGTTAGGCTACATAAACGAGAATTATGGGCACACAAGGTGTTAATGATCTTGGGTCAGCCGTACTGCATTGGCTTTGCTTTTAAAACCATTGTGGTCGCGGAACATGGATATCCGAACACTATCGTGCCCGTGACAAAGTTGCAAAGGGGGGGCTCTCCTCCTCTAAATTTCTCTCATACAGACCATCAGATATCGCCGAGTGACTGTCCGGCGATATCTGATGGTCTGTTGCCTTTTGACCTGCAGGTTCTGTGTTTCCCCTGTCAGCCCGAGCATCACGGTGTCTACCTCACTCATACCTCGCCGCCTCCCAGGCGTGTATCGCCTGTTTGCGGGTCTCGCCCCAGTGATAGCCGCCGAGCTTGCCGTTTTGCTGGATGACTCTGTGGCAGGGGATCATCAAGGCGACGGG